>NZ_JBEZDL010000004.1:0-451634 GCF_040648295.1 Amycolatopsis sp. NPDC049159
CGGGCCCGCCCCCCCACGTGTTTGTGGCGCGGCTCCCCCGCTCACTTTCACGTGAAAGTGCGGCCCCCAGGTGCGCACTTTCACGTGAAAGTGCGCGGGTTAGGTCGTCACTTTCATAGGGAAAGTGCGGGCTTAGGCCAGTGCGTGGCGGCCGTGGGCACGGGTCTCCGCGCTCTGGTCCAGGAGGCGGGCCGCTACCCGGCCGATCGCCGCGTCCAGCTCGGCCCGGTTGGTCGTTCCCCAGTCGCCGAGGCGGTCGGCCAGCCAGTCGTGCCAGGCCGCGACCACCTTCGCGAACTCCGCTCGGCCGGCGTCGGTCAGCTCCCAGCCCTCACGCGCGTACCGCAGGTGACCCGTCAGCTCCAGGCGGTTGAACGCCGGTTCGAGCACCGGGGCCGGGACGCCGAAGTGGTCGCCGATCGCTTTGAGCGTCGCCGGTTCGCCGCGGCGGTCGCGCAGGTGGACCTGCAGGAGGCACCAGATGCCGCCTTCGTCGAGGTCGCTGCCGGCGCGCTCGACGATCGCCGGGGCCACCTCGCGCCGCTCGCGGAAGAAGAGGGTCGCGACCGCGCGCTCCAGCTCGCGGTCGTCCGTCCGCGCTTCCGGCATCGCGAAGCCGTCGCCGAGGTCCGGGGCCGCCGCGCGGGCGGTGTCGCGCAGCGGGACCTCCTTGAGGAAGAACGCCAGCGCGAACGCGACCAGCCCGACCGGCGCGGCGGCGAGGAACACCACGTGCAGGGAATCGCTGTAGGCCTGGATCACCGGCGCCGACACCCCGGCCGGCAGCGCGTGCAGGGCTGTCGGGACCTGCAGCGCCCGCGGGTCGACACCCGGCGGCAACGAGGCCACCGCCGTGGCCAGGTTCGGCGTCAGCTGGTTCGCGTACACCGTGCCGAAGATCGCCGCGCCGAACGAGCTGCCGATCGACCGCAGGAACGTCACGCCCGAGGTGGCCACGCCGAGGTCGGCGTAGTCGACGGTGTTCTGCACCGCGATGGTCAGCACCTGCATGCCCAGCCCGATCCCGAGGCCGAGCACGGCCATGTACGCCGACGCCTCCCAGAAGCCCGTGTCGGTGTCGAGCCGGGACAGCAGGTAGAGCCCGATCGTCATGCCCGCCGCGCCGGCCAGCGGGAAGATCTTGTACCGCCCGGTCTTGCTCACCGCGTTGCCGGCCGCGATCGAGGCCACGAGCAGCGCCAGCACCATCGGCAGCAGCCGGACGCCGGACGAAGTCGCCGACGTGCCCTGGACGTACTGCATGTACGTCGGCAGGTAGGACAACGCGCCGAGCATGGCGAAGCCGACGACGAAGCTCATGATCCCGGCGACGGTGAACACCGGGTTGCGGAACAGCCGCATCGGCAGCATCGGTTCCTTCGCCCGCAGTTCGGCGAAGACGAACGCGGCGAGCAGCACCACCGAGCCGATCGCCATCCCGACGATCGTCGGCGAGCCCCACGCGTACTGCGTGCCGCCCCAGCTCGTCACCAGGGTCAGGCCGGTCGCGGCGAGGCCGATCAGCAGGATGCCGAGGTAGTCGATGACCGGCTTGACCGCGGCGCGGGCGTTCGGCATCGCCGAGGACGCCACGACCAGCACCACGACGACCAGCGGGATGTTGACGTAGAACGCCCAGCGCCAGGACAGGTGGTCGACGAAGAAGCCGCCGAGCATCGGGCCCGCGACGGTCACCACGCCGAACACCGAGCCGAGCACGCCCTGGTACTTGCCGCGCTCGCGCAGCGGGACGACGTCGGCGATGAGCGCGGTCGAGGTGACCATCAGCCCGCCGCCGCCGAGGCCCTGCACCGCGCGCCAGACGATCAGCCACACCATGCTGTCGGCGAACCCGGCGAAGAACGAGCCGATGCCGAACACGACCACGGACAGCTGGAACATCAGCTTGCGGCCGAAGAGGTCGCCGAGCTTGCCGACGACGACGGTCATGATGGTTTCGGCGAGCAGGTAGGACGTGACGACCCAGGACAGGTGCCCGGCGCCGCCGAGGTCGCCGACGATGGTGGGCAGCGCGGTCCCGACGATGGTCTGGTCCAGCGCGGCGAGCAGCATGCCGAGCAGCACGGCCCCGAAGACGGCGTTGACCCGCCCCTTGCTCAGCGGCGCGGGCGCCGGCTCGTGGGCGACCTCGGCGGTGGCCGTCATCCGCACCCTCCTCGCTCGGCCTCCGAGGCTAGTGCGCGGCGTCCACTGTGGATAGCCACCCGTTCCGGTGACGCAGCACCACTTCGAACGGCTCGAAGCCCTGTGCCCGGTAGAACTCCAGCGCACCGTGGTTGGCCGCGTAGGCCGCGACGGTGACGTCGTTCGCGGCGTTCTCCCTTGCCCAGCCGAGGAAAGCGGCGACCAGCTCGGCGCCGGCGCCGGACCGGCGGTGCTCCGAGGCTACCCGCATGCTCTCCAGCACCGCGCGGACCGCGGTGGGGCGCAGCGGGTCCGGCGGCCGCAGCCGCCCGATCAGGTGCCCGCCGGCGGCGAGCAGGCACAGGCAAGCCGGGTTTTCGACGAGGCTCGCGTAGTAGGCGTGGCCTTCGCGGGCGGGCCAGCCGGTGTCCATGAACGGATCACGGCGGCCGCCGTCCTCGGCGAACAGGGCCGCGGCCGACGCCACGAGCGCGGGGACGTCTCTCGGAGCACACACGGAAACAGTCATCCCGGCACCGTAACCCGGACGATTTTCCCGGTGCACCTCAAGTTTTCGGCAGCAGGCTCTCCAGCGCGAGCTGTTCCAGGTGCCCGGCGGCCGCGGCGCTCCCGCCCGCCGCGTGGAACGACGCCGCCACCGCCTCGGCCGCCCGGCGGTAGGACGGCTCGGTCAGCACTTCCTCGAGCGCCGACGCGATCCGGTCGCGGTCCGCGCGGCCGAAGCGCAGCCGGATACCCGCGCCCGCGGCGACCACCTGGGCCGCCACGATCGGCTGGTCGTCGCGGATCGGGGCGACCACCAGCGGCAGGCCGTGCCACAGCGCTTCGCACACCGTGTTGTGCCCGGCGTGGCACAGCACCGCGTCCACCCGCGGCAGCAGCGGCAGCTGCGGGACCGAGGGCCGCACGAGGACGTTCGGCGGCACCGCGCCGAGCACGCCGCCCGGGTCGGCGATCACCGCGCGGACCGGCATCCCGGCGAACGCTTCGGCCGTCGCGGCCAGGAATCCCGCGCCCGCGCCGGTGTTCGCGGTGCCCAGGGAGACGAGCACGGCCGGGCGGAGCGGGTCGAGCCACTCCCACGGGAAGTCGCTTGTGGACGGCCGGGTGCCGAGAGCCGGTCCGACCAGCCGGACCCGCGGCGGCAGCACGGCCGTGCCCAGCAGTTCGCGGGTGGTGAAGGCGAGCACGCCGTGCGGGGAGAACCGGGGGTCGGCCGTGCCGCGGCCGCCGGCGATCCGGGCGCGCAGGCCGTCGAGCAGCCCGCCGACCCAGTCCGCGACCTTCGGCATGCCGGCGAGCGGGTCGACCAGCTCGGCCGACGTCGTCGCCGAGGTGACCCACGGCAGGCCGTGGGCTTCGGCGAGCAGCCCGCCGGCGAGCGCCTGCTGGTCGGCGACGACGACGTGCGGCTCGAAGGCGTCGAGGGCGGTGGCCACGCCGGGCGCCATCGCGTCGGCGAGCGGGACGAGGAAGTCCTGCCAGAGGAACCGCAGCGCGGCGGGCCCCTTGAGGTCCGGCGGGCGCTCCGGCAGCTCGGCGGGCACCGCGCAGGGGAACACGAGCGCGTCCGGGCCGGCCAGCTGCCACAGCAGCTCGTCGTGGCCCGCCCAGGCGACTTCGTGGCCGCGCGCGGTGAGCTCGGCCGCCACGCCCGCCGCCGGGTTGACGTGCCCGACCAGCGGCGGGACGACGAACAGGAACCGCGCCACTACCGCGCCCGGGCCGGGGCGCGCGAGGTGTCGCGGACCCACTCGAAGACCAGGTCGATCACTTCGGCGGTCCGCTCCACCAGCACCGAGTGGCCCTGGTCGGGCAGCACGGCGCACCGGCAGCGGTCCAGGTTCGCTTCGAAGTCCGGGACCTGGGCGGCGAGGCCCGAGTCGCCGCCGAAGATCGCGAACACCGGGCAGCGCACGGCCGAGAGGTCCGCCGCGATGGTCGCGCTGCGCGGGACGTCCTCGGCGATGGTGGTGGTCTCCAGGATCCGGTGGGCGGCCTTCGACAGCCGCGCGGTGTGCGCGCCGTGGTTCTCCGCGATCCAGCCGATGACCTCGTCGATGGCCAGCCGGGTCTTGGCGTCCGCGAGCCCGTCGGCCATGTGCCGGGTCCACGCCTCGGTCGGCGGTTCGCCCTCGATCGCGATGACGCTCGCGACCCGGTCCGGGCGGGCGGCGGCCAGGCCGAACGCCACCGACGATCCGAAGGAGTTGCCGACGACGTGCACCGGCCGGGTCGCCCCGCAGGCGTCGAGGACCGCGACGAGGTCGTCGACGAACTCCTCCAGCCGGTACCCCGACGCGGGACGCGTGGTGCGGCCGTGGCCCCGCAGGTCGTACATCAGCACGTCGAGCCCGCGCGCGGCGAGGGCCGGGCCGAGCGTGAAGTAGTAGCTGGCCAGGCTGTCGGTGAGCAGGCCGTGGACGCACACCACGAGCGGCGCGTCCCCGTCGAGCGGCGCTTCGGCCGCGAGCCGCTGGACGTGCACGTCCAGCTCGCCCGCCCGGACGCGGCTCACGCGGTGGCCCGCAGCGAGGCGACGGTGTAGCGGACGAGCTCGCCGACGGTCAGCGCGATGATCTCGTCCAGGTCGCGCTCGGCGATGAAGGTCGCGAAGTTGACGCGGTCGCCGTAGTGCTCGCGCAGCTGCCCGGACAGCGCCACCAGGTCGACGCTCTCCAGTTCGAGGTCGTCGTGGAAGGTCGTGTCCATGGTGATCTCGGTGTCGTCGAGGCCGTACTCCTCGAGCAGCTCCCGCAGCATCCCGGCCAGCTGCGCGAGGACGGCGGCCTCGTCCGTTGCGGTGGTCTCGATGCTCATTCCGCGGTCTCCTTCGGGTCTTCGGTCCAGGCGACGACGTAGCGGCGCGGCGGGTGCGCGAGGTCGGCGCAGTGCACGAGGTGGTCCCGCCCGGCGGCGCGGACGGTGAGCTCGGTCGTTCCCGCCGCGACGACCTCGAAGTCGCGGGGCTCGCCGCGCAGGCCGGTGCCGAGCAGCTTCGCGACGGCCTCCTTCGCCGTCCAGAACCGGGCGAACCAGCGTTCCGGGTCACCGGGCAGGCCGGCGAACAGCGCCTGCTCGGCCGCACCCAGCGCGGCGTCCACCGTGGACTCCCGGCGCTTGCCGACCTCCTCGACGTCGATGCCGCACGGCCAGGGCCGGGCGATCGCCACCCCCGCCTCGGCCCGGTGCGCCACCGAGATCGTCAACGGCGGGAGCTCCCGGCCGTAGGCACCGGTGACGAACGGGCGCCCGGCGTCGTCGTTGCCGATCCGCAGCTCGGCCGGGAACATCTCGGGCTCGCCACGCGCCCAGAGGTACTGGCGGACGGCGTCCTTCGCGGCGATGCGGCCGAGCAGCCACTGACGGCGTCCTCGCGGTGGCCGGCTTTCGTAGGCGTCGCGCTCGGCGCCGGCGAGGTAGTTGCGCATGATCAGCTCGCGGGTGGCCAGGTCCGGCCACTGCTCGTGCACCAGCGCCCAGCCGCCGGGCTGCTCGATCGACAGCGTCGAGCGCTCGGGGGTCCGGTCGGCCTGCCGGATGTGCGGGGTGCTGTCGAACCGGCGGTCGCGCCAGCCGGTGAACTCGGCCCACACCTGGCCGTGGTGGACGAGCTGCATGTCGGCTTCGAGGAATTCGCCGGTCAGCCCGGTGATCTTGACCAGGCACTCCAGCCGCTCCCCCGGCGCCGGGTGCGGGCCGTGGAACCGGATTTCGCGCACGGCGACCGGAAAGACGGTGGTGCGTTCGGCCAGCCGGGACATGATCCAGTAACCGAGCACCTGGCCGACGTTGTCCAGCAGCGCGCCGGGCGCGGCGGGCGTGGTCAGCACCGCGCGGACGTGCCGCTCGCCGACGGCGGTCAGCTCGGTGACGCCCTGGAAGCCCGGGCCGTGGAACATCCAGCGGTCGGCGTACAGCTCGGCGGCCGTCGTCCGCGGGACCTGCTCCGCCGACGCGGGGAAGCGCCACGGCGCCGGCGCGTCGGCCGGGTACGCCGGGGCGAGTTCCACGACGGCCTGGGAGTAGCCGTCCAGCGCGGCGAGCACCCGGTCGGTGCCGTGCGGGCGGATCCGGACCCCCACGGTGACGGCCGGGACCGCGGTGATCCACTGCGTGAGCCGGACGTCGTGCACCGCGACCGCGCGGCGGCCGGGCGCGGCCTGCTCGGCGAAGCCCATCAGGTGGTCGATCACCGTGCTCGCCGGGACGACCGGCCAGCGGTCACCGGGGTCGGCCTGCGGCGGCTGCTTGAAGAAGCAGTGGTCGAGCAGGTATGGCATCGCCTCGACCGACACCACGAGCGTCGTGTCCAGCTCCCCCAGTGGCGGCACTTTCACGTGAAAGTGCGGCCCCTGGTCCGCACTTTCACGTGAAAGTGCGGACGCGGCGAGGGCGGTGGACGCCAGCTGGGCCGTGTCGGTCAGCAGGGCGGCGAGTTCCGCGGCGAGCGGGCCCTTCCGGGCCAGGTCGTCCACTGTGGACCGGTGAGCCGGGAGGGCGATGCGCGCGCGGACGCCTTCGTCGAGGGAGATGAGGTGGCCGCCCAGGTCCAGCTTGACCGCCTTCGACGGCGTCCCGCGTTCGCCCGGCAGCCGCGTGAAGTCGATGTCCGCACCGTCGGCCCACAACGCGGTCGCGACCCGCCGCAGCTGCGCGAGGCCGGGCCGGTGCGCCGAGTGCGCCGCCACGGCCAGGTGCTCCTCGCCGTGCAGGGTGTCGCCGACCAGGGAGCCGAGCTGGCCCGCGCCGACCTGGACGAACGCGCGGAACCCGGCGGCGTGCAGGGCCCGCACGAGCGGGCGGAACCGGACCGGTTCCAGCAGGTGCCGCACGAACAGCTCGCGGACGTCCGCTTCGGCGGCCGGGTACTCCGCCACCGTCGTCGCCGACCAGATCGGCAGCCGCGGCGGGTGCAGGGTGAACCGGGCGGCCGCGTCGCGGATCGGGTCCAGGTAGGGCCGGAGCATCGGCGTGTGGAACCCGGACCGGAACGGCAGCACCTGCGCGACGATCCCCGCGTCCCGGAACCGCGTGACGAGCGCGGCCACGGCGGCGGCCGGCCCGCAGACCATGGCCTGGTTGGGCGAGTTGTCGTGGGAGAGGACGACGTCCGTGCGCCCGGCCAGCTCCTCGATCACCTGCGGCGCGGGCGCGCCGATCGCGGCGAAGGCGAGGCCGGGGACGACGAGCGCGTCGGGGTCGAAGCCGGCGAGGAACGCGTCGACCTCGGCCTCGGCGTGCAGGCCGGCGACGGCCATCGCCGTCCACTCCCCCAGGCTGTGCCCGGCGACGGCGTCCGGGACGACGCCGAGACGCCCGAGCGCGGTGTTGAGCAGGCGGCCCAGCTCGAAGACCGCGGTGCCCTGGCGGCCGACGTCGCCGACCTCGACGTCCGCGTGCTGCCACGGGAGCCCGAAGTGGCGGGCGACGTCACCGCAGTTCAGCGTCAGTTCCGATTCCAGGCCCGGGAAGAGGAAGGCGACCTTGCCGCCGCCCGGCCCGAGCAGCGGGCGGTCGGCGAACCAGACGTCGTTGCGGCCCCGCCAGGCCCGGCCGCGGGCGACCGCCTTGCGGGCGAGTGCCAGGCGTTTCTCCGTCGGGTCGACGACGCCGAGCCGGACCGGGCCGTCGCCGGCCACCGGCGTCGCGGGCCGGTCGAGCAGGTCCCGCAGTTCGCCGACCGTCCGGGCGGCCAGGCGCAGCACCCGTTCCGGCTCCCGGACGACGACCGGCGCCGCCCGGCCCGGCGCTTGCTCCAGCACGACGTGGGCGTTGATCCCGCCGAACCCGAACGCGTTGACGCCGGCCCGGCGCACGGCCGCGTCCCAGTCCTTCGCGGTGTCCAAAGGGGAGAAACGAGTGCGCGCGAGGGCGGGGTGCGGGTCGTCGCAGTGCAGGGTGGGCAGCAGGACGCCGTGGTGCACGGCCAGCGCGGCCTTGACGAGCCCGGCGATGCCGGCGGCGGGCATCGTGTGCCCGATCATGGACTTCACCGAGCCGAGAACCGCTTCACCGCGCGCGCCGAACACCTCCGCGAGGGTGGCGAGTTCGGCGGCGTCCCCGGCCGGGGTCGCGGTGCCGTGGGCCTCCAGCAGGCCGATCGACTGCGGGTCGGCGGGGTCGAGCCCGGCCGCGGCCCACGCCTGGCGGACCGCGCGGACCTGGCCGCCGGAGTCGGGGTTGACGAGGCTCGCCGTCCGCCCGTCGGAGGCGACGCCGGTGCCGGTGACCACGGCGTACACGCGGTCGCCGTCGCGCTCGGCGTCGGCGAGGCGCTTGAGCACGACGATGCCGGTGCCCTCGCCGATGAGCACGCCGTCGGCGTCGCGGTGGAACGGCCGGATCCGCTCGCTCGGCGACAACGCGCCGAGCTGGGTGAACACGCTCCAGAACGTGATGTCGTGGCAGTGGTGCACACCGCCGGCGAGGACGACGTCGCAGCGCCCGGTGGCGAGCTCGCGCACCGCGTGGTCGACGGCGATCAGGGAGGACGCGCACGCGGCGTCCACGGTGTACGCCGGGCCGCGCAGGTCGAGGCGGTTGGCCAGCCGCGACGCCGCGAGGTTCGGCACCAGCCCGATCGCGGACTCCGGCGCCTCGGGGCCGAGCTGGTCGGTGAAGGCCTGCCGGACGGCGTCGAGCTTGTCCGCGCCGAGTTCGGGCATCAGCTCGCCGAGCGTGCGGACGAGCTGCGTCACCGTCCGGACGCGCTGGTCGAGCCGGACGAGCCCCGGCGTCAGGTAGCCGCCGCGGCCGAGCACCACGCCGACCTTGGCCCGGTCCGCGGGGAGGCGGTCCGGGCCGCCCGCGTCCGCGACGGCCTGGGCGGCGACGCGGAGCGCGATCAGCTGGTCGGGTTCGGTGGACGGCACCGACGTCGGCATGATCCCGAACCCGGCGACGTCCACTTCGGCCAGTTCGTCGACGAAGCCGCCGCGGCGGCAGTAGACGCGGTCGGCGCGCCGCTCGTCCGGCGCGTAGTGCGTGCCGTCCCACTTCTCCGGCGGCACTTCGGTGATGGCGTCGACGCCGCCGACGAGGTTGCGCCAGTACGCCGCCAGGTCCGGGGCGCCGGGCAGGAGCACCGACATCCCGACGATCGCAACACGCATCCCGGTCACCACCCGGAGGCGGTGTGGACGACGGCGGCGGAGCCGGGGCGGCCCCAGGCCAGCTCTCGCAGCAGGCCGAGGGTGCCTTCCTCGGGGTCGATCAGCGCGATGCCCCGGCGGGCGTAGTCGCGCACCAGCTCCCGCGTGACCATCCCGTCGTGCTCGCCGGCCGGGGCCCACGGTCCCCAGTGGACGGTCACCGCGCGCCCGGCAGGCCACCGCCGCCCGAGGGCTTCGAGCGCGTCGTTGGCGGCGGCGTAGTCGGTCTGGCCCCGGTTGCCGAGCGCGGCGGCGATGCTGCCGAAGAGGACGACGAACTTCGGCTCGTCCGGCAGGTCCGCGGTTGCTTCGAGGAGGGTCCTGGCCCCGTCCGCCTTGGTGCTGTAGACCCGGGTGAAGGACTCCGGCGTCTTGTCCGCGACGAGCTTGTCCTCGATGACGCCGGCCGCGTAGACGATCCCGTCGAGCCGGCCGTGCTCGGCGTGGATCTCCTTGACCGCGCGGTGGACGGCTTCGGCGTCGAGCATGTCGACGGACTGGTAGCGCACCGGGCTGCCGAGGGCTTCGAGTTCCCCGAGGGTCGCCCGGACCTCGCGCTCGCCCATGGTGCGCCGGACGGTCTTCTCGATCTCGGCGGGGTTCCTCAGTCCGTCGCCGATGAGGGCGGCGCGGAGGGCGTTGGCGTCTTTCGCTTGCGGGTGTTCGTCTTCCGCGGTCAGGGCCGTCCGGCCGAGCAGCTCGATCCGGCAGTGCGCCGCCGCGGCCACGGTGGCGGCGAAGCGGGCGGTGATGCCTTTCGCCCCGCCGACGAGGAGGACGACCGACTCGCGGTCGAGCCCGATGGCGGCGGCTTCGGCCACGCCGTCACCCGCGGGTCCGGCGCCGCTGCCGGCGAGGAGCCCGAGGCTCTCTTCGACCGGTTCGATGCCGTGCCTCGCGGTTCCGTTGTGGACGACGACCGGCTCACGGTCCACAGTGGACAGTTCGGCGACGAGGCCGGCGGCGTCCGCGCCTTCGACGACCCGGGTGAGCGTGTCCGGGTACTCGCGGGCGAGGCTGCGGTGGAAGCCGCGGAGGCCCTCCGCGGGCCCGGCGGAGAGCAGCCAGCGGGGGTGGCGGGCGAGGGCGTCCTGGTAGCGCGGGAAGGCGGTGGGCAGGACGGGGTCGAGGAACAGGTACCCGTCGAAGCCCGGTCGGACGTCGTCGCCGGTTTCGGCCTCGGCGCCGTGGCCGGTCAGCGCGGTGCGGACGTCCTCGGCGAACGCGCCGGAACCGACGACCAGGAGCCGGCGGCCCGCGATGTCGGGGGTGCCCGCCGGGGCGAGTTCGACGTCGGTCATGACGTACCGCTTCGGCGCGATGATCACAGGCTCGGGCTCGGCGGCCACCGGCCGGGGTTCGTCGCGACCGGCTTCGCCCAGCAGGTCCGCGATCCCCGCCGCGGTCCGGGCCCTCGCCAGCTCCTCGACGTCGCCGGTGCCCAGCCGGACGGTCAGCTCCCCGGCGATCTCGGCCCGCTTGATCGAGTCCACGCTGAGATCGGCCTCGAGATCGAGATCCGGCTCGATCATGTCCACCGGATACCCCGTCCGCTCCCCGATCACCGCGACCACGGTCTCCAGCACCGAGGTGCCGGCCTCGGGCTGCTGCGGAGTTCCGACCAGGTCGGCGATCGCGGCCGCCGTACGCGCCTTCGCGAACTCCTCCACATCACCGCCGGTGAGCCCGAGCCGGGACGCCAGCTCACCCGCGATCTCCGCCCGCTTGATCGAGTCCACGCTGAGATCGGCCTCGAGATCGAGATCCGGCTCGATCATCTCCACCGGATACCCCGTCCGCTCCCCGATCACCGCGACCACGGTCGCCAGCACCGACCGCTCGGCGGCAGCCACCACCGGCGCCGGGAGCACCTCCGGAACGACTGCGGGAACGACCACCGGTGCGGGCGGCTCGCCGGTGCCGAAGAACCCGAGCAGGACATCGCGCTGGGCGGCGATCATCTCCCGGCTCGTCCGCAGGAAGTCCGCGACCATCGCTTCCGACGTGGGTGCCTCCACCGCCGGCAGGCCCAGCGTGATCCGCGACGCCGGCCGCAGCGCGCCCGCCGGGATCGTGCCGTCCGCGGTCCGGACCAGGTGGCCGTCGACCGTCCACCCCGGGCGCTTCGGGCGCGGGGCCGTCGCCGCGTCGAGCGCGTCCCGGCCGCGGAACAGCCAGCTTGTCTCGACCGGGACCCCGGACACCGCCAGCCGCGCCAGCGCGCCGAGGAAGCCCGGCAGGCCGCGGCGGCCCGGCTGCTCGAAACCGACCGTCCGATGGGGACGGTCGCCGAGGATCGCGCCGACCTGCCCGGCCAGCACCGCACCCGGGCCCGCCTCGACGAACACCCGCGCCCCGGCCGCGTACATCGCTTCGATCTGCTCGACGAACCGCACCGGCGCGCCCAGCTGCGCGGCCAGCTCGCCGCGGATCTCGTCCGGCCCGGCCGGGTAGGGCGCCGCCGTCCGGTTGCCGTACACCGGCACCGACGGCCGGACGACGCCGATCGCGCCCAGCGTGCGGCCGAACGCGTCGCCGGCGGCCGCGACCAGCGGGCTGTGGAACGCGCACGCCACCTGGAGCCGTTTCGCGCCCAGCCCGGCTTCGCGCAGCCGCTCGATCGCCGCCGAGACGTCCGCCGTCGCGCCCGAAATCACCGTCTGCTTCGGGGAATTGTGGTTGGCCAGCACCACCGGCGACGAGCCGAGCACCGACTCGACCTCCGCCGCGGCCGCCGACACCGCCGCCATCGCACCCGGGTCCGCCGCCGGCACCGCGTCGAGGATCGCCCCCGCCCGGGCGTGGCTCGCGTGCAGCAGGCCCTCCGGGGTGAACGCGCCGGCCGCCGCCAGCGCGGTCAGCTCGCCGTAGCTGTGCCCGCCGAGCATGGCGGGCCGCACGCCGGCGCGGGTCAGCAGCCGGAACGCCGCCAGACCGGCGAGGCCGAGCGCGGGCTGGGCGACGCGGGTGTCGGTGACCCGGTCCACCGCGGCCCGGCGCGCGGGCTCGCCGAACACCGCCGGGCCGAAGACGACGCCGGCCGTCGCCGGGTCGAGGCGCAGGTACCGCTGCAGCTCCGGGAACGCGACGAACAGCTCGGCGAACATGCCCGGCCGCTGGCTGCCCTGGCCGGGGAACAGCACCGCCACTTCGCCCGGCGCGGTCCCGTCGCCGCGGAACACCCCGGCCGGCTCCTGCCCGTCGAGTGCCTGGCGCAGCAGGGAAACCAGCTCGTCCACAGTGGACGCGACCATGGCGAGCCGCGCCTGTCGGCCCTCCGCCCGCCGCGAGGTACTCAGTGCCAGGTCCCGCAACCGCCACGGCTCGTGCCCGGCCGGGACGTCCGACGCCAGCGCCAGCAGGTCCCGCACCGCCGCGTCGGTGGCGAAGGTGAACAGCTCCGCCGGCCACTCGTCGGCCGCCTGAGCGGGCGGGACGCTGTCGTGCGCGCCCAGCACCACGTGGAAGTTGGTCCCGCCGAAGCCGAACGCGCTGACCCCGGCGATCCGCTCGGCGGCCGGTGCCGCCCACGGCTGCGCGGCCGACTGGAACACGAACGGGCTGGTCTCGGCCTCCCAGGCCGGGTTCGGCGCCGAGATGTGCAGCGTCGGCGGTTTGACGCCGGTGTGCAGCGCGAGCGCGGTCTTGATCAGCCCGGCCAGGCCCGCCGCGCACTTGGTGTGCCCGATCTGCGACTTCACCGAGCCGATCGTGCAGCCGCCCGGCGCGGCGCCGGCCTCGGTGAACACCTTCGTCAGCGTGGCCAGCTCGGTCCGGTCGCCGACGACGGTGCCGGTGCCGTGCGCCTCGACCAGCCCGACGCTCGCGGGCGAGACGCCGGCGTTGCGGTACGCCCTGGTCAGCGCGGCGTGCTGGCCCTCCGGCCGGGGCGCGGTCAGCCCGAGCGCCCGCCCGTCGGAAGCCGCGCCGACGCCCTTGATCACCGCGTACACCCGGTCGCCGTCGCGTTCGGCGTCCGCCAGCCGCTTGAGCGCGACGCACGCGACGCCTTCGCCGAGTGCGATGCCGTCGGCCGCGCTGTCGAACGTCGCCGAGCGCCCGGTCGGCGAGAGCGCGTGCGCCGAGGCGAACAGGAGGTAGTCGTTGATGCCGTTGTGCAGGTCCGCGCCGCCGCAGAGGACGAGGTCGCTGGTGCCCGCGGTCAGCTCCTTGCAGGCGACGTCGACCGCGGTCAGCGACGACGCGCACGCCGCGTCGACGGTGTAGTTCGCGCCGCCGAGGTCGAGCCGGTTGGCGATCCGGCCCGCGATGACGTTGGCCAGCACCCCCGGGAAGGAGTCTTCGGTGATCTTCGGCAGCTGTTCGTCCAAGTCGGACGGCAGTTCGCCCACGTAGGCCGGCAGCACGGTCCGCAGCGACATCGCGTTCGACAGGTCGCTGCCCGCCTCGGCGCCGAACACCACCGACGTGCGCGAGCGGTCGAACGCGCGGTGCTCGTAACCGGCGTCCACCAGCGCGCGGTGCGCGGCCTCCAGGGCCAGCAGCTGCACGGGTTCGATGCTCGCCAGCGACGACGGCGGGATGCCGTAGCGCAGCGGGTCGAAGCCGATCTCCGGCAGGAACCCGCCCCAGCGCGACGGCGACTTCCCGCCCCGTCCCTCCGGGTCGTAGTACAGCGACGGGTCCCACCGCTGCGGCGGGACTTCGGTGACGGCGTCCACTCCGGACAGCACGTTCGCCCAGAACGACGCCAGGTCGGGCGCCTGCGGGAACAGGCACGCCATCCCGACGATCGCGATGTCGAGGGGCTCGGGTGCGGCGGGTTCCGTTGACGTGAAACCGAAAGCGGCGGCTCGCTCGCGCAGGAACGCGTCCGCGCCTTCGCCCACCGCGCGGTGCAGGTCGGCGATCGTGGTGACGGCCGAGCGCAGCACGGCGACTTCGCCTGCCATGAACATGCCTTCGGCGAGCTGCCGGTCCTCGCCGACGTCCCGCAGTTCGGCGCCGACGCGCTCGATGCCCTTGCTCGCCAGGCGGAGGCGGCCGACGTTGAGCGTCTCCAGCTGTTCCCACGCGTCGCGGCTCGGCACCCCGCGCTCGGCGAGGTCCGCCTTGATCGCCGCGTACTCCTCGGTGAACGGGCTGCGAACGCAGCGGGTGGCGTGCCCCGGCGCGGTTTCCAGCAGGTCGGTGTGCCCGGCGGCCAGCAGCTGCCGCTGGAACCCGGGCAGCACCGCGCCCGCTTCGACGGCTTCGCGCGTGAACAGGTACGCGGTGCCCATCAGCACCCCGATCGCCGCACCCCGCGCCGCCACCGGCCGGGCGAGCGCGGCCACCATCGCGGCCGAGCGCTCGTCGTGGACGCCGCCGGCGAACAGCAGCTGCAGCTGCCCGGCCGCGTCCGGGGTGCCGGCGAGGAAGTCGCCGAGGACGCCGAGCTGCGCTTCCCACAGGGGAAAGCTGGTGCGGGGCCCGACGTGGCCGCCGCATTCCGAGCCTTCGAAGACGAACTTGCGCGCCCCGGCTTCGAGGAACTGCTTCAGCAGCCCGGGCGAGGGCACGTGCAGGAACGTCGAGATGCCGGCGTCCTCGAGTGCCGCGGCCTGCGCCGGGCGCCCGCCCGCGATGATCGCGTGGGTCGGCCGCACGGCCCGGATCACCTCGAGCTGCGCGGTTTTGACGTCGTCGGCGGCGAACCCCAGCACGCCGACACCCCAGGGCGCGTCACCGACGGTGTCGCGGGTGCGTTCCAGGACGTCGCGGGTCTGGTCGGCGCCGGACAGGGCCAGCGCGATGAACGGCAGCGCCCCGCCCGCGGCGACCTCGGCGGCGAAGGCGGGCTGGTCGCTGACCCGGGTCATCGGGCCCTGCGCGATCGGCAGCGCCGTGCCGAACGCGCGGCCGCCCGCACTGCCCGGCCCCAGCACCGCCGTTTCCCCGCGCAACGCTTCTTCGACGGCGTCGGCGACGCCGCGCACCGCCGCCGTCACCGTGCCCCAGCGGTCGCGGAACCGCGTGGCGAGGAAGACGTCCTGCCCGGCTTCGAGCGGTTCGGCGCCGCGGCGGGCGAGCACGCGGACGCCGTCGACGACGGTCGTCTCCGACCCGTCGAGCCCGGCCAGCCCGGCGGTCAGCCGCGACGGCAGTTCGGCTTCCGGCAACAGGGCGAGCTGCGTGTCGAGCACGACGCCGGCGGCACCACCGGCGATCGCGGCCGCGGCGGTGTGCGGCCCGATCCCGCCCGCGGCCCACACTCCGACGTCCAGCGCGTCGTCGGCGAGCAGGGCTTGGAGCAGCACGAACGTGCTCAGTTCGCCGGTCCGGCCGCCGCATTCGTGGCCGCGGGCGATCAGGCCGTGCGCGCCGCCCTCGACCGCCCGCGCGGCCGACGCCCGGGACGTGACCTCGGCCAGTACCCGGCGGCCCGGGAAGTCCCGCGCTTCGCACTCGGCGTCTTCGGTCAGCAGGACCGTGGTGACGGCTTCGGGCAGTTCCGCGCCCGGCGGCGGCCCCGCGAGCCGGACCCCGAACGCTCCGATGCCCCATTCGCCCAGCAGCGCCAGCTCTTCCGCGCGGGCGGCGTGCCCGCCGGTCAGGTCGAGCACGCCGAGCCCGCCCCCGCGCGCGACGGCCGCGACCCCGCGCGCCGACGGCCACCGCAGCGGCGACACGGCGACGACCGGCCCGGCCGGCGCGGAGTCGTCTATCGAGAGACGCATGGGAACTCCCGCTCCAACGAAAGGGGGCATGGGCAACGGGGAGTACTTAAGCGGGTTCGGTGCACATCGTCAACAACCCACCACGATTTCATCGCCGCGGTTCAGAAAATTCGGGATGGACCAGGCGGGCGGTGCAAGAATTTAACGCCGCTGTCATGTTACCCGCGGTCCGGGATGCGGGACCCGATTGCCGCGGGCGGCCTCCGGACCGGTTCGCCGGGCGGCCCACCGGAAGCACGCCGCCAGACGGCGCAAGCCATCCCGCCTGGTGGACGCGTGCGATTGCCCACATCGGACCACTCCGACCGGCGGGTCCGGCGTTTCGACCGAGTCACCGCGGTGTATCGGAAACGGAATACCGACCGTCCGGTATCCCTTTCTCGGCAACCACACTCCGCGTCAATTGCAAGAAGGCTGACCGGAATTTGTCGATGCTATTCCTGGCGTTCGAACGAATGCAGTGAAGAATGCTCGATCCAATTCCGGGACCCCGGGGAGTCCACTGTGGATTCGGCACCCGGCCGGATTCCCGGTGCTCACGCGATCGCGATCGAACCTCCCGAAGCCGTCAGCCGGCCCGACACCGTCTCCCGGCCGCGCGACCGGCGGTATTCGGGCGAACACCATCGGTGCTCCGCTCGGCGCCCACGGGACGGCGGTGATCGCAATCTTCCCCCGTCGCGTTACAAATTTTCCCTGAGAAAAGCTGAAGACATTTCGCATACTCATCGGTAACAGTGGACACATCGTCTAGACTTGGACGAACTGTCCAGCGATGGAGGTGCTGTGGACTACTGGTACACCGACGACCGCTCGGGAACGCGGTACCCGGGCGACCCGCTGCGGTGGCGCGGGGACGACGGCGCCCCGCTCACCGTCGCCCCGCTGGCCGGGCTCGGCCCCGGCGACGTCGACACCGGGGTCCGGTCGCTCTGGCGGTACCGGGCCGCGCTGCCCGGCGACCTCCGCCCGGTCTCGCTGGGCGAAGGCTGCACCCCGCTGGTCACGCCGGACTGGGGTGGCACCGGCGTCCGGTTCAAGCTCGAGTGGTTCAGCCCGACCGGCAGCTTCAAGGACCGCGGCTCCAGCGTCATGGTCTCCGCACTGGCCGGCGCCGGGGTGAAGGAGCTCCTCGAAGACAGCTCCGGCAACGGCGGCTCGTCGGTCGCGGCCTACAGCGCCGCGGCGGGGATCGCGGCCACGGTCCTCGCCCCCGAGGGCACCTCGGCCGCCAAGGTCCTGCAGACCCAGGCGTACGGCGCGACCGTCGAACTGGTGCCCGGCACCCGGGACGACACCGCCGCCGAAGCCGTCCGGCGCTCGGCCGCCACGACCTACGCCAGCCACAACTGGCACCCCTTCTTCCTGCAGGGCACCAAGACCCTCGCCTACGAACTGTGGGAAGACCTCGGGTTCCGCGCGCCCGACGCCGTCGTCACGGTCGCCGGCGCGGGCAGCATCGTGCTCGGCTGCGACCTGGGGTTCGGCGAGCTCCTGGCCGCCGGTTCGATCGCGAAGCGCCCCCGGCTGCTCGTCGCGCAGCCGCGGAACTGCTCCCCCATCGACGCCGCCGTCCACGACCGGCCGCCACCGCCGTTCGCCCCGACCGTCGCCGAGGGCACCGCGATCCGGCAGCCGGTGCGCCTGCCGGAGGTGGTCGCGGCGATCCGGCGCTCGGGCGGTGACACGGCCGCGATCGACGAGGGCGCCATCGCCGCGGCCGCCCGCCGCCTGGCCTCGCTCGGCCTCTACGCCGAGCCGACCAGCGCGACCGCCGCCGCGGCCGTCGACGTGTTCCGCGACCGCGGCGCGATCCGGCCGGGCGAGACCACCGTCGTCGTGCTCACCGGTTCCGGCTTGAAGGCGCCCGGCAAGCTGCGGGAGCTGATCGGGTGACCGAGGACGAACTGCTCCTGCGCGAGGCCGAGAAGATCGCCCACGCGGTCGGCCGGATGTTCCCCGGCCTGTGCGAAGTGGTGCTGCACGACCTGCGCGACCCGGCCCACGCCGTCCGGGCGATCGAGGGCGGGCTGTCCGGACGCGCGGTCGGCGATCCGGCCACCGAGCTGGGCCTGGCGCGGATCGCCGACCCGGGCTTCCCGGACGTCCTCCAGAACTACCCGAACCGCTTCCCCGACGGCCGCCCGGCGAAGAGCACGTCGATCGGCCTCCGCAACTCGGCCGGCGAGTACGTCGCGGCGTTGTGCCTCAACCTCGACGTGTCCCTGCTCGGCTCGGCGGCCCAGGCCCTCACCCGCCTGACCGGCACCGCCGAGCCCGCGCCGCTGACCGAGAGCCTGCGCGCCCGCACGGGTGACGAACTCCGCACGCTGGTGGAAAACTACGCGGCCGAGCGCGGCCACACCCCGCGCAGCCTCCCGCCGACGGGGAAGAAGGACCTCGTCCGGTCGGTCAAGGAGCGCGGGTTCCTGGAGCTGAAGAACGCGGTGCCGGCGTTGACCGACCTGCTCGGGATCTCGCGAGCCACCGTCTACAACTACCTGCGCTGACTCAGAAGACCGACCAGCCGGTCAGCGTCGTGAACCGGTCCAGCGCCGACACCCCCGCCACCGAGTTGCCGCGCGCGTCCAGGCCCGGGCTCCACACGCACACCGCGCAGCGGCCCGGGACGATCGCGACGATGCCGCCGCCCACGCCGCTCTTGCCGGGGAGGCCGACGCGGTAGGCGAACTCGCCCGCCGCGTCGTACGTGCCGCACGTCAGCATCACCGCGTTGACCCGCTTGGCCGCGCTCTGGCCGAGCAGGCGGGTGCCGTCGTTGCGGATGCCGTGGCGGGCCAGGAACAACGCCGACCGCGCGACGTCCGCGCAGCTCATCGCGATCGAGCACTGGCGGACGTACTGGTCCAGCACCGACGGCACCGGGTGCCGCATGTTGCCGTAGGAAGCCATGAAGTACGCGAGGGCGCGGTTGCGGTCGGCGTGCCCCGCTTCCGACGCCGCCACTTCGGCGTCGACGTCGATTCCGGGGCGGCCACTCTCCTCGCGCAGGAATGCGAGCAACGCTTCGACCGCGTCGCCGTGCTGCGCGAGTTCGTCGGTCACCACCAGCGCGCCCGCGTTGATGAACGGGTTGCGCGGGATGCCGTCCTCGTGTTCCAGCTGCACGAGCGAATTGAACGGGTCGCCCGACGGTTCGCGGCCGACGCGCGTCCACACACCGTCGCCGCGGGAAAGCGTCAAAGCGAGCGTGAACACTTTGGACATGCTCTGCACCGAAAACGGGTGCAGCCAGTCGCCGACGCCGTGCAGCGCACCGTCCACTTCGGCCACCGCCATGCCGAACCGACCCGGCTCGACCCTGGCCAGCGCGGGGATGTAGTCCGCGACGGCGCCGCGGCCGACGTCGGACGCGACGTCGCCGGCGATCCGGTCAAGCAGCGCCGCGAGGTCCACCGCCGTAGCGTAGAAGGCCCGCGGTTCTGGGCGCGCGGCACCCCTGTCAAATCGAAACCGGGTAATAGCGGGAAAACCGCGCGGTGATCTCCGGCACACCTTAAGTCTTCCTTAGGCCGCTTGGTGACTTGCCGCACAAGCTCTAGCGTCCGGGAACCATGGATTCCTCGCTCCTCACCGAAAAAGGTGAAAGCTACTCGAAAGCGCTGGGCAACCGCCAAGTGCAGATGATCGCCATCGGCGGCGCGATCGGCGTCGGGCTCTTCCTCGGCGCCGGCGGCAAGCTCCACCAGGTCGGCCCGTCGCTGGTCTTCTCCTACGCGATCTGCGGGGTGGCCGCCTACTTCGTGATGCGCGCGCTCGGCGAGCTGGTCCTGCACGAGCCCAGCTCCGGCAGCTTCGTCACCTACGCGCGGAAGTTCATCGGACCGTGGGCCGGGTTCGTCTCGGGCTGGATGTACTGGGTGAACTGGGCGATGACCGGCATCGCGGAGATCACCGCGGTGGCGATCTACGTGCACAAGTGGCTGCCGGACGTCCCGCAGTGGATCACCGCCCTGGTCGCCCTCGGCGTGCTGATCGCGGTGAACCTGCTTTCGGTGAAGCTGTTCGGCGAGCTGGAGTTCTGGTTCTCGGTGGTCAAGGTGCTGGCCATCGTCGTCTTCCTGATCACCGCGATCGGGCTCGTGCTCACCAGCGCGGACATCGGCGGCGCGCCGGCCGGCCCGCACAACCTGACCGGCCACGGTGGACTCTTCCCGGCCGGGATCGGGATCGCGCTGATGACGTTGCAGGCGGTCATCTTCGCCTATTCGGCCATCGAGGTCGTCGGTATCGCGGCCGGCGAGACCAAGGACGCCCGCAAGGTGCTGCCGAAGGCGATCAACGGCGTCGTGTGGCGGATCGGCGTCTTCTACGTCGGATCCGTGCTGATGCTGGCGATGTTGCTGCCCTGGCCGTTCTACAACGGCGACGAGAGCCCGTTCGTCACGGTCTTCAGCAGGCTCGGGATCCCGGGTATCGGCGACGTGATGAACGCGGTCGTGCTCACCGCGGCGCTGTCCAGCGTCAACTCCGGGCTCTACTCCACCGGCCGGATCCTGCGGTCGCTGGCCGAGAAGGGCGAGGCGCCGTCGTTCGTCAGCCGGATGAGCGGCCGCCACGTGCCCTACGGCGGCATCCTGTTCACCTCGGTCGCCTACCTGCTCGGCGTGGTGCTGAACTACCTGGTGCCGAAGGACGCGTTCGACATCGCCATCGCGATCGCCTCGCTCGGCGTGATCACGACGTGGGCCACGCTCGTCTTCTGCCAGCTGCGCCTGCGCCAGGCCGCGCTGCGCGGCGAGCTGGAACGGCCGTCGTACCGGATGCCGTGGGCGCCGTACTCGGGATGGGCGACGCTCGGGTTCCTGGTGCTGGTCGTGGTGCTGATGGGCTTCTCCGACGGCGCCGAGAAGATCGCGTTCTACTCGATCCCGGTGTTGGCCGTGGTGCTCGCGGTGGGCTGGCGGTTCGTCTCGAAGCGGCGCGAACGCACCCCGGCCGGCTAGCGGCCCGGCCGCGGGCGGGCATACTCGAGCGGTGTCCACGAGCAGCACCGAACCCCGGCGGGTGACGATCCACGACGTCGCCCGCTCGGCCGGGGTCTCCCGGCAGACGGTGTCGCGCGCGCTGAACGACAAGGCCGAGATCGACGGCTCGACCAAGCAGCGCGTCCTCGACGCCGCCCGGGAGCTCGGGTACCGCCCGAGCCGCTTCGCCCGCGGCCTGGTCCGGCAGGACACCACCACGATCGGCCTGGTGGTGCCGGACCTGCTCAACCCCTTCTTCACCGAGGTCGCCTCCGGCGCGCTCGAGGCGGCCCGCGCCCGCGGCTGGCACGTCGTCGTCTACGACACCGCCGGCGACGCCGAGCAGGAACTCGCCACGCTGCGGGTGATCGGCACGCAGGTGGACGCGGTGGTCGGCTACTTCAGCCGGTCCGACGCGGACCTCGACCGCTTCACCCCCGGCATCCCGGTGGTGCTGCTCGGCCGCGAGCCGCACGTCGCGCGGTTCAGCGGCATCGCGATCGACGGCGAGGACGGCGTCCGGGAAGCCGTCGCCCACCTGGTCGGGCGCGGGCACCGGCGGATCGGGATGCTCGACCACGACGGCCGCCCCGAGCCGAGCGTCCGCCAGCTCTGGTTCCGCCGGGCCGTCGCCGAGCACGGCATCGCGCCGGCGCCCGGGTGGATCGTGCGCACTCCCCAGAGCGTCGACGGCGGGGGTGCCGCGCTCGCCACCCTGCTCGCCGCGCACCCCGACGTCACCGCCGTGTTCGCCTTCAACGACGTCATCGCCATCGGTGCCCTGCGCGAGGCCCGCCGGTTCGGCCTGCGCGTGCCCGCCGACCTCGCGGTGATCGGCTTCGACGGGCTCGCGCTCGGCACGCTCGTCGAGCCGGAGCTCTCCAGCGTCGCCCTCGACACCCGCGCGCTCGGCGCCCTCGCCGTCGAGCAGGCCGCCCGGCTCGTGACCGGTGCCGCACCCTTCGAACCCGGCGAGCTGATCGTCCGCGCCGCCCTCCACCTGCGCGAATCCGCCTGATCCCTTGACACGCCGACGCGGCGCCACGCACACTTCCGACCGTCCCGTGAACGTTCACGGGAGCGTTCACGGACCCGGTGCGAGGGGACTCATGTCGTACGTCGAAGACCCGGGCCCCGGCCGCGGGGCGGTCCCGCCGCGCGCGGCCTTCACCTCCGACGCGCCGTCGTTGCCGCTGAACGGCACCTGGCGGTTCCGGCTCTCGCCGAGCCTGGCGGCCGCTCCCCCGGACGTCGCCGATCCCGAGTTCGACGACGCCGCGTGGGACGAGCTGCCGGTGCCGTCGCTGTGGCAGCTGCACGGCCACGGCGAGCCCGCCTACACGAACGTGCACTACCCGTTCCCGGTCGACCCGCCGCACGTCCCGTCGGACAACCCGACCGGCGACCACCGGCTGCGCTTCGACCTGCCGCACGCCTGGCCGGCCGGGCCCGCGCTGCTGCGCTTCGACGGGATCGACTCGTGCGGCCGGATCTGGCTCAACGGCACCGAACTCGGCGTCACGAAGGGCAGCCGGCTTCCGTCGGAGTTCGAGGTCGGGCCGCTGCTGCGGCCTAGCGGCAACGTCCTGGTGGTGCGCGTGCACCAGTGGTCGGCGGGCAGCTACCTCGAGGACCAGGACATGTGGTGGCTGTCCGGGATCTTCCGGGCGGTCACGCTGCTGTCGCGCCCGCCCGGCGGGATCGGCGACTTCTGGGTCCGCGCCGACTACGACCACACGACCGGGCTGGGTACCGTCCGGGTCGAGACCGGCGCCGACGTCGTGCTGGACATCCCGGCCCTCGGCGTCGCCGGGCACCCGGCCGCGGAGCCGCTGGAGCTGCCCGTCGAGCCGTGGAGCGCCGAGTCGCCCCGGTTGTACGCGGGCACGTTGTCCACCGTGGCCGAACGAGTGCCGGTGCGGATCGGCTTCCGGACGGTGTCCGTCGAGAACGGACAGCTCAAGGTCAACGGACGGCGGCTGCTCCTGCGCGGGGTGAACCGGCACGAGCACGACCCCCGCACCGGACGGGTCGTCTCGCCGGAGACGGCGCTGGCCGACGTCCTGCTGATGAAGCGGCACAACGTGAACGCCGTCCGGACCAGCCACTACCCGCCGGACCCGGCGTTCCTCGAGCTGTGCGACGAGTACGGCCTGTGGGTGATCGACGAGTGCGACCTGGAGACCCACGGTTTCGGCCCGCTGGGCTGGGACCGCAACCCCGGCTCCGAGCCGATGTGGGCGGACGCCTGCCTCGACCGGATGCGGCGCACGGTGGAGCGGGACAAGAACCGGCCCAGCGTGATCCTCTGGTCGCTGGGGAACGAAAGCCACACCGGGGACAACCTGGCGCGGATGGCGGAGTGGGTGCGCCACCGCGACCCGACCCGGCCGGTGCACTACGAGGGCGACCACGAGTGCTCCTACGTGGACGTCCACAGCAGGATGTACGCGACACCCGGCGAAGTCGACCGGATCGGCCGCCGCGAAGACGACAACGAGCGGCGTCGGGACCTGCCGTTCCTCCTCTGCGAGTACGCGCACGCGATGGGCAACGGGCCGGGCGGGCTGCTGGAGTACCGCGAGCTGTTCGAGAAGTACCCCAACTGCCAGGGCGGCTTCGTCTGGGAGTGGATCGACCACGGCATCGCCGTCCCGGGCCACTTCGCCTACGGCGGCGACTTCGGCGAGCTCATCCACGACGGCAACTTCGTCATCGACGGCCTGCTCTTCCCGGACCGGACGCCGTCGCCGGGTCTGACGGAGTTCGCGAAGGTCATCGAGCCGGTACGCATCTCGGCCGATCCCGCCGGCATCCGCGTGGCGAACCACTACGACTTCGCCTCGACCGGGCACCTCGACTTCACGTGGCTCCTGGAAGAGGAGGGGACCGCTGTCGCGCAGGGAGTTCTCGCCGTGCCTACTGTCCTTTCCGGACAGACGACATCGGTGCCGCTTCCGTCGCTGCCCGCCACTTCCGGCGAGTCTTGGCTGACGGTCTCGGCAACGCTGGCTTCGGCGACGGCGTGGGCGCCGGCCGGGCACGTCGTCGGCTGGGGCCAGCTCCCGGTGTCGGCCGCCCCGGCCCGGCCGGCGCCGCCGGTGCGGGGACCGGTGTTCCGCACGGCCGGGCAGCTCCTCCTCGGCGCCGGCGAGTTCGACGCCGTAACGGGCGTGCTGACCGCGCTGGGCGGACACTCGCTCCACGGGCCGCGGCTCGACGTCTGGCGCGCGACCACCGACAACGACCGCGGTTCCGCACCCGGGCCGTCGGAAGCTTCGCAGTGGCTCGAGGCGGGGCTGCACCGGATGCAGCACCGGGTCATCGAGGTCGACGCCGACGGGGACGAACTCGTGGTGCGCACCCGGGTCGCCCCGCCGGCGCAGGCGTTCGGGCTGTTCGCGGACTACACGTGGACGGCGTTCGACGGCGGTCTGCGGCTGCGCGTCGACGTGACCCCCGACGGTCCCGTGCCGGCCACACTCCCCCGGCTGGGCCTGGCGATGGCGCTCCCGGGCACGTTCGGCTCGGCGGAGTGGTTCGGCGGCGGCCCCGGCGAGGCGTACCCGGACAGCTGCCAGGCGGTGCGGATCGGGCGGTTTTCGAGCAGCGTCGACGGCCTGCAGACGCCGTACGTCTTCCCCCAGGAGAACGGCAACCGCACGGCGGTGCGCTGGGCGGGTTTCACGGCTCCGGACGGCACGGGCCTGCGCGTCGACGGCGAGCGGGAGTTCGGCTTCACGGCCCGCCGCTGGACGGCCGCGGCCCTGGAAGCGGCGCGGCACACCGACGAGCTGGTGTCCGGTTCGCTGGTGCACCTGACGCTGGACGTGGCCCAGCACGGCCTCGGCACGGCGGCCTGCGGGCCCGGGGTCCTGCCGCGGTACCGGCTCGAGCCGAGGAAGACGTCGTTCGCGCTGACGCTGCGGCCCGTGGCGGGTGGTGTCGCAAATTGAGACCCCGGGACGCGCCCGGATGCGGTGTCGTTGGGGGATGTCCGCTTCCACGACAACCCCTTCGAGCGCCCGCCGGCTGGCCACCCCGGGTGCGCTGGGCCTGGCCGACCTCGTCGCGATCTTCGACGACCTCCAGTTCACCCTCAAGTGCTGCGAACGGCTCGTCGCGGAACTGGCCCATCCCCGCGTCGATCCGGTGCTCGTCGAGGCGCTGTGGGTGTCGGCGCTCAACTCCTACGCCCGCTGCTTCCGCACCGGCGACCGCGGCATGGGCCTGACGGTGGCCGACGTCGAAGCCACGGAGGTGCCGGGCGAGGTCGCCGAGTGGCACGCGCTGCTCGGCCGGATCCGGGACTTCTCGCTCGACGGGGCGGTCAACCCGCGCGAGACCTACTCGGTGGGCGTCTCACAATCCCCGGACGGAGCGGCGTCCGGCGTGGTCATCACGTCGGCCGCGCGGCCGCTGGTGGACGACGTCACGGTCCGCCAGACCGGTCGGCTGGCCTTCGAGCTGAGCCGGCTGGTGGACGAGCGGATCAAGGAACACCAGCGGAAAGTGTTCGAGGCGGCTTCGAAGCTGACCTCCGTACAGCTCGCGGCGTTGCCCGCCATCGAGGTCACGTCTCAATAAGTCTCATTAATGCGTCTCATTATTCGGCGCCGGGCAGGTGCCGGTAGATCGTGGCGCGGGAGACGCCCAGCGCCGTCGCGATGTCGGCCGGAGCGTGCCCGGCGTCGTAGAGGCGCCGGGCCGCCTCGATCGTCTCGGGGCTCATCACCGTCGGCCGGCCGCGACGGCCGCGGGGGCGGTCCTCGGGCCCGGCCGCCGCGTACAGCCGGTCGACGCCGTCGAGGACCGCGGCGCGCAGCTCGGCTACCGGGGCGTCGGCGAACAGCACCACCGGGTCGCTGAGCATCGCGATCGCCTGTGCGGCTCGGACCCGCCCCGCGAGGTCCGCGTCCGGGCCCGCCACCAGGTGGTTCGCCTTGAGCATCCCGTCGCGGAAGCGCTCGAACACCGTCTTCGACGCGGTCAGCCCGAGGTCGCGCAGGTTCATCCGCAGCAGGTAGCGGTGGCCGAGCCAGACGCCGAGGAGACCTTCGATCGCCGCCGCGCGCGGGTCGGCGGCGTCCGCGGCCTTCACCATGGCCGCTTCGAGGTCGTCCAGGAGCGGTTCGGCGAGCGCCGTGACGATGTCGGCCTTGCCGGGGAAGTGGTACAGCACCGCGGTTTTGGTGACGCCGACGCGTTCGGCCAGCTCCCGCACCGATGTCGCGTGGAAGCCGCGCTCGGAGAACTCCTCGAGCGCGGCGCGCAGGATCCGGGCGCGGGTGTCGTCGGTCATCGCCCGAGCCTAGCTCCTTGCCTGACCGCCGGACAGGAGCGTACGGTCGGAACTGACCGATGGTCAGGACCTTGATGGGGGTAGCACCATGACCGAACAAACCGCACTGATCTCCGGCGCGGGCGTCGCCGGGCCGACGCTGGCGTACTGGCTGGCCCGCGCAGGCTTCCGGCCGACCGTGGTCGAGCGCGCCGCCGGGCTCCGCTCGAGCGGCAGCCCGGTCGACGTCCGCGGGCCGGCGTCACGCGTCGCCGAGCGGATGGGCATCACGGCGAAGCTGCGCGAGGCGAGCACCGACGCGACGGCGCTGAAGTTCGTCGACGACGCGGGACGACGCACCGGCCGGGTCGCACTGGGCGGCGACGGCGGCATCGAACTGCCCCGCACCGACCTCGCGGCGATCCTGCACGAGGCCGCCGCCGAAGACGCCGAGTTCGTCTTCCACGACTCGATCACCGAACTGCGCCAGGACGGCGGCGGGGTGGACGTCACGTTCGAGCGGGGTGCGCCGCGGCGCTTCGACCTGGTGATCGGCGCGGACGGCCTCCACTCGAACGTGCGGCGGCTGGCGTTCGGGCCGGAGCACGCGTTCGTCGAGCACATGGGCGTGTACATCGCGACGCTGCCGCTGGCGGAGCCGCCGGCCGACCGGACGGAGCTGGTGATGTACAACTCGCCGGGCCGCGCGGTGGCGGTCCACCCGTCCCGCGGTCACGGCATCGCGGCCTTCATGTTCCGCGGTGACGCCGTGCCGGGCTTCGACCACCGGGATTCGGCGCTGCACAAGCGCATGCTCGCGGAGGCGTACGAGGGTGCCGGCTGGCGGGTGCCGGAGCTGCTGGAGCGCGTGCGCGAGGCGGACGACCTGTACCTGGACTCGGTGAGCCGGGTCCGGATGGACACCTGGGCGGCGGGCCGGATCGTCCTGGCGGGCGACGCGGCATCGTGCGTGTCGTTGTTCGGCGACGGTTCGACGTTGGCGATGGCGGGCGCGGACACGCTGGCCGAGGAGCTGGGCCGGACTCCGGGCGACGCGGTGTCGGCGTTCCGCCGGTACGAGGCCGCGCACCGCAAGCTGGTGGAACCCAAGCAGCGCAACGTCTCCACGGCGGCGGCCCTGCTGATCCCGGCCACGCGGCGCGGCTTGGCAGCCCGCAACTTCGGCACGCGGCTGCTGCCCCTGGTCACGGCGGCCCGGAAGCTGGTGCCGGCCCGGGCGGCCTGAGCCCGACACCTCCGACGCCGGACCGGCGGCTGCCGACCCGGCGGACGCTGGGTCAGCGACGCCGGCTCCGACGCTGGTCCAGCAGCCTGCGGCCCGCCTGACACTGGACCGGCAGCCCGCGACCCACCCAACACTCGGCCGGCAGCCCGCGACCCACCCAACACCGGACCGACAGCCCGCGGGCCGGTCCACTCGCGGGCCATCGGACCGGCAGCCGCCAGCCGGTCCGCCGGCTTGGCCTCGCCCGCGCAACGCCAAGCCGGCGGCCCGTCACAGGCGCCCCGCCGGCCAGCGGCAGACGCGGGTTGAGCGTGGATCCGGCCTGCCGCACGGCCCGCACGGCGACTGCCGGCCTGCTCCGGTTCCGGCGGAGCAGCCCAGCCTCACCGACCAGCCCCAGCCAGGCTCCACCGCGGTCAAGTCCGCAGCATCGGCGGGTACAGCAGCTCCGCCCTCCCCCGCCGGTACAGCTGCGCCGGCCGGCCACCATCGCGGGTCGTCGTGCGGCCGGTCGGGGTCAGCAGACCCTCCGTCCCCGTCACCTTCCGGTGGAAGTTCCGCGGATCCAGCCGCGTGTCCCAAACCAGCTCGTACACCCGCCGCAGCTCGGCCACCGTGAACTCGGCAGCACAGAACGCCGTGCCCAGCGGGGAATACTCCAGCTTCGCCCGGGCCCGCTCGAGACCGTCCGCCAGGATGCGGTCGTGGTCGAACGCCAGCCGCTCGGCCGCCAGCGATCGGACCGGGGCCCACCGGGCCTCCGCCGCGTCCGTTCCGGCGAGCGGAGTCGGCAGGTCCGGCGCCAACGCCAGGTAAGCGATGGTGATCACGCGCATCCGCGGATCCCGGTCCGGTGCCCCGTACCCCGCCAGCTGTTCGATGTGGACGGTCCCCGCCGCCAGCCCGGTCTCCTCCGCCAGCTCCCGCCGCGCCGCGTCCGACAGGTCCTCGTCGGCGCGGACGAACCCGCCCGGCAGCGCCCATTCCCCTTCGTACGGCGGGACTCCCCGGCGCACCACCAGCGCGCACAGCTCGTCCCCGGTCAGGGTGAGCACGACGAGGTCCACGGTGACGGCGAACGGAGGGTGACCCATGCCACCACCCTACCTCTTAATCGTCATCTTGACGATTACACCCGCGACCCCATATCGTCACCACGACGATAAGAGGAGGTCCCCATGGCCGACATCGACCGCCGCTTCGGGTTCCGGCACCTGCGGGGTGCGCCCACCGTGCACATCCGGCACTTCCGCCGCGGCCAGCTCGCCCACGACGGCGTCGGGCTGTCGTTCTGGTACCGGCCGCTCACCGCGGTCGTCTCGGAGGTGCCGGTCGACGACCGGGAGCTGCCGCTGCTGTTCCACGCCCGCACGGCCGACTACCAGGACGTCACCGTCCAGCTCGCGCTCACCTTCCGGATCGAGGACCCGACGCTCGCCGCGCAGCGGATCGACTTCTCCATCGACCCGGACACCGGACGCTGGCGGGGCGATCCGCTCGCGCAGATCAGCGGGCTGCTCACCGAGAACGTCCAGCAGTACGCCGTCGAGGTCCTGACGCGCACGCCGCTGGAAACCGCGCTGGTCGACGGCGTCCAGGCGGTCCGCGACCGGATCCGCGCCGGGCTCGCCGAGGAGGACACCCGGCTCGCGCAGACCGGCTCGGCGGTCGTCGACGTCCGCGTCGTCGCCATCCGCGCCGAGCCGGAAGTCGAGAAGGCGCTGCAGACGACCGCGCGGGAGAAGGTGCAGCAGGAGGCCGACCGGGCGACCTACGAGCGGCGCGCCCTCGCCGTCGAACGCGAGCGCGCCATCGGCGAAAACGAGCTGCAGAACCAGATCGAGCTGGCCCGGCGTGAGGAGCAGCTGCTCGCCCAGCGCGGTGCGAACGCCCGCCGGCAGGCCGAAGAGGCCGCGGCGGCGAACCGGATCGAGACCGAGGCGCAGGCGTTGCGCCGGGAACGCCTGACGCAGGTCGAGGCCGACGGCAAACGAGCGCTCGGCGAGGCCGAAGCCGCGGGTGAGGCCGCCCGGCTGGCGGCGTACCGCGACCTGCCCGAAGGCGTGCTCACCGGGCTCGCGCTCAAGGAGCTGGCCGGGAACCTGCCGAAGATCGACAGCCTCACGGTCACCCCGGACCTGCTCGCCCCGCTGCTGACCAAGCTGGGCGTGCGGTCGTGAGCCTCGCCCCGCGCGTCGTGCTCGTGCACCGGCGCACCGAACTCGACGAGCTGCTGGCCCGGCACGGCACGCGCGGCCAGGCGGAGTTCTTCCTGCGTACGCGCGGCCGAGACCTCGCCGAGGTGACCGAGGCGGACGCCGCCCTGCGCGCCGCGCTCAAGACGGCGTCGGCGGCCATCCCGCTGGACTGGCGGCGCGGCGAGGTCGAACGCGCGGACCTGGACCGGTTCCTGTTCACGCCGGAGGACGTCGTCGTGGTGGTCGGCCAGGACGGCCTGATCGCCAACGTGGCCAAGTACCTCGACGGGCAGCCGGTGATCGGGGTGACGCCGGGCCGGCCCGGTGTCCTCGTCAAGCACCCGCCGGCCGCGGTCGCGGAGCTCGTGCGCGCCACCGGCGACGTCGAGCACCGGACGATGGCCGAGCTCACCGCGGACGACGGCCAGCGGCTGCTGGCGCTCAACGAGATCTACCTCGGGCACGCCGGGCACCAGACGGCCCGCTACCGGCTGGGGGTCGGTGGCGGGCCGCTGGAACGCCAGGCGTCGTCGGGGATCCTCGTCGGGACCGGCACCGGGGCGACCGGCTGGTGCGGCTCGGTGTGGCGCGAACGCCACAGCGGGCTGCGCCTGCCCGGTCCCGGCGAGGCCCGGCTGGTCTGGTTCGTGCGCGAGGCGTGGCCGTCGCCGTCGACCGGCACCGAGCACACCGAAGGCGAGCTGACCGGGACGCCGCTGACGGTCGAAGTCGAATCCGACCGCCTGGTCGCGTTCGGCGACGGTCTCGAAACCGACATGGTCGCCCTCACCCGCGGCCAGACCGCGACGTTCGTCCCGGCCGCGAAGACTGTCCACTTGGTCCGGTGACCGGCCGGGACACGATGCGGCAACGTTGTCACATTCCCGGGCTCCGGCCGTCAGAATGACGTCCTCGCCGAAGATCGAAGTGCGAAGGTGGCCGGATGACGTGGCTCGTGTGGGTGCTCGGCGCGGTGGTGCTCGCCGCCGCCGGGGCCGGGGTCGTCGCGCTGCCGTGGTGGCGGAACCGGGACCTGCGCCGGCGGACCGCCTGGTCGGCCGCGCGGGCGGCGATCGACGCCGCCGCCGTCAGCCGGGACGCGGCGGCCGTGCCCCATCCGGAAGCCGAGCAGCTGCTGACGCGGGCCGAGACGATCGCGGCCGCCCGCGGCGGCGATCGAGCGGCCCGGGCGGCCGAAAACCACGCGCGCCGCGCCGACGCGCTGTGGCGGGAGGCGGCCCGTGGCTGACCGGATTCGCTGGGTCCTGCTCGCCGCGGCCGTCGCCGTGCTGGTGACGTTCCTCCTGGTGCAGAAGCAGAGCACCGACGTCAGCTACGGCCAGGCACCGGCGGCGAAGGACCCGATCCCCGAAGGCTCGGCGGGCGAGCTGAGCGGCGCGACCCTCCCGTCGGCCGAACAGCTCACCGCGATGGTCGGCGCCGCGCCGGTCGTGCGGCTCCCGAGTGCGATCGCGACCTGGGACGACCAGGCCGTGCGGGCCGCGGCCGGCGGCCCCGGCTACCGGATCCTCGTCGTGCCGCCCGGGCTGAAGAAGGCGGACGCGCAGCGGGTGCACGAGGTCGAAGCCGCGACCGTCCGCATCGTCGGCACCGAGGTCAGCGGCGGGATCTACCAGGCTTCGGCCGACCGCGCGAGCGAGTGGATCCACCAGTTCGCCACCGGGGACGTCACCGGGTCGCTGACCACCCTGATCGCCCGCCTGAACCACCGGCCCGAGCCGCCGGACCAGCCCGCCATCGCCCGGCACGACCCGACGGCCGGGGAGCTGACCGCCGTCACCACCGCCCTGCGCGGCACCGGCCGGTACCTCGCCCCGGGCGCCACGCTGAACGACGCTCCCGCGACCACCTCCGCGTTCCCCGGCGCGCAGCCGCTGTACGTGGCGCTGCCGCGGCAGCCGGCCGGACAGCCGCTCGTCCACTTCGGACCGGCGCTGGCGAAGGAGTTCCCCGGCCGGCCGATCGTCGCCGTGTACGGCCAGTGGATCGAGTACGACGGCCCGTCGGCCGCCGCGTTCTCCGAGGTCGTGACGGCCAGCTTCTACGGCCAGTTCGCCGACCGGCTCAGCGAGTACGCCTACCCGCAGCGCAACGTGCTGGGCGCGTGGCTCGACCGCGTCACGGCCATCCGCTACGCCGGGCTGTTCGACCGCCCGCTCCCCTATACCCCGTTCGACCCGCTCCGGGTCACGCTGCCCGCGCTGCCGTGGCTGTTCGCCGCCTGCGCGGTCGGGTTCCTCGCGCTCTCGGCCCGCCGGGTGGTGCACCGGGACCGGCCGGCCACGACGGGTGTGCCCGCGCGCCTGGCCGGGCTGACCGCGCTCGCCGTCGAGGTCTCCGGGCTCACCGACGGCGCCTCGGCGGCGGCACTGAGCCGCGGGATCACCCAGCTGACGGCGGCCGGGGAAGCGTTCACCGAGAAGCTTCCGGACCGGCACGTGCACAGCCTGCTCGACGCGGCCGAGTCCGATTTGGACACCACCGCCGACCTCATCGGCCGCCCGGACTACCGGCCGGCCGCGTTCTTGCGGGGGAGGTTCGCGTGACCCGGTTCTTCCGTTCGGCGTTCGGGATCGCGGTGCTCGGCTGCCTCGTGCTCGCGGGGTGGGCGGTGTGGTCGGCGGGCGTGTTCGACGGCCCGGTCGCCCGGCAGCTGCGCTCGGCGTCGGTGTACGCCGCGCCCGGGGTCACCCTCGACCGGCCGGCCGCCGAGCGCGTGATCGGCAACCGGCGGCTGGTGGTCGCGTTCCTCGAACCGGGCGCGGACCTGAGCGACGCGTGCGACAGCCTGGGCAGCGCGGCCGACGGCACCCTCGCCGTGATGCTCGGCCGGGACGGCGAGGACTACGAGAAGTACGGGTGCTCGCGGCTGCCCGGCCGCGACGACGAGAACTTCGGCAAGGCGTTCGTCGCGGAGTCGATGATCGGCAACGGCATCGACGCCTTCGCCGACCGGCCCGTCGAAGCGCTGAAGGTGCTGGTCGTCAACTACGACCTGCTCGTGCGCTCCGGCGCGATCCCCGACGGCGGCCGCACGGTCAGCCCGTCGCTGCCGCGGTACCTGATCGCCGCCGCCGCGGCCGGGGCCGTGCTCCTGGGCTCGTCGGCGCTCTACCTCACCGCGCGCCGGGCCACCCGGACCGCGGTGGCGCGGCGCGAACGCCGGGACGCCGAAGCGGACGAGCGGACCGAACTGGCGGCGGCCGCGGCCGTGCTGGCCCAGGAGATCATCGACTTGGACGCCCGCTACGCCCGCCAGACCGGCAAGAGCAAGTTCGCGCGGAACTACCGGACCCTCGTCGCGGCCTACGCGAAGCTCCTGCCGGACCTCGGCCGGGACACCCCGGAGCTGCGGGCCCGGGTCGAGAAGCTGCTGACCCGGGCCCGCGAGCTGGCCGCTCAGGTGCCGTAGCGGGACTTGACGATCGACGGCGTGTCGAGGTTGCGGCCCGCGTCCATGTTCTGCGCCAGCCGGAGGTACTGGCCTTCGGCCCACATCAGCGGGCCCGCGCTGCCGGTCGGGCGGCCGAGCCCGAAGCACCCGGCGTCGCCGCGGTCCCAGACCTGTTCGGGCACGAAGTACCCGTCGTTGGCCGAGTCCGCCATGGACTTGAGGTACACCGCCGCCGAACGGCCGTTGGCGAGTTCGTACTGGCCCCGCTCCCCCGACAGCACCGGCCAAAGCCGGCCGAACCGCTGGTTTCCGCCCGCCGGCCAGCCACTGCAGTTCGCGGTGCTCTCGCCGTAGTTGTCGTGCGGGTAGCGGTGGAAGTAGACGTCGCCGTTGGGCAGCGTCACCTGCATCGGCGCGTTGCCGTCGGAGGCCGCCGCGGTCGGGGCGACCGAGTTCGCGATCGTGGTGTCGCCGGCCGGGCGGATGCCGAGGCGCACCAAGTCGAGGAAGCCGAAGTCGGTCACGTCGTGTTCGTAGAAGCAGCCTTCGTCGAAGCAGATCGCCGCGCCGTCGTTGGGGTTCCCCGCCCGGTCGAGGCGTTCGTAGTAGGTGTGGCCGCCCCAATAGCCGGACGTCGTCACCGTCCAGCCGGCCAGGGAGTTGCGCCAGGAGTCCGCTGTGGACTCCCACGAGGTCGCGCTCGCGGTGTCGCCGTTGGCCCGGGCGATGGCGCCCGCGGCGATCAGGCCGGCGACTTCGGCCGCGATCGACGACGGCGACTTGCCGTACTGCTCCTCCCACCGCTCGGTGGTGTCGGGGCCGGTCGAGACGATGTGGTTCGCCGTCGTCTTGACCTTGGCGTAGGTCGAGGCGTCGGTGAGACCGGTCAGCCACGCGAGCAGGATCGCGTCGGCGTCCTGGTCGAGCTGTTCGCAGCAGCCGAGCTGCTGGGCGCTCGCGCCGGCGACCCCGGAGACCGGGCTGTAGCGCGGGAACGAACCCGCCGGGTACGTCGTGCCGTCCCCGGCGGTCGGGCTGCCGATCCACTGGGAGTTCCAGAGGAACTGCGCCATCCGCTTGGCCTGGGCGCTGTCGCCGGCGGCCAGCAGACCGGTCGCCTGCTGGTAGAGGTCGCGGCCCCAGACGCGGTGGTAGCCGTCGTTGAGGTGGTCGCCGTTGGTGAAGTTGCCCCACGGCGTCGCCAGGCCGGCGACGCTCGCGCCCGGGTGCTGCTTGTCCTCGGCGGTCTTCAGCGCCATCGCGGCGACGTAGTAGGCGCGCCGCCGTTGCGTGTCACCGGAGACGCTGGCCGGGGCGGGTTTCAGGCTGCCGACGTAGGAGTTCCAGCCGCTGCGGTAGGACGCCGAGACGCCGGCGAACCCGCTGCTCAGCGACCCGCTCGCGGCCGAGGTCGCGGCCGCCGGGGTGGCACCGAAGCCGAGCGCGACGGTGAACGTCGTGTCGCTGCCGACCGGGATCTGCCCACATTGGACGACGTTGCCGGTGCCGGAGACGTTGTCGAACTGGTTGTTCAGGTTCTTGTCGGCGCGCAGGTCGGTCAGGCAGTCGCTGCCCGCGCCGGTGTAGCCGTTGTCGTGCGCGGTGAAGCCGGTCGAGACGCGCAGGGCCTGGACCACCGTGGTGGCCGAGCCGCCGAACAGCGTCTCGGTGCCACTGGCGAGCAGGCCGCTGCCGTCCCACCAGGCGTTGTCGTTCGCGCCGCCGCCCGCCATCGACGGGTTGGCCAGCAGGTAGAGCCGGTAGCTGCCGCCGTCGAGGGACTGGAACCGGGTGTTCGTGATCAGGGTGGCGCGGGCCGGGTCGGTCACGTAGTCGGTGGTGATCCGGTACTTCCCGCTCTTGGCGGTGTTGGTGACGGTGTACTGCAGCGCCTTCTCGTCGGGCATCGTGACGACGTGGTTCGTGGCGTCGCGTTCCAGGTCGACGAAGGTCGAGCCGTCGGTGACGACGTACTGCACGTCCTGCGTGTTCGGGACGTCGGCGCGGGGGTAGAAGACCTCGGACGTGACGCCGTCGGCGACGGTGAACCACACCGGGCTGCCGGCCGTCGTCGAGGTACCCAGCGCGGACTTGTTGCCGGTCGCCCAGGACGCCCCGCCGCCGCAGCAGTCGGTCGCGGTGCCGCTGGCCAGCGCCGTGCCCTGGCCGAGCCCGGCGAGCAGGACCCCTGCTCCGGCGCAGGCCAGGACCGCTTTCCACCTGATCATTTCCGACCTCCGACGGCGTTGTCGTCAATATGTTGCGAGCGGCAACATATTGAGCCACCAGCAGGTGACAAGCAATGTCCGATCGGGCTGAACCGATCCAGCCCTCCGCCGGACGGCCCAGCGCCAGACTAGTGCTACCCGAGATTTGTTACCATTGGAACCATGGTGACGAAGACTCCGGTCAGCCCGGCGGCGGAGACCCGCGAGCGGATCCTCAAGGCGGCGGCCGAGCTGCTGGCGGCGGAGGGCCGCGACGGGCTCTCGACCCGCGCGGTCAGCGCGGCCGCCGGTGTCCAGCCACCCGCGCTGTACCGGCTCTTCGGCGACAAGGACGGCCTGCTCGACGCGGTCGCCGCGTACGGGTTCGACGAGTACCTGACCAGCAAGCGCGCGCTGGGCTCGACCGGCGACCCGGTCGAGGACCTGCGGCGCGGCTGGGACCTGCACCAGGAGTTCGGGCTGTCCCGCCCGGAGTTCTACGTGCTCATGTACGGCGACGCCCGCCCGGGCCGCACCTCCCCCGCCGCGCGCGAAGCCGAAGGGATGCTGCGCGAGATCATCGAACGGGTCGCGGCGGCGGGCCGGCTGCGGGTCAGCGTCGAACGCGCGGCCCGGCTCGTGCACGCGACCGGCATGGGAGTCGTGCTCTCGCTGATCGCGACCCCGGAGGCGGACCGCGACCGCGAGCTTTCGGCGACGGCGCGGGAAACGGTGCTGAGCCGCATCCTCACCGACACCGCGGAACCGGCGTCGTCCGGCCTGCCCGAACGGGCGATCGCCCTGCGCGCCGGGCTCGGCGGCACCACCGCGCTCACCGACGCCGAGCGGGTGCTGCTCGCCGAGTGGCTGGACCGCATCGCCGACGCCTGAGCCTCACCGGCCCAGGTGGTCCGCCCCCACCCGGCGGGCCAGGCGGCGCAGCAGCGGTCCCGCCTCCGCCATGCAGCGGGCCGGGTCCGGCTCCAGGTCCGTCAACGCGTACGCCGCCGCGATCCCGGCCCCCGCCAGCTCGGACGCCGACAGCTTGCAGCGCCCGGAGACCGCGACGCACGGGATCCCCGCGGCCGCCGCGGCCCGCGCGACCCCGGCGGGAGCCTTGCCCGACAGCGTCTGGTGATCCAGTGACCCCTCACCGGTGATCACCAGCGAAGCTCCGGCCAACGCCGACTCGAAGCCCAGCAAGTCCAGCAGCAGCGAGATCCCCGGCCGCATCCGCGCGCCCAGCACCGCCATCGCGGCGAACCCCACTCCCCCGGCCGCTCCGGCACCGGGCCTCGAGGCGAACTCCGGACCCGCGATCGACGCCCAGTGCCGCAACGCCGAATCGAGCGCTTCGACGTCCGCGGGGGAAGCGCCTTTCTGGGGTCCGTAGACGAACGCCGCGCCACTCGGCCCGTACAGCGGATTGTCCACATCGCTCGCCAGCTCGATGTCCACTTCGGACAGACCGGACAAGTCCAGTGAGGACAGCCGGGCCAACGCCGCGCCACCGGAAGGGAGTTCGCGGCCGGCGTCGTCCAGCAGCCGGGCACCCAGCGCGGTCAGCAGGCCCGCGCCGCCGTCGGTGCACGCGCTGCCGCCGACGCCGAGCACGATCCGGCGGCAGCCCGCGGCCACCGCCGCCGCGATGACGTCCCCCGTTCCCGCGCTCGTCGCCGTGAGCGGCGCGGGCGCCCCGGGCAGCCGGTGCAGCCCGGACGCCTCGGCCAGCTCGACGACCGCGGTGTCCCCGCGGACCGCGTACGACGCCGTCAGCGGCGCCCCCGTCGGTCCGCGGGCCGGGACGCGCACCCGCTCGTACCCGGCGGCGACGGCGGCGTCGACCGTGCCGTCGCCGCCGTCCGCCACCGGCAGGGTCTCCACCGTGACCGACGGGTGGCCGTCGGCGAGGCCCGCGGCCACCGCCGACGCCACCTCGGCCGCGGTCAGCGACCCCTTGAACTTGTCCGGCGCGACGAGGACTTTCACGCGCTCGCCTTGTACGCCCGCCAGTCGCCGACGTCGGTGATGTCCCGCAGGGCGACGTGCGAGGTGTACGGCCGCCGCAGCAGCATGGCGAACGCCGAACTGCCGTCGGTCAGCTCCACCACGCCGAGCTCCAGCTCGTGCGGTTCGGACGGCAGCACCTTGTCGCGCAGGTCGTCGAGCGAAACGTCGTAGACCTCGCCGACCACCTCCGCACCGCCGTGCGACACCGGGTACAGCGCCGGGCACTGCTCGCCGACGGCGTAGAACCGGTACTTCGCCGCGGTCCGCGCGGTGCCCACGAACGGTGAGCCGTCCAGGAGGTGGTGCAGCGGTTCGCCGCGCATGGCGCCGCCGTTGAAGAACATCAGGGCCACGGGATTTCTCCTTAGCGGAAGAGGGCTTCGACGCCGTCGACGGCGAAGTACACCGCGAACACCAGCGCCAGCACGGAAAGCAGCCAGCCGGCCTCGCGCCACTTGCCGCGGCCGATCTTGATGAGCACGAACGCGATCAGGCCGGCGCCGACGCCGTTGGTGATCGAGTAGGTGAACGGGATCAGGGCCGCGGTCAGGAACACCGGGATCGTGTAGTCGGGGTCGTTCCACGGGATGGTGCGGCACTGCGCGACCATCATGCCGCCGATGACGACCAGCGCGGGCGCCGCGGCCTGCGCCGGCACCACGCCGGCGAGCGGGGTGAACAGCAGCGTCCCGGCGAACAGCAGCCCGGTGACGACGCTCGCCAGCCCGGTCCGGGCGCCTTCGCCGACGCCGGCCGCGGACTCCAGGAACACCGTGTTCGGCGACGAGCCGGTGACCCCGCCCGCGATCGCGCCCGCGCCGTCGACCAGCAGGATCCGGCCCATCCGCGGGACCTTGCCGTTCTTCGACAGCCCGGCCTCGTCCGAGACGCTGGTGATCGTGCCCATGGCGTCGAAGAACCCGGACAGCACCAGCGTGAACAGGAACACCGTGGCCGCGAGCGCGCCCGCCGAGGCGAACCCGCCGAACAGGTCGATGTGGCCGAACAGCCCGAAGTCCGGTGCGGCGACGACGTGGTCGGGCAGCGCCGGGGTGGTGAGGCCCCAGCCGCCGACGCCGAACCCCTCGTGCAGCACGACGGCGAGCACGGTGGACACCCCGATGCTGATCAGCACCGCGCCCGGGACCTTGCGGGCCATCAGCACGATCATCAGCAGCAGGCCGAAGCAGAACACGACGATCGGCCAGCCGTGCAGGTGCCCGCTCGCCCCGAGGCGCACCGGGACCGTGGTCTGCGCCGCGTCCGGCACCCGGGTCACGAACCCGGCGCTGACCAGCCCGACCAGGGCGATGTAGAGCCCGATCCCCACGGTGATCGCCATCTTGAGCGGCCTGGGGATGGCGTTCATGATCCGTTCGCGGACGCCGCTGACCGCCATCAGCACGATGCACACGCCTTCGAGCACGACCAGCCCGAACGCCTGCGCCCACGTCATCGACGGCGCCATCTGGAAGGCGACGATGCCGTTGATGCCGAGGCCGGCGGCCAGCGCGAGGGGCGCGTTGCCGACGAGTCCCATGAGGACGGTCATCACGGCGGCGGCGAGCGCCGTCGCGGTGGTCACCTGCGCGGCGGAGAGCCGGGCGCCGGTGATGTCGGCGGAGGCGCCGAGGATGAGCGGGTTGAGCAGCACGATGTAGGCCATCGCGACGAACGTCGTGACGCCGCCGCGGACTTCACGGCCGAGGGTGCTCTGCCGGGCCCGCAGCTCGAACAGCCTGTCGAGCAGGGATCGGCGCTGCGGTGGTTCGGGTACTCCGTCGACCACTGGTGCGGTGACTTCGGTCTGGGTCATGCGTCCTGCCCTTGCCGGTGGGTGTGCTCGGCCAGGCCGAGGCACAGCACCGTGCCTGGGCGAGCGGGACGTTCGATTCGGTTGTGCTCCGGTCAGCTGGCCTTGTGGGTCAGTAGTCGGTGCGGTCGGCCTTGTCGAGCCAAGCCGCGAAGGGGGCGAAACCGTCCTTTGCGGACAGTTGCGTGACGGGGACCGTCCAGGTGTCGCGGGGACGGTCGAAGAGTTCGTAGAAGGCGCGGTCGTCGAAGCCGGCCTTGGCCGCGTCGTCGCGGTCGGCGGCGAAGAGGACCTTGCCGACGCGCGCCCACAGCGCCGAGGACAGGCACATCGGGCACGGCTCGCAGCTGGACACGAGCACGCAGCCGTCGAGCTTGAACGTGCCGAGTGCCTGGCAGGCCGCCCGGATCGCGACGACCTCGGCGTGCGCGGTCGGGTCGAGGTTGGCGGTGACGCGGTTGACGCCGGTCGAGACGATCTCGCCGTCCTTCACGATCAGCGCGCCGAAGGGGCCGCCGCCGTTCGCGACGTTGGTCTCCGCGATGCGGACGGCTTCGTCGAGCCATTCGGTCTCGGCGGAAATCGACGTGGTCATCTCAGGCTCCAGTGATGTGTTCGGGGCGGATGGGGACGCGCGGCAGCTCAAAGCCGGTGGCCGCGCGGATGGCGTTGGCGATCGCGGGGGTCGCCGAGATGGTCGGTGGTTCGCCGACGCCGCGGACGCCGTAGGGCGCGTGCGGGTCGGGCCGCTCGAGGACGTCGACGCGCATCGGCGGCATGTCGAGGATCGTCGGGATGAGGTAGTCGGTGAACGACGGGTTCCGCACCTTGCCGCCCTCGACCAGGATCTCCTCCATCACGGCGAGGCCGAGGCCCTGGGCCGAGCCGCCCTGGATCTGGGCGACGACGGCGTCGGGGTTCATCGCCTTGCCGACGTCCTGGGCGCAGTCGAGCTGCACGACCTTGACCAGGCCGAGATCGAGGTCGACGTCGACCACCGCGCGGTGGGCCGAGAAGCCGTACTGCACGTGGGCGTCACCCTGCCCGGTCTCCGGGTCCAGCGGGTAGGTGGGGCGGTGGTGGAACTCGCGGGTCTCCTCGATCGCGGCGTCGCCGAGCAGCTCGGCCAGGTCCGCGACGACTTCGCCGTCGGCCGCGACGACCTTCCCGCCCACCAGGGACATCCCTTCGGCGGACACGCCGAGCCGCGCGTACACCGCTTCGGCGACCGCGCGGCAGGCGTTGCGGACCGCGCCCCCGGTGACGTAGGTCTGGCGTGACGCCGAACTGGACCCGGCGTCACCGACGCTCGTGTCGGCCGGGTGCACGCTGACCCGCGTCAGGCCCAGCTCGGTGCGCGCGATCTGCTGCTGCAGGGTGACGAGTCCTTGCCCGACCTCGGCCGCGGCGGTGTGCACCATCGCGACCGCTTCGCCGCCGAGCACCTCCAGGCGGACGCGGGCGGTCGAGTAGTCGTCGAGCCCTTCGGCGTAGGAGATGTTCTTGATCGTGACGCCGTAGCCGACCCCGCGGACGACGCCTTCGCCGTGCGTGGTGTTGGACGCGCCGCCGGGCAGCTCGCGGATGTCGCGTTCGCCGGCCGGCTCGGGCGGCAGCGGCAGGTCGCGCACCCGCTGGACCAGCTCGGCGACCGGCGCCGGGAAGTCCACCACCTGGCCGGTGACCACAGTGGACCCTTCGCTCAGCGCGTTGCGGATCCGCAGTTCCGCTGGGTCCAGGTCCAAAGCGGACGCCAGTTTGTCCATCTGGGACTCGTAGGCGTAGGTCGGCTGGACCGCGCCGAGGCCGCGCATCGCGCCGCAGGTCGGGTTGTTGGTGTAAACGCCCCAACCCTCGATGTGCGCGTTCGGCACGTCGTAGGGACCGACGCTCAGGGTGGTGCCGTTGCCGACCACGACCGGGGTCTTGGACGCGTACGCGCCGCCGTCGAAGTACATCCGCGCCTTGACGTAGACGAGCTTGCCGTCGCGGGTGGCACCGTGCTCGTAGTACATCTTCGCCGGGTGGCGGTGGACGTGCCCGAAGAACGACTCCAGGCGGTTGTAGCTCATCTTCACCGGACGCCCGGTGCGCAGCGCGAGCATGCACGAGTGGATCTGCATGGACAGGTCCTCGCGGCCACCGAAGGCGCCGCCGACACCGGACAGCGTCAGCCGCACCTTCTCCAGCGGCAGGCCGAGGGCCTTGGCCGTCTGGCGCTGGTCGACGTGCAGCCACTGGGTGGCCAGGTAGAGGTCGACGCCGCCGTCCTCGGCCGGCACGGCGAGCCCGGACTCCGGGCCGAGGAACGCTTGGTCCTGCATGCCGATTTCGTAGACGCCCGAGACCACGACGTCCGCGGTCGCGGCCGGGTCGCCCTTGACGATCCGCTGGTGGCGGACCAGGTTCCCGTCCGCGTGCAGCTTCGGCAGGGTGTCGTCGTGCGCGGCCCGCTCGGGGTCGGTGATCGGCTCGAGGACGTCGTACTCGACGACGATCTCCTTGAGCGCCTGCCGCGCGATCTCCGGGTGGTCGGCGGCCAGGATGGCGATCGGCTCGCCCTGGTAGCGGACCAGGTCCGCGGCCAGCGCGGGGGTGTCCTGGTACTTGAGGCCGTAGACGTTCTCACCGGGTACGTCCTCGTGCGTGAGCACCGCGTGCACGCCGGGCTGGGCGAGTGCGCGGGAGACGTCGAGGCGGACGATCCGGGCGTGCGGGTGCGGGCTGCGCAGCGTGGCGCCCCACAGCATGTCCTCGTGCCACAGGTCCGAGGAGTAGGCGAACTCGCCGCGGACCTTGAGCGTGCCGTCCGGGCGCAGCGGGCTCTCGCCGATGCCACCGGCGATCGTGTCGTGCAGTTCCTGCGGCGAACGGGCCGGGGCGCTCATCGGACGGCCTTCTTCGCGGCGGCGTCGCGGACGGCGTCGAGGATCTTCTCGTACCCGGTGCAGCGGCAGAGGTTCCCGGCGAGGGCCTCGCGGATCTCGACGTCGCTCGGGTCCGGGACCCGCTCGATCAGGTCGTGCGCCGCGACCAGCAGGCCGGGCGTGCAGAACCCGCACTGGACGGCGCCGCGCTCGACGAACGACTCCTGGACCGGGTCGAGCTCGTCCCCCTCGGCCAGGCCCTCGACGGTGACGACGTCGCGGCCCTCGGCCTGCCCGGCCGCGACCAGGCAGGCGCACGCCGGGACGCCGTCGAGGTAGACCGTGCACGAACCGCATTCGCCCTGCTCACAGGCGTTCTTCGAGCCGGGGAGACCGAGCCGCTCGCGCAGCACGTAGAGCAGGCTCTCGCCTTCCCAGACGTTGTCCGCCCGGCGGTGCTCGCCGTTGACGGTGACGTTCACGCGCACTTCGCGCTCCCTTCGCAGTATTCGGTCCAGGCCCAGGTCAGCGTCCGCCGCGCCATGACCCCCAGTGCGTGGCGCCGGTAGGCCGCGCTGCCCCGGACGTCGTCGATCGGCGAGGCGGCCGCGGCGACCAGGTCGCCGAAGCGGCGCTTGACCGAGTCGTTCAGCGCCTTCGGGGCGTCCCAGTCCAGCTCGCCGGCCAGGAACTCCTCGGCTTCGACCGCCCGGCGCGGGGTGGGCGCGGCCGAGCCGACGCCGGTGCCGACCCGCCGGTCGGCCGGGTGCAGGGCCAGCCCGAACGCGGCGACCGCGATGACCATGGCGTTGCGCGTGCCGATCTTGCTGAACTGCTGGGGCCCGGTGGCCGGCTCCAGCAGCACCGCGGTGATCAGCTCGTCTTCGGCCAGGACGTTGCGCTTGACCCCCAGGTAGAAGTCCTTCGCCGCGACGACCCGGGTGCCGCGGACCGAGGCGATTTCGACCTCGGCACCGGCCGCCAGCAACGCCGGGTGGGCATCACCCGCGGGCGAAGCCGCGCCCAGATTGCCGCCCACGGAACCGCGGTTGCGGATCTGCGGGGACCCCACGGTCCGCGCGGCCATCGCCAGGCCGGGCAGCTGCGTGCCCAGTTCGGCGATGATCCGGGTGTAGGGCACGGCCGCGCCGATGCGGATCCGGCCGCCGTCGGTGCCGTGCTCGTGGAGCTCGGCGACGCGGCCGAGGTCGAGCAGGGCGCCGGGACGGCGGTGGTCGAAGTTGATCTCGACCATCACGTCCGTGCCGCCGGCGATCGGGACCGCACCGGGGTTCGCGGCACGCGCGGCGAGCGCGTCGGCCAGCGAGGCGGGTCGGAGGAATTCCACTGTGGACGTCCTTTCGGGGCTGCTTCGTGAAGGAGTACACACGCTCGGGTGTGGCCGGGACCACGGCAAAACCCCTGAAAGGCGGGTGAATTTACCGCCCGCGTTTGTACTTTCCGACAACCGCCTGATCCAGGGCGCGGAAAGGCCGCCGCACGAGGTCAGGGTCTCGCGCGGCGGCCGTGGTCACGCGGGTGTTACGCGGGTTCGAACTCGCGGACGGCGTCGAGGGCGGCACCCATGGCGGCGTTGCCCTCGCGTTCGATCATGATCTCCACCAGGACCGGGCGGCTGGTGCGCTCGGCCTCCTTGCGCGCCCACTCCAGCGACGTCCGGATCTCCCCCGGCTCGTGCACGCGGGTGCCGGAGCAGCCGTAGGCCTCCATGATCTTGACGTTGTCCGTGCCGTTCGCGTCGTAGTGGATGTCGACCTCGAAGTTCATGTCGTACCCGGTCTCGGCCTGGCGGATCAGGCCGAGGTACTCGTTGTTCAGCATGATCAGCACGAACCCGACGTCGTACTGGGCGGCCACCGCCAGCTCCTCGACGAGGAACTGGAACGAGTAGTCGCCGACCACGCCGACGACCTCGGCTCCGGGCCGCGCCTTCTTCACCCCGATCGCGGCGGGGATCTCCCAGCCGAGCGGGCCGGCCTGGCCGCACACCTGGTAGTGGCGCGGCTTGTGCGCCTGCTGGAACTGACCCGACCAGATCTGGTAGAGCCCGATCGCGGTGACGAAGTACGTGTCCTCGCCGAAGGTTTCGTTGATCTCCTTGAACACCCGCGGCGCCTTGATCGGCAGGGCGTCGAAGTCGTCGCGGCGGGGAAGCGCTTCCTTGAGCTCCGCGATGCGGCCGACCCACTCACGCCTCCGCGGGATTTCCCGCTTCTCCAGCGCCGCCAGCAGCGCGTCGAGGAACTCCCGCGTGTCCGAGACGATCCCGAGGTCGGGCCCGAACACCTTGCCCAGCTGCGTCGGCTCGATGTCGACGTGGATGAACTTCCGCTCCCCCCGGTACACCGACAGCTCGCCGGTGTGCCGGTCGCCGAACCGCGCGCCCAGCGCCAGCACCAGGTCCGACTCCAGGAAGGCCGCGTTCGCCCAGCGCTGCGACGTCTGGATGCCCGCCATCCCGGCGAACAGCTCGTGGCCCTCGGGGAAGCTGCCCTTGCCCATCAGCGTCACCTGCACCGGCACGTCCAGGCGCTCGGCCGCGGCGCGCAGCTGCTCGCTCGCCTCGCCGAGGACGACTCCGCCACCGGCCAGGATGATCGGGCGTTCGGCGGCCAGGAGCATTTCGAGGGCCCGCTCGACCCGCGCGGCCGCGGGCTTCACGGCGGTCACCGGCAGCGGCGAGTCGATCGACGAGTCCCACTCGATGTCCTGCTTCTGGACGTCGATCGGCAGGTCGATGAGCACCGGGCCGGGCCGGCCGGACCGGGCGACCCGGAAGGCCTCGCGGAAGATCCACGGCAGCTGCGCGGCTTCCTTGACCTGCACCGCCCACTTGGTGACCGGCTTGGCGATCTCGACGATGTCGACCGCCTGGAAGGCTTCCTGGTGCAGCTTCGTCGTGGCCGCCTGGCCGGTGATGCAGATCATCGGGATCGAGTCCGCGTGCGCGGTGTAGAGCCCGGTGATCATGTTGGTCCCGGCCGGGCCGGACGTGCCGATGGCGACGCCGACGTTGCCGTTCGTCCTCGCCCAGCCGTCGGCCATGTGCGTCGCGCCTTCTTCGTGGCGGACGATCAGGTGCTCGATCGCCCGGCCTTGCAGGGCGTTATACAGCGGGAGGATCGCGGCGCCGGGGCAGCCGAAGACGGTGTCGACGCCTTCGCTCTCCAGGACGTCGACGACCGCCTGCATCGCGGGGATTCTGGGCATGTCACACCTCCGCCGGGACGCGGCCCGACAACTGTTCGGCGACCTTCAGCAAGGCCGAGTGGTCCAGGGAGCCGTACCCCATGGCGCGGCCGGCGGCGACGAGCTGGGCGACCAGCCCGGTGAGCGGGAGCGCGACGTCGGCCTGCCGGGCGGCGGCCAGCGCGATCCCCATGTCCTTGTGGTGCAGGTCGATCCGGAACCCCGGCGCGAACTGGCGGTCCACCATGGACCTGCGCTTGAGCTCGAGGATCCGGCTGCCCGCCAGTCCCCCGGCGAGCACGTCGAGGCCGGTGGCGGCGTCCACACCGGACGCTTCGAGCAGCACGATCGCTTCGGCGACGAGCCCGTAGATCCCGCCGACGACGAGCTGGTTCGCGGCCTTGACGACCTGGCCGGCGCCGTGCGGGCCGACGTGCACGACGGTCTTGCCGACGGCGCCGAGCACCGGCTTGGCGGCCTCGAAGTCGTCCTCTGAACCACCGACCATGATGGACAGCGACGCCTGCTCGGCGCCCGCCTGGCCACCCGAGACGGGAGCGTCGAGCACGCGGATCTTCTTGTCCCGCGCGGCTTCGGCGACCGCGATCGACGTCTCGGGCCGGATGGTGCTCATGTCGATCAGCAGCGCGCCGGGCCCGGCGGCGTCGAGGACGCCACCGGCGGTCAGCACGACCTCCTCGACCTGCGGGTGGTTCGGCAGCATCGTGATCACGACGTCCGCGCCGGCCACCGCGTCGGCGACACCGGTCGCGGCGCGCCCGCCGGCGGCCGCGAGCTTCTCCCCCGCCGCCGCGTGGACGTCGTAGCCGGCGACGTCGTGCCCGGCCGCGACCAGGTGCGCGGCCATCGGGGCGCCCATCACGCCCAGTCCGATGAATCCCAGTTTCATGCTCGTCCCCTTCGGGTGATCGGCAGCCAGTCCAGTGACGCGAGGGTGTCGGGCTCCGGGACGTACTCGATCCCGACGAACCCGTCGTAGCCGGCGTCCTGCAGCTTCGCGAGGTGTCCCTCGATGTCCAGCGAGCCGGTGCCGGGCTGGTGGCGCCCGGGCGCGTCGGCGATCTGCACGTGCCCGATCCGGGCGATGTGCGTCGTCGGCAGCGCGTCCAGGTCGTCGCCGTTGACTGCCAGGTGGTACAGGTCGGCCAGCAGCCGCACGTTGTCGCGCCCGAGGTCGTCGAGCACGGCCACGGCGTCCGCGGCGGTCTTGAGCGGGTAGCGGTCCGCGCCGGAGAGCGGTTCGAGGACCAGCTGCGCACCGATCTTCGCGGCGGCTTCCGCGGCGCCGGCGAGGTGCACCAGGGCCAGGTCGTCCTGCTTGACGGGGTCTTCGCCGTCCAGCCGGTTGCCGTAGAGCGCGTTGAAGCTGCGGCAACCGGTGCGTTCGGCGATGTCCAGCGCGACAACGAGGCTGTCGGCGAACTCGGCTTCGCGGCCGAGCCAGGAGACCAGGCCCCGCTCCCCCGCCGCCATGTCCCCGGCGTAGAAGTTCAGCCCGCGCAGCCGGACGCCGTCCAGGCTCTTCACGAAGGCGTCCACCTCGTCCCGCGCGGGTACGGCGGCCTCGAACGGCCACCAGTACTCGACGTCGGTGAAGCCCGCCGCCCGCGCGGCCGCCGCGCGCTCGAGGAGGGGGACCTCCTTGAACAGCAGCGACAGGTTGACGACGTACGGCAGGGAGTGCTCGGGCATCGCTACCTCAAATTTCGCTATCCGGAATTTTTCTTTCGCATATCGAGAATAGCTGCCGGACAGGTCCGAGGTCAACGCTCGCGTCGGCGACCGCTCGTTACGCTGGCGCCGAACCACAGGGGGAAAGACCGTGACCGGAACGCGTGCCGCGGTCGTCGAGAAACTCGAGCGGGCGGCCGCCGACCCGCGGCTGCGCGACTCGTTCGGCGCCGGCCACCACCGCTACCGGCTGAACGCGGTCCTGCCCGAGCACGAGGTCGCGGCGTTCGAGGCGGCGCACGGCATCCGCTTGCCCGAGAGCTACCGCGCGTTCCTGCTCGAGGTCGGCGACGGTGGTGCGGGCCCGGGTTACGGGCTGCTCCGGCTCGCCGACGCCTACGCGGAGGTGTCCGGCTCGTTCCCCGGGCACCTCCGCGCACCGAGCCCGTTCCGGCCGGGCCAGTGGTACGAGAACGAGTGGTGGGACGCCTTCTGGGGGCCGCACGACCGGCCCGACCCGGTCCAGGGCACGCTCGCGGTCGTCCACCACGGCTGCACCGGGTACACGCACCTCGTCGTGTCCGGCCCGGGCCGCGGGCGGCTGGTCAACCTCGACCTCAACGGTGTGCCCGCCCCGTACGTCCTGGAGGACGAGAGCTTCCTCGTGTGGTACCACCGCTGGCTCGACGAGTCGCTGGCCGGGTGCTCCGTGTCGGCGTTCGGCCACAAGCTCCCCGGTCGCGAAGCCGCCCTGCTCACCGTCCTCAATGAAGATCCGGATCTGCGACGGCGAGCCAAGGCCGCGTATTCGGTGGCCTGCTTGCCCTCGACCGGCCAGGAGGCGGCCGTGGCGTTCGCCGCCGCGTCCGCCGATCCGGATGCCCGGGTGCGCGTGGCGGCACTGGCGGCCGCCCGGGCGGTGAAGGCGGCGGTGGCCCCCGCCGCCCGCGCCACGCTGACCGACTCCGACCCCGCCGTACGGGCCGAAGCGATCCACGTCCTCGCCGCGCTGGGCGTCCCGGATCTCGCCGCCCGGGCCCGGGCGCTCCTCGCCGACCCCGACCCCGGCGTGGCCTGGCAGACGATGCGGGCGTTGACCGCTTCCGGCGAACTCCTCGTCACGGACCTGGCACCCCTGCTCGCCCGGCCCGATCCGGGCACCCGCGCGTCCGCCGCCTGGCACCTCGTCGATGCCGGCGGGGACGCGACAGCGCTGCTGGAGTCGGCGCTGGACGACGAGGACCCCCACGTGCGGATCCAGGCCGTGCAGACCGTGGACCGCCGGAACGAACGTTCCCTCCTCCGGGCGTTGCGCCGCCGCAAGGCCGTCGAGCGGCACCCCACCGTGCTCCTCAACCTCGACCGCGTTACTTCGGCGTGGTCCTAACGGTTCTGGACGTGCTGCCAGCCGAACCGGCCCTTGATGCAGAGGTTGCCGTGCGTCACCGAGCTCTCGTGCGGTGAAGTCACCTTCACGATCTCGTTGTCCTGGACGTGCAGCGTCAGGTTGCAGCCGACGCCGCAGAACGTGCAGACCGTCGTCGTCGCCGTCTGGCGGGACTCGTCCCAGGTGCCGTCCTCGCGCTTGTCGTACTCGCGTTTGAAGCTGAGCGCCCCGGTCGGGCACACCTCCACGCAGTTGCCGCAGTAGACGCACGCGCTCTCGGGGAGCGGGTTCGAGAACTCCGTCGAGATCCGCGCGTCGAAACCCCGGCCCGCCACGGTGATCGCGAACGAGTTCTGCCACTGCTCGCCGCACGCGTCGACGCACTTGTAGCAGAGGATGCACTTCCCGTAGTCCCGCACGTACAGCTCGTTGTCCACAATGGCCGGCTGGGCGACCGTCGCCGCGTCCGGGCCGAAGCGGTCCGGGTCCGCACCCGTTTCCGCCAGCCACTCCGCGACGCCGGGCGTGGTCGAGAGGTCGGTCGCGGAGGCCAGCAGTTCGAGGACGACCTTGCGGCTGGTGCGCGTCCGCTCGGAGCCGGTGTGCACGACCATGCCCGGTTCGGCCTTGCGGGAGCACGACGGCACCAGCGTCCGCGAGCCCTCGACCTCCACCATGCAGACGCGGCAGGCGTTCGCCGGTTCGAGGGTGTCGCCGTAGCACAGCGTCGGGATGTCCGTGCCCGTCGCCGTGCACGCGTCGAGGATCGTCGAGCCCTCGGGAACGCGGACGGTCCGGCCGTCCACAGTGAACTCGACGAGCCGTCGCGGGATCCCGATGTCCACGATGGTCATCCCAGTTCCCCCAGCCGGTCGATCGCGGATTCGATGGCGTTCCACGCGGTCTGGCCCAGACCGCAGATCGACGAGTCCCGCATCACCCCGCCCACCTCGCGCAGCAGCGCCCGTTCGTCCGAGCCCGCCGCCAGGTAGCGGTGGATCGCCTTCTCCTGCCGGACCGTCCCGATCCGGCACGGGACGCACTGCCCGCACGACTCGTCGCGGAAGAACTCCGCGATCCGCAGCAGGAAGCCACCGAGGTCGGCCAGGTCGTCGAGGACCAGGACGACGCCCGAGCCGAGCGTCGTCTTCGCCGCCCGCGCGTCCTCCATGGTCAGCGGCAGGTCCAGCTCGTCGGGCCGGACGAACCCGCCCGCCGCGCCGCCGAGCAGGATCGCGCGCAGCGACCGGCCTTCGGGCACGCCCCCGGCCAGGGCGAGCAGCTCCCGCAGGGTCGTGCCGAACGGCACTTCGTAGACGCCGGGGCGTTCGACGTTGCCGGACAGGCAGAACAGCTTCGGCCCCGCCGAGGCCTCGGTGCCGATCGCCCGGTAGGCGGCCGCGCCCCCGGTGAGGATCAGCGGCACGTTCACCAGGGTCTCGACGTTGTTGACGACCGTCGGCTTGCCGAAGAGCCCCTTCTCGACGGGGAACGGCGGCTTCGTGCGGGGCTCGCCGCGGAAGCCCTCGATGGAGTTGAAGATCGCCGTCTCTTCGCCGCAGATGTACGCGCCGGCGCCGCGGCGGATCTCGATGTCGAACGAGAACCCGGGGTGCCCCATGATGTCCGTGCCGAGGAAGCCGCGTTCCCGGCAAACCGCCACTGCGTTGCGCAGCAACCGCAGCGCTCGCGGGTATTCGCCGCGCAGGTACACGTAGCCCCGCCGGGCGCCGATCGCGAACGCGGCGATCGTCATCGCCTCCACCAGCGCGAACGGGTCGCCTTCGAGCAGCACCCGGTCCTTGAACGTGCCGGGTTCGCTCTCGTCGGCGTTGCACACCAGGTAGTGCGGCCCGGCGGGCTGCGCGGCCGTGGCGGCCCACTTGCGCCCGGTCGGGAACGCCGCCCCGCCGCGGCCGAGCAAGCCGGCGTCGGTGACCTCGCGCAGCACCGCGGCCTCCCCCATCCGCAGGGCGTTCCGCAGTGCCGCGTAGCCCCCGGTCGCGCGGTAGCCGTCCAAACTGGACGGATCGACGACGCCGACGCGGCGCAGCAGCCGGAGGCCGTCCTTCTGGTGGATCAGCGGCGGCGAACCGTCCGAAGCGGACGGTTCGCGCTGGGCGGCCAGCACGGCCGACGCCCCGGTGGCCGGGGCGACCAGCTCGGTGGTGGCCGGGTCGCCGGCCTGGAACGTCAGCGCCGCGGGGGCCCGTTCGCACACGCCGAGGCACGGACCGCGCAGCCACGTGACCCCGCCGCGCGCCTTCCCCGCGGCGCCGACGTGCTCGGTGAGGACGTCGCACACCGTCTCCGCGCCCTTGACCCGGCACGCCAGGTCGGTGCACACGTGCACGACCCGCTCCGGGCGTTCCTCGAGCGCGAACAGCGAGTAGAAGCTGGCGACGCCGTACGCGTCGGCGGGCGGCACGTGCAGCGTCTCGCAGATCAGGTTCAGCGCGCCCCGGCTGAGCCAGCCGACCCGGTCGTTGACCGCGTGCAGCGCGGGCAGCAGCTGGTCGCGGCCGCCGCCCGCGAACCCGGCGACCGCTTCCTCCTCTTCACGCGACGCGACGGCGTCCAGGAGCTTGAGGTCCACTTCAGACTCCCGGCTCGGAGAGCTTGTCGACGCGGATGGCCGCGGCCTTGTACTCCGCGGTCCCGGCGATCGGGCAGGTCGCCTCGATGGTGATGACGTTGACGTCGACCTCGTCCGGGAAGTGGAAGGTCATGAACGCCAGCCCCGGCTTCAGGCCCTTGTCGAGCCGGACGGGCGCGACGATTTCCCCGCGCCGCGAAGAGATCCGGACCAGCTCGTCGGGTCCGACCCCCAGTGATCGCGCGTCCTCCGGGCACAGGTCGAGGGTCTCGCCCTGCCGCAGCGGCGACGGGAACCCGCCCGACTGGACGCCGGTGTTGTAGGAGTCCAGCCGCCGCCCGGTGGTGAGCCGGATCGGGAACTCCTCGGACAGCAGGTCGACCGGCGGGCTGTGCTCGAGCACGGTGAACGGCGCCAGCCGGCCGCGCTCGGCCGGGTCCTCGGCCCACAGCCGCCCGTGCAGGAACGTCGGTTCCAGGGTGTCCTCGGAGAAGCACGGCCACTGGATCCCGCCGAGTTCTTCGAGGCGTGCGTACGACATCCCGGCGTGCATCGGCGAGAGCGAGCGCAGCTCGTCCCAGACCTCTTCGCCGCCGGTGTAGTGCCAGTCGTGGCCGAGCCGGCGGGCCAGCTCCGACAGCAGCTCGATGTCGTCGCGCGCGCCTTCCGGCGGTTCGAGGGCCTTGCGGACGCGTTGGACCCGCCGTTCGGAGTTGGTGAACGTGCCGTCGCTTTCGCACCAGGCCGCCGACGCCGGCAGCACGACGTCGGCCAGCTGCGCGGTCTTGGTGAGGAAGATGTCCTGCACCACGAGCTGGTCGACGTTGGCCAGCCGCTTGATCGTGTGCTCGCAGTCCGCTTCGGACTGGACCGGGTTCTCGCCGATGATGTACACGCAGGTCAGGTCGCCGCGTTCCATCGCGTCGAGCATCTGCGTGAGGTTGAGGCCCTGGTGCGGCGGGATGGCCGAGCCCCAGGCCGCGTCGAACTTCGCGCGGACGCCGGCGTCGAGGACGTCCTGGAAGCCGGGCAGCCGGTCCGGGATGGCACCCATGTCGCCGCCGCCCTGGACGTTGTTCTGCCCGCGCAACGGGTTCAGCCCGGCCCCGTAGCGGCCCACCTGACCGGCCAGCAGGGACAGGTTGATCAGCGACAGGACGTTGTCGGTGCCGTTGTGGTGCTCGGTGATCCCGAGCGTCCACGACAGCTGGCCGCGATCGGCCCGGGCGTAGGTGTGGGCGAGCTCCTCGATCAGCTCGGCCGGCACGCCGGTGGTCTTCTCGGCGACCTCCAGGGTCCACGGCTCGACCGACGCGGCGAATTCTTCGAACCCTTCGGTGGCCCGCTCGATGAACGCACGATTCGCCAGTCCGGAGTGGATGATCTCCCGCGCGATCGCGTGCGCGAGCGGGATGTCGGTGCCGACCTCCAGCTGCAGCTGCCGGTGCGCCCAGCTCGCGGTGCTCGTCCGGCGCGGGTCGACGACGAAGAGCTTCGCTCCCTTGTGGACGGCCTTGAGCACGTGCTGGAAGAAGATCGGGTGCGCCTCGCGCGGGTTGCCGCCCCAGATCACGATGACGTCGGCGTCCTCGATCTCCTGGTACGACGACGTCCCGCCGCCGCTGTCGAACACCCGCGCCAGGCCGGCCACGCTCGGCGCGTGGCACGTGCGGTTGCACGAGTCGACGTTGTTCGTGCCGATCACCGCGCGGGTGAACTTCTGCGCGACGAAGTTCATCTCGTTGGTCGCGCGGGCGCACGAGAACATCCCGAACGCCTCGGGCCCCTTGGCTTCGAGGGTCCGGCGGATCCCGGCGGCGGCCCGGTCGAGGGCCTCCTCCCAGGTCGCCGGCCGCAGGACGCCGGAGTCTCGCACGAGTGGCCGGGTGAGCCGGACGTACGGCTCGGTGTTCTTGCGCTTCACGGGGTACCTCCGGTTCAGTGCGACCCGACGGGGACGGGCGTCGTGCTGGTGTGGCCGAGCAGGCCGATGGCGGCGTGGACGTGGCGCAGCGCCGGCGCGGGGACGCCGGTCAGCGCCGCCAGCTCGACGACGGCGCCGATGATCGCGTCGGTCTCGAGCGGCTTGCCGGCTTCGAGGTCCTGCAGCATCGACGTCTTGTGGTGGCCGACGCGCCAGGCGCCGTCGATGCGCTTCTCGACCGAGACCTGCGGGTCGCTGCCCGCGGCGCGGGCGATGGCGAGGGTTTCGGTCATCATCGTGGCGACGAGCGCGCGCGTGTCGTCGTGCTCGCACATCTGCGCCATGGTCGCCCGGGTCAGTGCGGACAGCGGGTTGAAGGCGACGTTGCCCATCAGCTTGACCCAGATGTCGGTGCGCAGGTCGGGTTCGACCGGCGCCTTGAGCCCGCCGGCGATCATCGCCGCGCTGAGCACCTTGCAGCGCGCGGAGATCTCGCCGTCCGGCTCGCCGAGGGAGAACCGGGTGCCTTCGAGGTGCCGGATCACGCCCGGCTCCTCGATGACCGTCGAGCAGTAGACGACGCAGCCGATGGCGCGACGCAGCTCGAGCACCTCGGTCACCGAGCCGCCGGGGTCGACGGCCTCGACCCGCCGTCCTTCGAGCGGGTGACCGGTGAGGCCGTGGAAGTACCACCACGGGATGCCGTTCTGCGCGGCCACGATCGCCGTCTCGGGACCGAGCAGCGGTGCGAGCAGCGGCCCGCACGAGGCGTAGGAGTTGGCCTTGAGGCCCAGGAAGACGAAGTCGACCCCGCCGACTTCGGCCGGATCGTCCGTGACGTGGGGGTGCGCGGTGAAGTCGCCGCGCGGGCTGAGCACGCGGACGCCGTGCTCGCGCATCGCCGCGAGGTGGGCCCGCCGGGCGATCAGGTGCACCTCGGTCCCGCCGCGGTGCAGCGCGGCCCCGACGTAGGCACCGATCGCCCCGGCCCCGAGAACAGCCACCTTCATGATGTGCCTCCCGCTTCGGTCGAGCACGTTATTGCATACAGTATCCTGGATCCACGGCGCTGACCAGGGGTGCACTCCTCGCGGGGAAAACTCCCCAGCGGGTGAGAGTCTGGGATTTTGCATACCAAAACCTGTATCCTGATCGCAGAAGATCGCTTTCCTCTCCCCTTCGAGGTGTCCCGTGAGCCAGCCCGCATCCCCGCTTCCAGAGCGCGGCCCGTCCGGCCGCCGCACGGCCAAGGGCTCGCTCAGCTCGACCGCCGCCAAGCGCGTCGAACGGCCCGCGCCGCTGCGGCAGGTCGTCTACGAAGCCCTCGCCGAGCTGATCATCAACCGCACCCTCGAACCCGGGCAGCACCTGGTCGAAGCCGACCTGGCGGAGTACCTGGGCGTCAGCAGGCAGCCCGTCCGCGAAGCCCTGCAGCGGTTGCAGAGCGAGGGCTGGGTCGACCTCCGCCCGGCGCAGGGTGCGTTCGTGCACCTGCCGACCGACGAGGAGGCCGACCAGCTGCTGAGCGTCCGCAGCGTGCTGGAGACGCACTCCGCGAAGCTCGCCGCCGGCAACGCCACCCCGCAGGACGTCCGGCGCCTGTGGGACCTGCAGCAGGTCGGCGTCCAGGCCCTGCACGCCGACGACACCGAAGGCCTGGTCGCGGCCAACGCCGCCCTCCACGCGTTCATCACGCAGCTGTCGGGGAACGCCGTGCTGGCGGAACTGATCGGCCTGGTCGACCGCCGGGTCCGCTGGTACTACACGCCGATCGCCCGGCCCCGCGGCCGCGACGCGTGGAACGAGCACGACGAGCTGATCCACGCGATCTCCGACGGGGACACCGAAGCCGCGGAGCAGATCATGGCCAAGCACACCGAACGGACGCGCCAGGCCTACCACGAACGCCCGGAGGCTCCCCGGTCCTGATGGCCGCGGGACCGGGGAGCGAACCGGTGCTCAGCCGCCGGCGGCGGCTGAAGGCCGCGCCACCAGCTCGGTTTCGGCGAGCTGGTGGCGCGGCCGGCCGGGCTGGCGCAGGAAGAGCGTCAGCACCGCCGAAAGGAGCGCGATGCACCCGGCGAGGACGTACGCTCCCGTGTAACCCCACGCGCTGATGACGCCCGCGGCGAGCCCGCCGCCGCCGACGCCGCCCACGAGCTTCGCGCTGTAGACCAGGCCGTAGTTCGACGCGTTGTTGTTTTCGCCGAAGTAGTCCGGCACGAGCGCCGCGAACAGCGGGTAGAACGCCCCGCCGCCGAACCCGGTCAGGAACGCGAACACCATGAACAGGAACAGGTTGTGCGTGTTCCCGGCGTACAGCACGCCGAACTGCGCGCCGGCCGCGATGACCAGCACCACGGTGAGCGTCTGCCGTCGCCCGATCCTGTCCGACGCCCAGCCGACGACCGCGCGGCCGGTGCCGTTCACGATCGCCAGCACGCCGGCCGAGGAAGCCGCGACGAACGCGCCGAAGTGGCTTTCCTTGGCGAAGGGCACCTGGAAGTTGATGCCGAACAGCGAGACCCCGCCGATGATCACCAGGCACACCCACATCAGCGGGAGCATGCCGGTCCGGATCGCCTCGACCGGGGTGAACTGCCGGACCGCCGGCGGGTTCTTGGCGAGGCTCTTGACCCCGGACTTGTTCTTCGCCCAGGTGAGCGGGTCGATCTCCTTCGGCCACCAGCTCTTCGGCGGGTCCTTGAACAGGAACCCGCAGACGCCGACGACGATCAGCATGTAGAGACCGATCCCGTCCAGCACCCCGGTGACGTTCTCGTGCCCGAGGAACGCGCTGAACAGGTAGATGAACGGCACCGAACCGTAGGCGAAGCCGCCGTTGACGAACCCGGTCCGCGCGCCGCGCTTCTCCGGGTACCACTTGCCGACCATGTTGATGCAGGTCGCGTACACGAGCCCGGCGCCGGTGCCGCCGAGCACCGAGTAGCCGATGAACGCCACCGTCAGGTTCCCGCTGTGCGCGATGGTGAAGTAGCCGATGCCGCTGCACACCGCGCCGGCCAGCATGGCCGTCTTCGCCGAGACGATGTTCTTCTCCCGGAGCCGTCCGGCCGGGAACGCCACCCCGGCCTGGAACACCGCCCAGATGCTCGCCAGCCAGAACGCGTCCGACAGCGTCCAGCCGTACTTCTCCTCCAGGGTGCCTTCGACGGCCCCCCAGCCGTACTCGAACACGCTGACCGCCATCATGGCGATCCAGGGCAGCCAGACCATGAAGCTCCGGGAGCGCCCCATGATGTCGTGCGGTGACTCCCCTACCCGGTAGGTTCTGCCGTTCTCGTCAACTATCTCCCGGTAAGTGGCTGCAGTCATGGAAGTTCTCCTTCGTCATCGTCGACTCAGGTTCGAAAGCAGGCCCGCGGCCCGTGCCCAGCGGTACTTCGCGCCGAGCACCGCCACCGGCTTCTCGGTCGTGTACGGATACGCCACGATGCCGTGGTCGTACAGGTGATCGCTCGCCTCCTCGACTTCGACGTCCCCCGACAGCGACGCGACGACGGGCTTGTGGGTGCCCTTCGCCCGGTACTCTCCGACCACTTCGGACACCAGTTCGGCGAACACCATCGGCGGGGTGACGATGGCGTGCCAGTAGCCGAGGATCAGCGCGTGGATCCGGTCGTCCGCCAGGCCCAGCGCGATCGTGTCGCGGTAGGTCGAGGGCGGTTCGCCGCCGGTGATGTCCACCGGGTTGCCCGCGGCGCCGAACGGCGGGATGAACTCGCGGAACGCCGTGTCGAGGTCCGGCGGGATCGTCATCAGCTGCAGCCCGTTGTCGACGCAGGCGTCCGACAGCAGCACGCCCGAACCGCCGGCCCCGGTGATGATGACGACGTTCTCGCCCTTCGGCGTGGGCAGCAGCGGGATGCCGCGGGCGTACTCGAGCATGTCGTTGAGGCCGGGCGCCCGCACCACGCCGCTCTGGCGCAGGATGTCGTCGTAGACCTTGTCGTCGCCGGCCAGCGCGCCGGTGTGCGAACTGGCCGCCTTGGCGCCTTCCGACGTCCGGCCGGCCTTGAGCACGACAACCGGCTTGCGGCGCGAGACCCGCTTCGCCGTCTCCGCGAACGCCCGCCCGTCCTTGAGGTCCTCCAGGTGCATGGCGATGAGCTCGGTGTTCTCGTCGTGCTCGAAGAACGTGAGCAGGTCGTCCTCGTCGATGTCGGCCTTGTTGCCCACGCCGACGATCGAGGAGACGCCCATCTTCGCCGAGCGGCTGAAGCCGAGGATCGCCATCCCGATGCCGCCGCTCTGGGATGACAGCGCCACACCGCCCTTGACGTCGTACGGGGTGCAGAACGTCGCCGACAGGTTCTCCGGCGTGTAGTAGTAACCGTAGATGTTGGGACCGAGGACGCGCACGCCGTGCTTGCGCGCGATCGCGACGACCTGGTCCTGCAGCTCGATGTTGCCGGTCTCGCCGAAGCCGGACGGGATGAGGATCGCGCCGGCGACACCTTTCTTGCCGGCTTCTTCCAGCGCCGCGGGCACGAACTTGGCCGGGATGGCGAAGACCGCGACGTCGACGTCGCCGGGTACGTCGGCGATGCTGGCGTAGGCCTTGCGGTCGAGGATCTCGGCGGCCTTCGGGTTGATCGGGTGGATCTCCCCCGCGTAGCCGCCGCCGACCAGGTTCTTCATCACCGAGTTGCCGATCTTCCCGGCCTCGGCGGACGCACCGATCACCGCGATCGACGCCGGCTTCATGATCCGGGTCATCGACGCCAGGATCTCCTCCTGGGTGAACCGCTGCGGCTCCTTCGCCGCGTCCGGGTCGACCAGGATGCGGACGTCGACCGCGGTCGCCCCGCGCGCGGTGGCCAGCACCGGGTTGAGGTCCACTTCGGACAGCTGCGGGAAGTCGGTGACGAGCTCGCCGAGCCCGGTGATCACGGCGGCGAGGGCGGCACGGTCGACAGGATCCGAACCACGCACGCCCCGCAGGATCTCGGCCGCTTGGATACCGTCGACCATCGACAGCGCTTCCTCGGCCGTCGTCGGCGCGAGCCGGAAGGTGACGTCCTTGAGCACCTCCACCAGCACGCCACCGAGGCCGAACGCGACGACCTTCCCGAAGGTCCGGTCGGTGACCGAGCCGATGATCACCTCCTGGCCCTCGGTGAGCATCTGCTGCACCTGGACGCCGACGATCCGCGCGCCGGCGTTGTACGCCTTCGCGTTCTCGACGATCTTCCCGAAACCCGCCTTCACCGCTTCGGCGTCCTGCAGGCCGACGAGCACCCCGCCGGCCTCGGTCTTGTGCAGGATGTCCGGGGAGACGATCTTGAGCACCACCGGCAGGCCGATCTCCTCGGCTTGCGAGACGGCTTCGGCGGCCGTAGCCGCCAGCCGCTCGGCCGGGGTCGGGATACCGTATGCCTCGCAGACCGCACGCCCCTCGGGCGCGGTCAGCGCGGACCGCCCTTCGGCCGCCACCTGGGCGAGGATCTTTTCGACCGCCGCGCGATCCGCCACTCAGATCACCCCCGCGGCGCGGAACTTCTCGAGCTCCGCTTCGCCGTAGCCGAGCTCCGCCAGCACCTCGACGTTGTGCTCGCCGAGCAGTGGCGACCGTTCGATCTCGACCGGCGAGTCGGACAGCTTCAGCGGGCAGCCGACGGTCTTGAAGGCGCCGCGTTCCGGGTGCGGCACCTCGACGACCGAGCCGAGCTCGGCCAGCGTCTCGTCCTCGATCAGCTCCTTCGTGGACAGGATCGGGCCGCACGGGATGTTGCAGGCGTTGAGCTTCTCCATCACCTCCCACTTGCTGTGCTTCTCGGTCCACTCCTCGACGAGCGCGAACATCTTGTCCAGTTTGGACAGCCGGACCTCGGGGGTGGCCCACGCCGGGTCCTCGGCCAGCTCGCCCTTGCCGATCAGCCGGGCGAGCGGGGCCCAGCCGGGCGGCTGGACGATCACGTAGATGTAGTCGTTCGGGCCGCCGGGCGCGCACTTCACCGCCCAGCCGGGCTGGCCGCCGCCGGAAGCGTTGCCCGAGCGCGGGACCTCGTCGCCGAAGTTCTCGTTCGGGTACTCCCCGAGCGGTCCGTGGGTGAGCCGCTGCTGGTCGCGCAGCTTGACCCGGCACAGGTTGAGCACGGCGTCCTGCATGGCGACCTGGACGCGCTGGCCGCGGCCGGTGGAGATCCGCTGGTACAGCGCGGCGAGGATGGCGGCCACCAGGTGGATGCCGGTGCCGGAGTCGCCGATCTGCGCGCCGGTCGCGGTCGGCGGGCCCTCTTCGAAGCCGGTGGTGCTCATCGCGCCGCCCATGGCCTGCGCGATCACCTCGTAGGCCTTGAAGTCGGCGTAGCGGCCGGGCCCGAACCCCTTGATGGAGGCGTAGACCAGCCGCGGGTTGAGCGAGGACAGCTTCGCCCACGGGTAGCCGAACCGGTCGACGACGCCGGGGCCGAAGTTCTCGACCAGGACGTCGACCCCGGACACGAGCTTCTCGAAGATCTCCTTGCCCTCGTCGCTTTTCATGTTGAGCGTGATGCTGCGCTTGTTGGCGTTCAGCATCGTGAAGTAGAGGCTGTCCACCCCGGGCAGGTCGCGCAGCTGCCCGCGGGTGATGTCGCCGCGGCCGGGGGTTTCGAGCTTGATCACGTCCGCGCCGAGCCAGGCGAGCAGCTGCGTCGACGACGGACCGGACTGCACGTGCGTCATGTCGAGGACGCGCACGCCCTCCAGTGCCTTACCCATGCTTGGCCTCCGCTCACTTGTACATGGTCTGGTTCACGGTTCCGGGGGCGTACACGTCGGGATCGACCCAGACGTTGATCAGCGACGGCTTGCCGGACTCCCGCGCCCGCAGCAGCGCCGGCCCGATGTCGGCGGGGTCGCGGACCTCTTCGCCGTGACCGCCCAGCATCCGGGCGAACTCGTCGTAGCGGACGTCGCCGAGGGTGTTGCCGACGCGCTCGCGCCCCACGCCGTACTTCGCGGCCTGGCCGTAGCGGATCTGGTTCATCGACGAGTTGTTGCCGACGATCCCGACGAACGGCAGGTCGAACCGCACGAGCGTTTCGAAGTCCCAGCCGGTGAGGCTGAAAGCGCCGTCCCCGAACAGGGCGACCACCTCCTTGTCCGGGCGGGCGTGCTTGGCGGCCAGGACGAAGGGGATGCCGACGCCGAGCGTCCCGAGTGGACCGGGGTCCATCCAGTGCCCGGGCGACTTCGGCTGGACGACCTGGCCGGAGAAGGTGACGATGTCGCCGCCGTCGCCGATGTAGATCGAGTCCTCGGTGAGGAACTCGTTGATCTCGTGGACGAGCCGGTACGGGTGGATCGGGCTCGCGTCGGAGTGCTGCAGCGGCAGCCGCTTCCGCTTCGCCTTGTCTTCCACGGCGTGCAGTTCTTCGAGCCACGTCTTGCGGCCGACGGCGCCGTTGTCGGTGCGGCCGGACGCGGCCTCGGCCACCGCGGCCAGCACCTGGCCGGCGTCGCCGACGATGCCGAGGTCGACGTCGCGGTTCTTGCCGACCGTGCGGTAGTCCAGGTCGATCTGGACGACGGTGGCGTCCTTCGAAAGCCGCTTCCCGTAGCCCATCCGGAAGTCGAACGGGGTGCCGACGATGACGATGACGTCGGCGTTGTCGAAGGCGTACCGGCGGGACAACTGGAAGTGGTGCGGGTCGCCCGGGGGCAGCGTGCCGCGGCCGGCGCCGTTCATGTACGCCGGGATGTTCAGCGTGCGCACGAGGCCGGTCGCCGGGCCGGTCGCCCGCGTGGTCCAGACCTGGCTGCCGAGCAGGATGGCCGGCTTCTTGGCGTGCACCAGCAGGTCCGCGAGCTTCTCGACGTCGGCGGGGTCGCCGGCGTTCTTCGTCGACGCGCGGTAGCGGCCCGCTTCGGGGATCCGGGCCTGGTCGAGCGGCACCCGCGCGTCGAGAACGTCGCGGGGGATCTCGAGGAACGACGGGCCCGGCGCACCGGCGTAGGCTTCGCGGAAGGCCATCGAGACGAGGTCGGCGACGCGGGCGGTGTGCGGCACGGTCGCGGCGAACTTGGTGATCGGCGCCATCATGTCCACGTGCGGGAGGTCCTGCAGGGACCCCATCTTGTGCTGGGTCAGCGCACCCTGGCCGCCGATGAGCAGCATCGGGCTTTCCGCGCGCAGCGCGTTCGCGACCCCGGTGACGGCGTCGGTGGTGCCCGGACCGGCAGTGACGACCGCGCAGCCGGGCTTGCCGGTGATCCGCGCGTAGCCGTCCGCGGCATGCGAGGCGACCTGCTCGTGCCGGACGTCGATGACCTCGATGCCTTCGTCGACGCAGCCGTCGTAGATGTCGATGATGTGGCCGCCGCACAGCGTGAAGATCGTGTCGACCCCTTCGGCCTTCAGGGCTTTCGCCACCAGGTGCCCGCCAGATATCTCCGTGGCCGGCGCGGGCTCGGCGCCGTTCGTCGCACGGGCACTCTCCCCCGCGGTCGTGCCGGTCGTGGTCAGCGCCATCGCTCAACTCCTCTGGTCCGCCACCGGATCTCTCTTGTCCGGCGGTCCGTTTCCGGGTCCGCTCGCGCCACTGCCGGCGTCCTTCGAGGTCAGCGGCCTCTTCGCGGCAGACTGTAGATTGCATACCGTATGGGGTAGGCATATAGTCACCTCTCAAGCAGTCCGTGTCCAGGGCTATCCGCAGGGTTTTTCCCGGGCCTCGATCCCGCCCCCGCGGACCGTCACCGCACGCCCGGACACGGCGGACCTCCTTGCCCTGCCCCGCCGCGGAAAGGAAGCCCCCGCATGGATCTCTTCGAACACGAAGCCCGTGATCTCTTCGAGAAGCACGGCGTCCCCGTCCCCCGCGGCCGCGTCGTCGCCGAGCCGGCCGAAGCCCGGTCCGCGGCCGCGGCCATCGGCGGATCCGCCGTCGTCAAGGCCCAGGTGAAGACCGGCGGCCGCGGCAAGGCGGGCGGCGTCCGCGTGGTGCACACAGCCGACGACGCCGAGCAGGCCGCCGACGACATCCTCGGGATGGACATCAAGGGCCATACCGTCCACCGCGTCCTGGTCACCGAAGCCAGTGAGATCACCGAGGAGTACTACGTCTCCTTCCTGCTCGACCGCGCCGGGCGGACGTTCCTGGCGATGGCGTCCGTGCACGGCGGGATGGAGATCGAGGAGGTGGCCGCCACCGACCCCGCAGCACTCCGGCGCGTCCCGGTCGACCCGCTGACCGGCGTCGACGCGGCCGAGGTCACGGCCGGGTTCCCCGCCGACGTCCGGGCGGAAGTGGCCGGGGTCGTGGAGAAGCTGTGGGCGGTGTTCGTCGCCGAGGACTGCACGCTGGTCGAGGTCAACCCGCTCGCCAGGACGTCGGCCGGGATCGTCGCGCTGGACGGGAAGATCACCCTCGACGACAACGCGGACTTCCGGCGCTCCGATTCGTTCGACGACTCCGCGGACGGCGATCCCCTCGAACGGGAGGCGCACGCGAAGGGCCTCAACTACGTCAAGCTGGACGGCGACATCGGCGTGATCGGCAACGGCGCCGGCCTGGTCATGTCCACATTGGACGTCGTCGCCTCGGCCGCGGCGGAGGCGGGCGCGCGCGGCCCCGCCGACTTCCTCGACATCGGCGGCGGCGCCTCGGCCGAGGTGATGGTGAACGGGCTGACCGTGATCCTCGGCGACCCGCAGGTCCGCAGCGTGTTCGTCAACGTCTTCGGCGGGATCACCGCGTGCGACGCCGTCGCGACCGGGATCGTGCGCTCGCTGGAGGTCCTGGGTTCGCGCGCGACCAAGCCGCTGGTGGTGCGGCTCGACGGGAACAACGTCACCGAAGGCAGGCGGATTCTCGCCGACGCCGCCCATCCCCTGGTCACCGTGGTGGCCACCATGGACGACGCCGCCCGCGAGGCGGCGAAGCTCGCGATCGCGGAGGTCTGACCCGTGGCCATCTTCCTGGACGAGACCAGTCGGATCGTCGTCTCCGGCATCACCGGCTCCGAAGGCGCCAAGCACACCCGGCGGATGCTGGCGGCCGGGACGAACGTCGTCGGCGGGGTGAACCCGCGCAAGGCCGGGCAGACGGTCGAGCTCCCGGGCCGTTCGCTTCCGGTGTTCGGCAGCGTCGCGGAGTCGATGGCTTCGGCCGCCGCCGACGTGTGCGTGCTGTTCGTGCCGCCACCGTTCGTCGCCGGCGCGGTGATCGAAGCGGTGGACGCCGGCATCGGGCTCGCGGTGGTGATCACCGAAGGCGTCCCGGTGCACGACTCCGCGCGGTTGTGGGCGCACGCCGTCGCCGCGGGCGGGCGGACGCGGATCATCGGCCCGAACTGCCCGGGCATCATCTCCCCCGGCCGCTCCAACGCGGGCATCATCCCGGCCGACATCACCGGCCGGGGCCGGATCGGCCTGGTGTCGAAGTCCGGCACGCTGACCTACCAGCTCATGCACGAGCTGCGCGACGTCGGCTTCTCGACGTGCGTCGGCATCGGCGGCGACCCGATCATCGGGACGACGCACATCGACGCGGTCGAAGCGTTCGAAAAGGACCCGGAGACCGACGTCATCGTCCTGATCGGCGAAATCGGCGGCGACGCCGAGGAACGGGCGGCGGACTTCGTGAAGGCGAACGTGTCGAAGCCGGTGGTCGGCTACGTCGCGGGGTTCACCGCCCCCGAAGGCAAGACGATGGGCCACGCGGGCGCGATCGTCTCCGGCTCGTCAGGCACGGCGGCGGCGAAGAAGGCAGCGCTGGAGGCGGCCGGCATCCGCGTGGGCCGGACCCCGAGCGAGACGGCAGCGCTGGTCCGCGAGGTGCTGTGATGGACCTCCGCCAGCTGGCGGTGGCGGTTGCGGTCGCCGAGGAGGGCGGTTTCACGGCGGCGGCCCAGCGCCTGCGGACGGTGCAGTCGACGGTGTCCACTGTGGTGCGCGCGCTGGAGCGGGACCTGGGCACGCCGCTGTTCCACCGGACAACGCACCGGGTGGTTTTGACGCCCGCCGGCGAGGCCTTCGTGCCCGCCGCGCGGGCGGCGCTGGAGGCGGCGGAGCGAGCCCGCGCGGCGGTCTCCCCGCTGAGCGGGTGCGTACGGGTGGGGATGTGCCCCGGATTGCTGGCGGACCTGCACCGGCTACTGGCGAAGCTGCGGCACGCGCACCCGGGTTTGGGGGTGGAGGTCCGCCAGCTGCCGCCCGGGGATGCGGGGTGCGCGGTGGCGGAGTCCACAGTGGACCTGCTGCTGACCGCGCTACCCGGCCCGCTGGGCACGACACCTGCCGGCGAACCGGCCGGCTCCGGGAGCCACCGTGCCTTCCCCGGCCCGCTCGGCAAGGTGGCGGACGCCACCGCCGGCGCGTCGCCGCCTGCCCATGGCAGCGCAACCTCCGGCGAGCCGACTCCCGCGGTCTCCGATACCCCCGGCGCCGCGCCGGACGGCCGCCGCGGTGCCGGGCTCGTCACCACCGCGCTCCCGGCCGAAGAACTCGTTCTCGCCACCGCTCCCGGCGGCGCGCGCTCCGCTCCTTCGGACCTCTCCGGCCTCACGCTCGTCGGCTTCCCACCCGGCTGGGCGATCCGCGAAGCCGTCGACCGCGCGTTCCCCGGCCGGCGGCCCACCCTGGAAGTCGACGATCTCGCCGCCGCCGCGAGGATCGTGCAGGCCGGGCTCGCCACCTGCGTCCTGCCCGTCTCCGTCGTCGCCCGGTTTCCCGAGCTCACTGTCCGGCGGTTCGACCGGCCTCCCCCGTGGCAGCTCGCCGCCGTGCACCGGTCACCCGAAGACGCCGTGGTCGGGGCGGTGCTCGGTCAGCTCGGCTGAAGGCCCAGGCGGTCCGGTCGGGTGTAGACGTTCATCGACGTCCCCCGCAGGAACCCCACCAGCGTCAGCCCCAGCTCCGCGGCCAGGTCCACCGCCAGCGACGACGGTGCCGAAACCGCGGCCAGCAACGGGATTCCCGCCATCACCGCCTTCTGCACCAGCTCGAACGACGCCCGGCCGCTCACCATCAGCGCCGTGCCCGGGAGGGGCAGCTTGCCGTCGCGGGTGGCCCAGCCGACGACCTTGTCCACCGCGTTGTGCCGGCCGACGTCCTCGCGCAGGCACAGCAGCTTGCCGTCGCCGTCGAACAAGCCCGCCGCGTGGAGGCCGCCCGTGCGGTCGAAGACCCGTTGTGCCGCGCGGAGTTCGTCCGGCAGGGCGGCCAGTGTCGCCGCGTCCGTCGTGAACGGGTCCGCGGCGACCGGCCACGGCACCGTCGTGCGGACCGCGTCCAGGCTCGCCTTGCCGCACAGGCCGCACGACGACGTCGTGTAGAAGGTGCGCTCGACCGACGCGTCCGGCGGTGCTACGCCGTCGGCGAGTGTCACGTCGAGGACGTTGTAGGTGTTGCCGCCGTCGGCCGTCGCGCCGGCGCAGTAGCGGATCGCCCGGATGTCGGTGGCCGCACGGACCACGCCTTCCCCGACGAGGAACCCCGCGGCGAGGTCGAAGTCGTCGCCCGGCGTGCGCATCGTGATCGACAGGGCCTTGCCGCCGACCCGGATTTCGAGGGGTTCCTCGACGGTGAGCGTGTCCGGCCGGGTGGTGTGCGCGCCGTCGCGGACGCGCACCACCGGGCGCCTGCTGGTCATCCGCCCCACGTCAGGCCGCCGGCAGCAGCGACTCGGGGCGGCCCGGCTGGGTCAGCCGCCCGGACAGCACGCCGGCCGCGAGGCTCAGCACACCGGCCACGGCGAACGCACCGGCGAACCCGTGCGATGCCACGACGAGCGCGGCCAGCCCGGTCCCGACCCCCGCGCCGACTGCCTTCGCGCTGTAAAGTATCCCGAAGTTCTGCGCGACCGACTCCTCGCCGAAGTACTCGCGCACCAAGCCGACGAGCAGCGTGTAGCAGCAGCCGTTGCCGAGGCCGGCGAGCGCGATACCCAGCAGCAGGCCGACCGCGTGCCGGTGCTCGCCCAAGGAGAACAGCGCGAACTGCGCGAGCCCGCCCGCGACGAGCGCGAAGCGCAGGATCCGGTGGCGGCCGAGCCGGTCGGCGAGCCGTCCGACGAGGACACGCCCACTGCCCGTCGCCGCGGCGAGCAACGCAACCGCGGCCCCGGCGAGCCCGGGCCCGCTGCGTTCGGCGACGAACGTCGCCAGGTAAGCCAGATCGAACAACACCACCGCGGCGGCGAGGACGACCACGAGGTACAGCGCCCGCGTCGTCGCGCACCGGAGGAGCTCCGCCGGCCGGTAGTGCCGGACGGCCGGCCGCCGGTTGTGCGCCCGGTCCAATGCCCAGGCACGCGGTTCCGGAGTGGCGGGCCACCAGTGCCGCGGCGGGTAGCGCAGCACCGCGCCGCAGCCGGCGATCACGACGAGCACGAGAGCGGCGGACACGTCCAAGAGCACTGCTCTCGCTTCCGGCAACGCTGCGGCGAGGACGACGAACGGCACACTGCCGAAGGCGAACGCCCCGCTCACGACGCCCGCGCGCGAGCCGCCGCGGTCCGGGAACCACGCGAGCACCGCGCCGATGCACGTGGCGTACACCAGACCGGTGCCGAGCCCGCCGAGCACGGAGTAGCCGAGGAACACGGTGAGCAGGCTGCTCGCGTGGCCGAGCGTCACGAGCCCGGCGGCGCACAGCACCGCGCCGGCGGCCATCGCGGCCGGCGCGGGGAACACCCCGCGGTCACGCAGCCACGCCGCCGGGAACGCCACCCCGGCCTGGCAGATCGCCCAAACGGCGAAGGACAGCGCGATCCCGCCGAACGTCCAGCCGTGCGCCCGGCTCAGCGCCGGGACGATCGCGCCGAAGCCGTACTGCTGCACCCCGGCGGCGAGCATGGCCGCGGCGGCCAGCCAGGTGATCCACGTCCGGGGCCTGCCGAGCAGCTCCCGGTCGGACTCCCCGACGCGGTAGCGCCGGCCGTAGACGTCTCGGAGCTCGCGGATCTCAGCCATGGCGACCGCCTCCTCGCAGACTGCAGATTGTATGCAGTATGCGGTAGCCTGCGGTTCGAGGCAAGAAGGCGGCCCGGTGGCCATCGAGGGAGGAGGCGGCCACCGGGCCGGTGCTCCGCCGCGGTACCGGCCGCGCGGAGCACTGCCAGTCTGGCCATCGAAGGCACCGTCGACAAGCTTTGACACCCGTCGAACCGCGTCTGGCGTCCACAACGAACACCTACGGACGCACAAAAGCGCCCCGAAGTGACGTCGGGTGCGGCATTCGCACTCGACGGCACTTCGGGGCGCTCGGGCCGGAATCCCTGGGGCGGACCGGGCGGTGCGCACGCACCGCGACGAACCCGTTACCCGTCAGGAAGTTTTGCCGCTCCGGTTCAAGACTTCTTGCGCGGGGCTCGCTTGCGCGCCGGCTTGACGTCGACGGGCTCGGCCGCCGCGGCCTGGTCGGCCTCGAAGCCCGCGATGATCTCGCTGGAAAGGCGGCCGCGCTCGGCGACCTCGTAGCCGTTGGCCTGCGCCCACTCGCGGATCTGCCGGTTGCGCTCGCGGTCGGTCCCCGAGCCGCCGCCCGAGCCGGACAGCGACTGACCGGTCGCGAGGCGCACCTTGCGGCCGCCGATGCGACGCGCGGCGCCGACGTAGCGCGCGAGTTCGTCCCGCAGCGCGGAGGCGTTGTCCTCGGACAGGTCGATTTCGTAGGTCACGCCGTCGAGACTGAAGGGGACGGTCTGCGAAGCCTCGCTCCCGTCGAGGTCGTCCACCATCTGGACCTGCACCCGTTGCGCCATGGTTCGTCGTTCCTCATCTTCTCCAGAACACGGTCGGACAGACCCTAACCTGTCGAATCACGTCCGGCACGCGCGACACCCGTCAAGCGTCCACAATGGCCGCCCGGGCGAGCGGGTCGCCCGCGTCCAGAGTGACCGCAACGGCGCCGGAATGGGCTGCGCCTTGGCCGAAAATCAATTTCGTGATAGGCTCGAAATCAAATCGGTACCGTGACGGCGTGACCAACCCCGAGTTTCCCGGTAATGCGAGCCGCACCGTCTTCACCGCGGCTGTCGCGCGGGCGGCACATTTGCTCGACGACACCGAACCCTACATCTTCGCGAGCTCCTTCGCCGCTCCTCTGCTCGGCGAGCACGCGGAGGAACTCTTGGCGTACCACCGGCTCCACGGCACCCACCCGGTCCTCGGGGGTGCCCGCGCCGAGGCGGTGTGCCGCCGACGGTTCGCCGAAGAGCAGCTCTCCCATTCCGGTATAGACCAGTATCCGATTTTGGGCGCCGGTCACGATTCGTTCGCGTATCGGGCCGTCTCCGGACGTTTCCGGGTGTTCGAGGTCCACCACCCGGCGACACAGGTGGTCGAACGGGAACTGCTCGCCGCCGCCGGGTCGCCGAACGGCTCGTCCAGAGTGGACTGGACCTGTTTCGCCCCGTGTCCGCGAGCTGGCTCGGCGTCACCACGGACCTGGCGCGAGGCGATTGCCGCCACATTGACGGATCCCGGCGGTTTCGCACCGGGATCGGAAATCGTGGCGGATCACCTGGTTCCCGCGGAACTGCGCGACGCGACCGGAAACAGTTGCGCGGAAGCGGTGTGCTGCCGCGGCGGAGGATCGGGCCGCTCAGTCGGGCAGCATCGGCACTTCGAGGTCGTCGGGCCGGCCGAGCAGGACCGCGCGCGTCACCGCCGCCTTGCCGAACCTGTCGCGCACCGCGTCCAGTGCCGTGTCCAGCTCCGTCGCTCGCTGGCGCTCGAAGGGCAGGGTCAGCTGGAACGGGTCGTCGTCGGCCAGGTTGGACAACGCGGCGCCCAGCAGCGTGATCCCGCGGTCGGCGATCAACGGCAGCGCGGCGACGAGCAGTTCGCGCGCCGCCGTGAGCAGCACGCCGGTGCCGGCCGTCGGCTCGGTCAGCGTGTGCGAACGAGTGGCCCGCTCGAAGTCGGCGAAGCGCAGGCGGATCGTCACCGTCCGGCAGACGCGGTGGGCGGCCCTCAGACGGCGGGCGATGCGGTCGATCAGGGCCACCAGCACCACGTCGAGCTCGGCCGGGGTCCGTCTGGCGCGGCCCAGGGACCGCTGGGCGCCGATCGAGCGGCGGCGGACGCCCACCTCGACGCGGCGGGGGTCGCGGTTGTGGGCCAGGGCGTGCAGGTGGCGGCCGGGGCCCCGGCCGAGCAAGCCGTCGAGGTCCACCTGCTCGGACGTCGCGAGCTCGCCGACCGTCCGGATCCCGCGTGCGTGCAGCTTCTCCGTCGTGACCTTGCCGACGCCCCACAGCGCCGAAACCGGCAGCGGGTGCAGGAACTCCAGCTCGCCGTCGTGCGGCACCACCAGCAGGCCGTCCGGTTTCGCCACCCGGCTGGCGACCTTGGCCAGGAACTTCGTGCGCGCCACCCCGACCGTGATCGGCAGCCCGGCCCGCTCGGCGACCGCGACGCGCAGCCGTTCGGCGATGTGGCTCGGCCGTCCGCCGATCCTGGCCAGGCCGCTGACGTCGAGGAAGGCCTCGTCGATCGAGATGCCCTCCACCCACGGCGTCGTGTCGTGGAAGACCTCGAACACCGCGCGGCTGGCGGCCAGGTACGCCGACATCCGCGGCGGCACGACGACCGCCTGCGGGCACAGCCTGCGGGCCTGCGCACCGCCCATCGCGGTGCGGACGCCGTAGGCCTTGGCCTCGTAACTCGCCGCCAGCACGACCCCGCCGCCGACGATCACCGGGCGTCCTTTCAACGCCGGATCGTCGCGCTGCTCGACCGACGCGTAGAACGAGTCGAGATCGGCGTGCAGGATGGGCCCCTCGTCGGTCATAGAACATATGTTCGCATAACCGAGCGCCGAAGTCCGCTCACCCGTCCGTCGCGAGTGGCGTGCCGCCGGTCGACACTGAGCGCTTTTCCGGTTGTCCGGCGTCCGTGGCCGCGCTCACACTCGAAGCATCGAACGACCCGACCCTGGGGGCTCCATGACCGAGAAGTGCCGGTGCGGCGACCACCACGCGTGGGCCGCGCCCAACCCCGAAGACCGGCCCGCCGCCGCGCGGCAGCCGCTGCTGGCTTCGACTCTGGCGCGCGAAGACCGCGTGGAAGACGACGGCGGGCTCGACCCGACCGACCGCGTCACCTGCCGCACGCACCGCCGCTGGCTGCACGAATGCGTGTCGTCGCCGGTGCACACGAACCCGGCGATCGGCTACCGCTGGTGCCGCCGCTGCGACCACCAGGCGCTGGTCGCGGTGGACGAGCTGGCCGGCGAGGTGACCATCCGCTGCGGGCTCTGCGGGCACGTCCCGCGCAGCCGCGCCAACGAAGAGCTGGTCCAGCTGTGCATGCGCAGCCTCGCACTGGCCCGCGCGGGCCGGTTCCCGGCGGCCGCCGTCGCCTGACTGCCATGATGCGGGGGTGCCCGAACCCGGAACCACCGCACTGGTGATCCTGCTGCCCGCCGCCGAACCGGTGCTGGCAGCGGCCCGCCGCGTCGACCCCGCCCTGGTCCGCCCCGGCCTGCCCGCCCACGTGACGGCGCTCTACCCGTTCTTGCCGGCTGCCGAAGTGAGCGACGCCGTCCTCGACGCGGTCCGCGCGCTCGCCGCGACGTTCTCGCCGACCGAAGTGCCGCTCACGGAGTTCGTCACGGCACCCGGTTTCGCCGCGATCCCGGCGCCCGCGCTCCAGCCGGTCACCGACGCCGTCTGCGCGCGCTGGCCCGAAGTCCGGCCGTACGGCGGGCGGTTCGGTCCCCGCCCGGGCGCCCACGTGACGGTGGCGATGGGTGGCGAGGCGGACGTCCTCGAGCGGGTGGCCGCCGAGGTCCGGCCGCTGCTTCCGCTGACGGATCAGGCGGCGGAACTGCAGCTCGTCGCGCTCACCGACCGGGGCTGGGAACCGCGGCTGTCCGCGCGCTTCGGCGGCTGAGCGCTCAGCGGCGGCTCGGCGCGGCGGCCGGGGTGCCCGCCAGCTGCCGGTAGGCGCGGGCGATCGCGCGGAGCCGGGCCACGTCGGCGGCGAACGGTTCGCCGGCCGCGGTGGGTGGCGGGGTCTCGCGGGGTTCGTCCGGGAGGTCGCGGACCAGGCGCGCCACCGCCGGCGGCGGGAGGTCCGGGGTCGCGCCGGCCAGAATGAGGCCGTCGTTGGTCTCGCTCATCGCCGTCAGCAGGCGTTCGCGCCGCGACGGGCCGCCCGGGTCGATGCGGACGATCTCCGGGTAGCGCCGCGTCAGGTGCGCGCGCAGCGGACGCAGCAGGCGCAGCGTCCGGGCGTCGCGGCGGGCCGCCGCCAGGCCCGGGACCGCCGGGATCGTCAGGCCCAGCACGATCAGCAGCACCGAGACGGCCGGGAACCCGACGTCGAGCGCGCACGGCACCGTCGAGAAGGGCCCGCGGCACAACGCTTTCACCGGGTGCTCGGCCTGCAGCGCGTGGATCGTCCCGACGACCTTCCCGGCCAGGTACGCGAGCGCGAACGCCGACGCCAGCAGCAGCAACACCAGCCCGGCGCGCAGTGCCCCGCCGCTCGCGCGGATCGTCACGGCCGCCACGATCCCGATGTCGATGACCGCGAGCCCCAGGTAGACGGTGTAGGCGAAGACGTAGACGACCAGCGTCGGGTGCGTGCGGTAGAGCTCGTCGAACACGCCTACCCCGCGGGGCAGCCCCTGCGTGCCGAAGAACGTGACGACCAGCAACGTCAGCGCGACGCCGAGCGCGACCAGCCGGGTGCGGCGGCCGCGGTCGCGGGTGCCGCTGATCTCCGCGACGGTCAGCCCGATCCCGTACGCGGCGACCATCGTCGCGAGGTTCGACAGCAGGCGCCCGAGGCTGGGGTAGAGCTCGCTCTCGAACTGCTGCGCGCGGTTCGAGAGGAAGCAGAACGCGGCGCCCAGCGCGATGAGCGAGACGGCCAGGCCGGCGCCCGCACCGGTGCGCCGGGCGCGCACGGCGCGCCAGATGCCGACGACGAGCGCGAAGGCCCCGACCCCGAGGAACAGAATGTCGATCACGGGACGCGACTATCCCAGGAGTGCCGCCAGCCGCCTAGCCTGGTCGGCCGCCCGGCCGGACGCTCCCGGCTGAACGGCGGGCGGCTCACTGGTCGCGGCGCTCATCAGCAGGACGGCGATCAGTTCGGCCTCGTACTCCTCGGTGCCGCTCGTGACGCGCGTGAGCAGGTGCGACAACGCCGCGGGCGCGAGGTCCGGGGCGAGCTGGGCGGCGTCGGACTCGGCCATCAGGCAGGTGCCGGTGTGCGCGCAGAGCATGTGGGCGAGCTCGTGGGCGATGATGTGGTCCTGGTGCAGCGCCGACGTGTGCTCGGTGTAGGCGATCAGGTCGTAGTCCGGGCGCGCCTGCCAGGCCCCGGAGGGCTGCCCGGGCCGGTAGGCGATCGGGACGAGGTCGATTTCGCGCCCCCGCCAGGCCTCGAGGCGGTCCACCCAGCCGTTCATCGACCACGGCCGCGGCAGCGGGACGGCGGCGAGCACCGCCCGGACGCGCTCCCGCGCCCGGTCACGGAGGTCCGGCAGACCGCGCTCGTCGATGGGTCCTCCCCGCTCACCGGGCGCCAGCCGGCTGCACCGGGGCGCGATCACGGACGAGGTCATCGTAGCCGACCGGCGCGGCTCACTCGGGCTTCCGGCGCCGGCCTTCGCGGCGCCGGGTCTCGTCGTAGCTGCCGAGCTGGTCGAGCAGCGCGGTGACGGTTTCGCGGTCGCGCGGGGAGAGCCGCATCGCCCGCTGCGCCAGGGTGCGCGCCTCGGTGTCCCGCCACGCCACGACGTCCTCGACCTGGCTGTCGATCCGGCCCGCGACCTCGTCGTCGAAGAAGTAGGTGACGGGCACGCCGAAGAACTGCGCGAGCGCCTGGATGTGCGAGCGCTTGGGGTCCTTGCGCGCGCCGACGGCCAGCTGCTGCACGTGCGTCGCGGACATCGAGACCCCGGTCCGGTCGGCAACGCCGGTCGCGATCTCCCGGTAGGAGTACGGCTTGCGGTCCGGCGGGTGCACGGTCGCGATCAAGTGCGCCAGCCGTTCGGCGAAACTGCGCCCTTCGCTCACCACACACCACCCTCAGCCAAGAAACGTGACAACCGTCAGCGTAGCTGTCCCGAAAACTTGACACAGCCCGTCCCGGAAAGACTACGATACTCCCGTTCGGTGTTTCGGAAACATGACACGGAACCCGGGGTGGCGCAGCGGCCGCGGGGTGACTCACGTGGCCGCTGGGGGTGGCCACGCGCCTAACTCCGTGCCCGCCGCGCGATCCTTGCGAACGGGTGTCGGGGGTTCGGCTTCGGCAACCTTGCGCGCGCTGGATCGACCCGCGGGTCTTGCGGGGCGCGGGTGCTCGAGGGTCGGCACGCGTGGACCGTTCCTGGTGCGCCGGTCGCCATCCGCGCGAGCGGCACCGACGCCACGCCGCCGTGCACTTCCGCGCCGGCGGTCGATCGGCAACCACCTCGCGCCGCCAAGTACTTCCGCGCGAGCACGCACGCATCGCCGGGTCTCGCGGGACCTCCTCACCTCCGTCCGTTCGCCAGCAGCCGGCGCATCACCCCCGGCGTCGTTCCGGCGTGCTCGCGGACCGTGCGCGTCAGGTGGGCCTGGTCGGAGAACCCCAGATCCGCCGCCAGGGCCGCCAGCTCCCGCTCCCCCGCCTCCAGCCGGTCGAGTGCGCGGCCGACCCGGACGCGGTTGCGGTACCTCGTCACCGAAACGCCCAGCTCGCGCGGGAACGCGCGGCTCAACCGGTACGGCGACACCCCCAGCGCCTCGGCCAGCGTGAACAGCCCGCGGGCCGCCGGCTCGTCGGACCCGATCGCTTCCCGGGCCCGCGCGACCAGCTCGCGGTCGTCCGCGCGCACCGGACCCGCCGGCGTCGAGGCAACCGCCTGGGTGATCGCCCGGCCGACCAGCGCCAGCAATTCCTCCGCCAGCGCGTAGTCCGGGTCGGCCACCGACGCGACGGCTCGGCGGTGGGCCAGCTCCAGCGCGCCGTCGACGTACACCGCCGGCCGCGCGGGCCGGTCGCCCGCCAAGCGGGACCACAGCCCGGGACCGAAACTCACCGAGGTGCACGTGTCGCCGCCCGCCGGGTGGGCGAAGCACTCCTCGTCGCCGGGAGCCGCGAGGTAGGCCACCGTCCGGTCGGCGTCCGCCACCACTCCCCCGGCGCGGCGGCGGAAGCGGCCGCGGCGGACGAGCACGATCCGGTGCGCCGACGACACTTCGGCCGGCGACCACCCGGTGTGGTCGTCGGCGCACTCCACCACGCTCACCGCGTACCCGGGGCGGGCCACGACTTCGACTGCTTCACGCACGAACCGGACCGTACGCCGGGGGTACGACAATCCCGGCCCGCAAGGATCTTCAAGACCGCACCCCCGGACCGCGGGCAGGCTGCCGCACGACGAAAGGAGCAACTCCATGCCCGCGGAACTCACCACCATCGTCCTCGACTGCGCCGACCCCGCCGCGCTCGCCGCCTTCTACGCCAAGGCGCTCGGCTGGGAAGTGACGCACCAGGACGCGGACTCCGCCCAGCTCGGCGGCGGCCCGGTCGGGCTCGGCTTCCAGCGCGTCGAGGGCTACCGCGGTCCCGGCTGGCCGGACGCCGCCAAGCACGCGCACTTCGACCTCACCGTCGGCGACCTCGAGGCCGCCGTCGCCGAGTTCGAAGGACTCGGTGCCACCAAGCCGGGCTTCCAGCCCGGGGGCACCGACTGGGTGGTGCTCGCCGATCCCGAGGGGCACCTCTTCTGCCTGATCCCGGCCTGACGCGAGGGGTGGCCCCCACACCGGAGGGGCCACCCCTCCCGGGTCAGGAGCGGTAGACGCCGAACTCGTAGAGCGAATAGCCGTACGCGGTGCCGCGCTGGGTGGCGTTCACCCGGACGTACCGCGCGGTGGCCGAAACCGCGATGTCGTCGGCGCCGCCGTCCCCGGACGTCGTCCCGTACACGCTGCGCCAGTTCGCGGCGTCGTCGCTGACCTGGATTTCGTAGGCCTTCCCGAACGCCGACTCCCAGACCAGCTGCACGTGGTCGAACGCCTGGCTGCGGCCGAGGTCGACCTGCAGCCACTGCGGGTCGGCCCAGGCACTCGCCCAGCGGGTCGCGGTGTTCCCGTCGGTCGCGGCCTGCGGCGGGTACGGCGCGCCCGGGCCGTCGGCCTGGTACGTCGAGGCCGTCGTCGCGGCGCCGCGGGCCAGGTTCGTACCCGGCACCGGCGGCGCGACCACGCGCAGCGAACGCGTCTCGATGCCGACGTTGCCGTGGCCGTCCCGGGCGTAGAGGTAGATCTTCCAGACGCCCAGCTGCTGCGGCGCGGTGACGGTGAACGTCCCGTTCCCGGTGAACTGCGCCGGGATCAGCCCCGCCGCGTTGTTGATGTACTTGCTGTTGTACCCCATGGTGTAGGCGATCGGGTCACCGTCCGGATCGGACACGGCGGCGGTCAGGGTGAACGTGCCGCCCGCGGGGACGTCGGTGGTGCGGCTCAGGTTCATCGACGAGATCACCGGCGGCGTGTTGCCCGACGTCTGTCCACTGTAGAGCCTCCGCACGGCGTACCAGGACAGCCGCTTCTCGTTGCCGGTGGTGATGTTGAACCAGACGCCGCCGAAGTCGCCTTCGGTGCCGTAGTGGAAGAGCGTCGCGCCGAGCGCCACGCCCGGGTGGGCCAGCACGCAGTTCCAGGCGTTGACGTAACCGTCGCGCTTCTGCTGGTCCGTCGGCTCGGCGGGGACGCCGTTGGCGTCGTTCGGCACCTCCCACTCGCCGGCCGGCCCGGTCTCGGTGATGATGTAGGGCTTCGTGTAGCCGCCGGCCAGCCAGTCCTGCTTGACCTGGCACACCTGGGCGTAGGAGTTGACGGAGTACAGGTCGAGGTCCGGCGCGTACGCCTTGTAGTACGGCCAGGCACCGGTCCAGGCGTCGGTCGAGGTGACCGGGTGGTTCGCGTCGATCGCGTGGATGGCCTGCGCCGCCTGGTCGACGAACCGCGTGTAGGCGATCCGGTTCTGCTCCAGCAGCGTGCCGGAGTAGCAGTTCTGCATCCCGAGGATCGACTCGTTGCCGACGTTCCACATCAGCACGCCCGGGTGTGCTTTGTAGGCGGTGACCCACTTCTGGATTTCGGCGAGCATCGTGTTCTTGTAGTTCGCGTCGGTGGTGTAGTCGACGCACCCGCCGCTGCCCGGGCCGCCGCCCGGTTGCAGCCAGAAGCCGCTGACCACCTTGATGCCGTTGGCCGCGGCGGCGTCGAGCAACGGCTGCGAAGTGCCGTCGGTGCCCCAGGTCCGGACGGTGTTGACGCCGATCGCGTGCAGTTCCGGCATCCGCGTCGCCGCTTCGCCGACCGGCGGTCCCCAGGTCAGCCCCTTCACGGTCCACGGGATACCGTCGACCGTCAGCTGCCAGTTCCCCTGCGCGCCGGTCACCCGTGTGACGCCGGGACCGCTCTGCGCTCCCGGGGTGCCGCTGACCTGGAACTCCCACAGCGAATAGCCGTAGCCGCCGACGCGGTGCGTGCCGTAGAGGCGGACGTACCGGCCGTGCCCGGTGACCGCGAGATTTTGGATACCACCGACCGCCGTGGTCGTACTGTATACAGTCTGCCAATTCACGGCGTTGTCGGAAATGCGGATTTCGTATGCAGTCGCGTAGGCGGCCTCCCAGTTCAGGGTGACCTGGCTGATGTCGGCGGGCGCGCCGAGGTCGACCTGCAGCCACTGCGGGTCGCTCCAGGCGCTCGCCCAGCGCGTGCCGGGGTCGCCGTCGACGGCCGCCGACGCCGGGGTGCCCGCGCCTTCGGCGCTGGACGCGGTCACCGGTCTGCCTTGGGAAAGAACGGTGGCGGCGTGCGCCGGGGACGGGCCAGCGAGCAACCCCAGCACCAGCAGGGCCACCAGCGCCGGGACGGCACGGAGGAGCGACGGTCGGTCCACGATGACTCCCGTACGACTACAGCGAGGGACGAGGGACGGAGGTTGGAGAGCGCTCTCCAGCGCGACCGATGGTTCGTCACCGCGCCCCGCGTTGTCAAGGATCTCGTCCCGAACCGGACAATGCCTTCCCGCCGCGGTATCCGGGTGCTCCTTGACACGGCGGCACCCCGGTGCGCATGCTCTTGGAGAGCGCTCTCCCATCCTTGGCACCTCACCGTGGAGGACCCTTGGCAACGAAAGCCGCGCTCCTCGCCTGCACCGCCGCCACCGTGCTGGCAGGCGCCTTCCTGACCGCGGCCACCTGGTCGCCCGCCGGAGCCGACGACCTGGTGACCCACCACGAGTTCCAGGTCAACTGCTCCCCCAGCCACCACCAGCCGGACGACCCGATCGTCTTCCCCGGGCTGCCCGGCGCCTCGCACGACCACACGTTCATCGGCAACAAGACGACGAACGCGGCCACGACCCTGCAGTCGCTGCAGGCCGCGGGCGTCGGCAACACGACCTGCCTGGCCCCGGACGACCTGTCCGCGTACTGGTTCCCGACCGTGCTCAACGGGAACCAGGTGGTGCTGCCGAACTTCGCGCAGGTCGTCTACTACAAGTCGGGCATCCTCGACTACACGAAGGTGGTGCCGTTCCCGCCCGGGCTGCGGTACGTCGCCGGCAGCGTCACCGCGACGCAGGACGAGTTCCAGCACGCCCCCGGCGCGATCGAAGGCTGGGAGTGCGGGGACAGCTTCCACAACTGGGACATCCCGGTGACCTGCGTCGCCGGCAGCCAGCTCAACATCCGCTACCAGGCACCGAGCTGCTGGGACGGCGTCCACCTGGATTCGGCCGACCACAAGGGGCACATGGCGTACCCGGACCGGGCGACGCTGACGTGCCCCGCCGACCACCCGGTGGCGGTGCCGATGCTCGAGTTCAAGATGGCGTTCCCGGTCAGCGGCGACATGTCGGGGGTGCACCTGGCCAGCGGACGCGGGTACTCGTGGCACTACGACTTCTTCAACGCCTGGGACCCGCAAACCCTGGCCGCGCTGGTGACCCACTGCATCAACGGCGGCCTGCAGTGCGACCCGCGCGGGTTCGACCTCTACAAACCCGACCGCGGCACCGTGCTCGGGCCGAACTACCGGTTGCCCGGCCGCCCGTGAGAAGGCTGGCCTTGGGGGCGGCGGTGGTGGCGCTGTCCGTGGGCGGGTGCGCCACCACCGGCCCCACCCCCGCTCCCGGGCCGGCCACCGCCGCCTTCAACCCCACGGACGTGGCCTGGCTGCAGCTCGTGGTGCCGATGACGTCGAACGCACTCGCCGCGGCCCGGCTCGCCCCGGAGCGGGCCGGGAGCGCGGCGGTGCGAGAAGCGGCGAACGCGGTGGTGGCGCCTTCGCAACGCCTGCTGACGCGGTTGGAGTCGGTGCGCGACCGGGCCGGGCTCCCGGCCGCCGATGTCCACAGTGGACACCGGATGCCGGGCATGGTCACGCCGGCCGATCTGGCGGCGTTGCGCACCGACACCGGCCCCGAGTTCGACCGGCGCCTGATCGCGCTGCTGCGGGCGAACGCGGCGCAGGTCGTCGTGCTCGCCCGCGGCGAGCAGACGTCCGGGGCCGAGCCGGAGACCCGCGAACTGGCCGGCGAGCTGGGCACCGAAGGCGCCCGCCAGACCGAGGTGCTCCCGAAGACCGCTTGAAATCCGTGGAGGCCACCTCGAAGGATTCCTTCGAGGTGGCCTCCACGGCATTTCCGACCGCCCGCCGGAGGCTCAGTACGTCACGGTGACCGGCGCCCGCCCGGGCCGGGCCGGGGCCTTCACCGTCAACGTGTGAGTGGCCGCGTCCCAGCTCCACGCCGACGACGGGGCCCACCCGCCACCGACCTTCACCCGGCTCGGGGCCGCGGGCACGCCGAGGAACTCGACCGTCCACTCCCGGTCCGCCACGCGGTACCGGCCCTGCGGCGGCGCCACCGTCACCGAGCGCGAACCGCCCCGCTCGGCGTAGGTGATCTTCGTCGTCGAGCTCTGCGCCGACGACGTGCCGTTGTCCTCGTACAGGGAGAACGACCCGGCTCCGCCCGGCGCGACCGTCACCGTCACCCGGTTCAGCGGGCTCTGGACGTCGTCGGGCACGTCCGCCGTCCGGGTCGCGGTGATGCCGCCGCCGCGCTGGAACACCGGCATCGTGCCGAGGTCCGACGTGACCTGCTGCGTCGTGCCGCCCGCGTACGTCTTGCCGCTGAAGTAGTCCGTCCACTGCCCCGGCGGGAACCAGACCGACGTCGTCGCGGACGTCCCCGGCGTGGTCACCGGCGCCACCAGCAGGTCCGGCCCGTAGAAGTACTCGCTCGACGCCGCCGCGTACGCGGCCGGCTCGTCCGGGTACTCCAGGTACGTCGGGCGCACCACGGGCACGCCCGTCGTCGCGGCTTCCTGGGCCAGTGTGTAGGTGTAGGGCACCAGGTTTTCCCGCAGGTTCAGGAACTTCGTCGCCGACGCCTTCGCCGCGTCGCCGTACTGCCACGGGAGCCGGTCGCTGTGGTTGCTGTGCAGGCGGTCGATCGGCTGGAACGTGCCGAGCTGCACCCACCGGGCGTACATGTCGTCGGGCAGCTTGGCCGTCTGGTGCTGCTGGCCGCCCGAGGTGTAGGTCTCGCTGCCGCGCAGGCCCGTCGTGTCGTTGTGGCCGCCGATGTCGTGGCTGATCGCCGACATCCCCGTCGCCGCCGACTCGGCCGGGGTGATCCCGACCTCCATCCGCAGCGTGCCCCACGTCGAGGACGTGTCACCGGTGAAGTGGAGCGTGCTGCGCTTGTCCGCCCACGGTCCCGTCGACAGCCCGATCGGGCCGCCGTAGCCGCCGGCCTGCAGCGAACCGTAGGCCCGAGAGGTGACGAAGCCGCGGCCGGTCGCCGGGGCGGCCAGGTCGGCGTACTGCTGGTTGATCCACGCGTCCGGAGTGACGCCGGGCAGGCTCGACTTCGACCCGTCGCAGCACCAGTCCAGCCACCAGAAGTCGTTGCCCTGCTGCATCATCCCGGCGTGCAGGTCGAGGTAGGCCTTCAACTGGTCCGGGTCGCCCCAGTCGAAGACGTAGCAGTCGGTGCCGCAGCCGGACTTCACCAGCTTGCCCTTCGCCGTCGCCTGCGCGCGGGCGAACTGCGGGTCCGAGCCCATGATGCTCGGGTGGGTGTTCAGGGTGTTGTGCAGCCCCTGCGCCTTGGACCACGCGAAGAAGCCGGCCGGGTCCGGGAACTTGTTCGTGTCGAACTGCCAGCCGTTCCAGGTGTCGGGTGCCTTGAAGTCGGTGTCGGTGACGAGCACGTCGAGCGGCACGCCCTCGCTGCGGAAGCGCGGCAGGATCGTGTCGCGGTAGTCGGCCGCGGTGCGGTCGATGTACTCCGAGTACCAGACGCCGTACGCCCAGCGCGGCAGCAGCTCGGGCGGCCCGGTCAGGGTCGCGAGGTCGCGCAGCCCGGCCTTGTAGTCGTGCCCGAAGGCGAAGACGTAGCCGTCCTGGTACGGGCTCCCGCCGTGCGACGGCCGCTGCGTGACCTTGCGGGTCGCGGTGTCGTACAGCGCCGAGGGGCTGTCGTCGAGCAGGTACCAGCCGTCCTGGTGCAGGAGCCCCTCGGTGAGCGACGGGGTGCCGTTGTCGCCGTTGACGCCGTCGAGGCCGCGCCGGTACCCGCCGAGCGCGAGGTGCGGCTGCGGGGCCGCCGCGCCCGTCGCCGTGACCGCGACGGTGTCGACGTTGACGTGGCAGCTGGTGTCGTCGGGGCAGCCGAGGACGACGTCGTTCGCGCCGGCCCGCAGGTCGACCGGGACGGACGCGGTCTTCCACGCGTTCCAGTCGTCGGTCACCGGCAGGGACAGCGTGCGCGTCACGCCGTTCGCGGCGACCGTCGCGGTCCGCGTCTCGTGGCGCCCGTCGCCGCCGGTGCCGTTGGCGTACCGGACGCTCAGCTGGTACGTGCCGGCGGTGGCGACGTCGGTGATCCGCTGCGTCAGCGCCGAACCCCGGTTGAGCTCGGCGACGAAGCCGCGCCCGGCGTAGCCCGGGTGATCGGTCGCGACGACGGCCGAGCCGGTCCGCAGCCCGGCTTCCGCCTCGCAGCTCACGCCGGCCGGGCAGCCGGTGTAGGCGCGGGCCGACGCGGGCGGGAAGGCCGCACCGGCGGGGAGCGCCGCGAGGGCGTCGACGTTGACGTTGCCGGAGTCCGCCGCGGTCCGCTGCAGGCGGACGCTGTGGTGGCCGGCGCCGAGGGTGACCGGGACGGACGCGACCGCCCAGGTGTCCCAGTCGGTGGTCGCCGGCAGGGTGAGCTTCTGCGGCGCACCCGCGTCGACCGAGACGCTCAGGGTGCGGGTGACGTGCTGGCCGTCCCCGCCCTGGCCGTTGGCGAAGCGGACGGCCAGCGAGTACGTGCCGGCGGCCGTGGCTTCGACGTCCGCGGTGGCCGAGGTGCCGGCGCTTTCGAAGCCCGCGAGGAAGCCTTCGCCGGTGTAGCCGCGGTGGTCGGTGGCGATGCCGAGCCCGTCGGCGGTCAGGTCTTCGGCCTCGCACAGCGCGCCGGTCCGGCAGGTCAGGTGGCGCCAGGGCGCGGCGAGCACCGGGGTCGCGCCGGCGGTGGTGCGCACTTCGAGGTTGCCGCCGTCGAACGGGCCGGAGTCCAGCCGGTAGGTCAGGGTCGTCGCGCTCGTCCGGATCGTGAGCACGCCGCCGGAAACCGTGGAGGTGTAGGGCGTCGGCGTGAACGAGCCGCGGCCGACGGCGTTGAAGGTGGCGGCGTCGGTGAAGCGGCCGTCGCCGGCGTACTCCGTCCGGATCACCGTCGGGGACAGCACCTGGAAGCGCGCGTTCCCGGCGGTGACGGTCTGGCGCTGGGGCGCGGCGGTGGCGGGGGTCGCGACGGTCACCGTAGCCGCGGCGACGGCGACCACGCACGTCAGCCGGAGGGCTCTCGCTGTTCTCGTCCGCACGGCGGAACTCCGTTCCGGTAAGGGGACTCGGCGTTTTACAACGTTGGAAAAGCGTTCAGATCCGATCACAGCGAGAGGGGTGATGTCCAGACCACTGACCGGAACTGTCCGGACAGATCAGCGGCCGGTGACGCCGTCGAGCTGCTCGCGCAGGATGTCGGCGTGCCTCGCGTGCCGGGCGGTCTCGGACGTCATGTGCGCGAGCACCCACCGGAGGGTGTGCGCGGTGCCCAGGACGGGGACCGCCACCGGCACCGCCGGGTCGCCGGCCGCCCGGATCGCCGCGTCGCTCGCTTCGATCGCCGCCCGGTAGCCGGCCAGCACGTCCGCCGTCGACCGGCCTTCAGGGACGGTCATGTCCACGTCGCCGGGGTTTTCGCCGCCGGCGACGTGGTGCCCGAACCAGACCCGCTCGGCGAACGTGAGGTGGTGGACGAGCCCGAGCAGCGTGGTGCCGGACCCGACGAGGACCTCGCGCAGCTGCTCGTCGGTCAGCCCGTCGGTCTTCTTCAGGACGGACTCGCGGGCGAAGGTCAGGAACGCCGTCGCGGTGTAGTGCTCAGCCCGAGTCGCGGACCACGAGTTCCGGGTCGAAGATCACCGATTCGGCGCGCAGGTCCGGGTCGGCCATGCGGTCGAGGACCATCCGGGCCATCGCCGCGCCCATCTCCTCGACCGGCTGGCGGACCGTCGTGAGGCGGGGGCGGCAGCTCAGCGCGACGCGGCTGTCGTCGAAACCGACCACCGCCACGTCGTCCGGGACGCGCCGGCCGGCTTCGCGCAGCACCGTCAGCGCGCCGTACGCCATCAGGTCGTTGGCCACGAAGAGCCCGTCCAGCGCGGGTTCCTCGGCCAGCAGGCGTTCCATCGCCCGTTCGCCGCCGTGCTCGGTGAAGTCGCCCTCGGCGACCGCCACGTACGCGTGGCCGTGGCGGGCCATCGCGTCGCGGAAGCCGGCCAGCCGGTCCTGGCCCGCCGGGGTGCCCGCCGGGCCCGCGATCGTCGCGACGCGACGGCAGCCGCGCGAGACGAGCCGCTCGGCCGCGAGCCGGGCGCCGTCCTGGTGGGCGACGTCGACGTAGCACACCGGCGCCGGGCGGGCGGGCCGCGCGAACAGCGCCGTCGGCACGCCCGCGTCGGTCAGCGTGCGCGGCAACGGGTCTTCCGCCGGATGCAGGGAGATCAGCAGCACGCCGCTGACCTGCTCCTGGCGCAGCTTCGGGACCAGCTTCGCGCGGTCGGTGTCGCTGTCGACGAGCATCAGCAGCGGGTGCAGGCCGTGCGGGCGCAGGTGGGAGACGACGCCCTCGACGACGCGGCCGAAGAACGGGTCGCCGAAGACCCCGCCGGTGAACGCCTCGACGTGCCGCTCCGGCTCCGACACCACCAGCGCGATCCCGCCGGTGCGCCGGGTGACCAGTGACCGCGCGGCCCGGTTCGGGACGTAGCCGGTGTCGGCGATCGCGCGTTCGACCGTCTCCCGCAGCTTGGGGTCGACGTTGCGGACGCTGTTGACCACGCGCGACACCGTGGCCCGCGAGACGCCGGCGACCCGCGCGACGTCCTCCAAGGTGGGCGGCTGCGTCGTCACCCGTCCTTTGTAGCACGCTGTGAGAGCGCTCTCCCAGTGCCGCGCCGCTGACAAATGTCATGACGGCCCGGTGTGCGACGGCACTGCCCCCGCGAGCGCCCGCGCCGGAGCATTTCCGGCATGACCACCACGACCCGCACCGCCGGTTTCCGGCCCGTGCTGCTGCTCACCGGCGCCTACGCGGCGCTCTCCGTGCTCACGCTCGCCGTGATCGTCCTGTTCCGCGACCACCCGGCGATGGTGACCGACGCCGTCTGGGTGCGCGCCACCCTCGTCGTCGCCAGTTCGCTGCTGACGTTCGCCTTCGCCCGCAGCGCCGCCCGCGGATCGGAGAAGGGGCTCCTGCGGCTGCGGATCGTCTCGGCGGTGATGCTGGTGGCGATCGTCGTCATCGTCGCGCTGCCCGGGCTGTTCCCGCTGTGGCTGCGCGTCGAACAGGGCGTCTGCGGACTGCTGCTGCTCGGCGTCACCGTGCTGATCAACCGCCGTCGGGCCCGGTAGCGTTCCGGTGGTGGACGGGGCGAGCGACGTGCAGCGCTGGGTGCGCGGCTGGCGGCTGCGGCTGCTCGACGCCGGGATGCTCGTCTACCCGGCGGTCACGCTCGCGGGCGTGCTGCAGCACTCGACGGGCACCGCGGCGGTCGCGGGCTGCGTGGTCGTGACCGCGTTCGCCGTCGCGTACCTGCTCGCCGCGGCCGCCGCGGCGCGCCGGGCCGCCCGGCCGTTCTGGGTGCTCACGAGCACTTGTGCCGCGCTGTTCGGCGCCGCGCTCCCCTTCGCCAACGCCGACGCGTTCTTCCTCGCCGCCGTCGTCCTTTCCCTGGCCGCGCCGCGGCTCCCCCGGCGGGTCGCGGTCGTCCTGGTGGCCGCGGCCGCGCTCGCCGCCGTCGCCGTGCCGTGGCCGGACGGGCCGGGCTGGGCGCAGGCGGTGGCGCTCGTGTTCACCGTGCTGATGGTCGGCGCGTTCGCCGAAGCGATCCGGGCCAACACCGCGCTGGTCGCGGCCCGCGCCGAGGTCGCGCGGCTGGCGTCCGAAGCCGAACGCACCCGGATCGCCCGCGACCTGCACGACCTGCTCGGCCACTCGCTCACCGCGATCACGGTGAAGAGCACCCTGGCGCGACGGCTCGTCGACGCCGACGCCGTTCGCGCGGGTGAGGAGATGACCGCCGTGGAAACGCTGGCCCGCCAGGCCCTGACCGAAGTCCGCGCGGCGGTGTCGGGCTACCGCGAGGTCTCGCTCGCCGGCGAGCTCGCCCGGGGCCGCGAACTGCTGCGCGCCTGCGGGGTCACCGCCGACCTGCCCACGGCCACCGACGTCGTGTCCCCCGCCCACCAGGAACTCTTCGGCTGGGTGGTGCGGGAGGGGCTGACGAACGTGGCCCGGCACGCGCGCGCGAGCCGGTGCGCGGTGACGCTCTCGGCGTCCACTGTGGAGGTTCTCGACGACGGCGTGGGCGGTCCGGCCCAGGGCGGGTCCGGGCTCGAGGGGCTGCGCGAGCGCGTCGACGCGGCCGGCGGTTCCCTCTCGGCCGGGCCGGTGGACCCGCGCGGCTGGCGGTTGCGGGTGACGGTGTGACGATCCGCCTGCTGCTCGCCGACGACCAGGAACTGGTCCGCCAGGCGCTGTGCGCGCTGCTCGCGCTCGAGGACGACTTCGAGGTCGTCGCGTCGGTCGGCCGCGGGGACGAGGTCGTCGCCGCGGCCCGCGAACACCGGCCCGACGTCGCGCTGCTCGACATCGAGATGCCGGGCCTGGACGGCCTCGCCGCCGCGGCGGTGCTCGCCGCGCAGGTGCCGGGCTGCCGGGTCGTCATGCTCACGACGTTCGGCCGCGCCGGCTACCTGCGCCGCGCGATCGAGGCGGGCGCCGCCGGGTTCGTGGTCAAGGACGCGCCCGCCGACGTCCTCGCCGACGCGATCCGCCGCGTCCGGGCCGGCGAACGGGTGGTGGACCCCGCGCTCGCGGTCGCCACCCTGGCGGCGGGCGAATCCCCGCTGACCGCCCGCGAACGCGACGTCCTCATCACCGTGCGGACCGGCGCGACGATCGCCGAGATCGCGTCCCGGCTCTACCTGTCCGAAGGCACGGTCCGCAACTACGTCTCCGCGGCGATCGCGAAGACCGGCGGCCGCAACCGCGTGGAAGCGGTCCGGATCGCCGACGAGCGGGGCTGGCTCTAGGGCCGCGCGCTGAGGTTGCCCGCCGGCCGGGCGACGGACCTTGGACGCGCGATGCTAGGCGTTCTCGTCGAACGGGATGCCGGCCGGCTTGGCCTTGGCGAGGTTGCCGGCGAACTGGTCGTCCTTGATGCCGAAGGTGGCGCTCCCGAAGTCGGCCTGGGTGAGCTTGTCCCGCAGGCCCGCGGGGTAGCCGTCCCAGCCGACGGGGGCCGGGTACTGCCAGGTGCCTTTGTGGTTCTCGGGCGGGTCGTCGTTGCCGTTGGCCGCGCGGAAGCAGTGCGTCGAGCCGCCGTCCTTGTGGTAGACGACCTTCGCGTGGGTGCCCTCGAAGCGCAGGCTCGCGCGGTCGTGGACGGCGAAGCCGCCGTGCTGGGAGGTGGCGACGTACTCGACCTGGTCGTCCTTGACCCAGACGACGACGTGCTCCCAGTCGTGCCGGTGGCCGGCGCTGCCCGGGCCGAGGGAGGCCTGGTCCTTCTCGAAGTAGAGGGTGAACATGACCGCGCACCAGCCGTTGTCGCACTTCTGGCGCGAGTAGGAGTTGGTGTTGTCGAGGTCCCAGGAGTCGCGGCAGTGGCCGTTGGTGTCGCCGCCGAGGGACAGGCCGGGGGCGATCGTGCCGTCGGGGCCGATGGCGGGGGTCGGGTAGCAGCCGTCCTTGTCGTAGTCGAAGGCCGGCTGGAACGTCTTTTCGAAGTCGCTCGCGTTCGCGGGCAGGGCGCCCGGCGGGTCGGCGAGAGCGGTCGCGGGGAAGAGGACGGAGAGGGCCAGCGCGCCGGCGGCAGCGGCGGCCAGGGTGCGGGAACGGTGCGCCATCGCGGGCTCCTGCGGGTTCGTCGGTGATTTTCCGACCAGGCTCGTGTGATCGCTCCGGATTGGCAACCGCGGCGGCGCGAGTCTGCCCGGCTGCCGCTATCCGTGGGGCACGAACGCGCAGAACTGGTTCCGCGGCCGGGGCGCCGCTACGTTTGAAGCATGCCCGAACCCATCCTGATCTCCATCGCCGCCGCACTGGCGGCGAAGGGGGCGACTGGCCTCTACGACCTGGTGAAACGCAAGTTCGCCAAGGACCCTGCGGCCACTTTGGCCCTGGAAGGGGCCGCGTCGGCGCCGTCGTCCGACACCCAGCCGATCCGGGCGCTCGCCGAGCGGCTGGAGTCGGCCGGGACGGAGGACCGGGAGTTCGCGGAAGCCCTGCGAACGGAGTGGGAGAAGCTCCCGGAGGGCCGCGTGACGTACGGCGGCGTGCACAACACGGTGACCGGCACCGTGACGGGCAAGGTCATCCAGGCCGGCGACGTGCACGGCAACATCAACCTCTGAGCCGGGCCTCGGCGGCGTCCCAGTCCCCCTGGCCCGACGGCTCGTAGCGGCGGATCTCCTGCGTCTCCCGCACCAGCGCCCGCATCGCCGCCAGGTCCGGGAGGTCCTCCCCCAGCGCCCGGGCCTGGACCAGCACGTTCCCCAGCGCCGCCGCCTCCACCGGGCCCGCCAGGACCGGGACGCCGCACGCGTCCGCCGTCGACTGGCAGAGGAGTTCGTTGCGGGCGCCGCCGCCGACCAGGTGGACCGCGTCCACCACGCGGCCGGTCAGCTGGGCTGCCTCGCGGATCGTGCGGCGGTGGGCCACGGCCAGGCTGTCGATGATGCAGCGGACCATCGCGGGCCGGTCCGCGGGAACGGGCTGACCGGTGGCCGTGCACGCTGCCGCGATGCGGGCGGGCATGTCGCCCGGGGGCAGGAACTCCGGGGCGTCGATGTCCACCACCGCCGCCAGCGCCGGAGACGAAGCCGCGGCCGTCAGCAACCCCGGGAGGTCCGGGGATGACCACGTGCGCAGCGTCTCCGACAGCACCCACAGGCCCATCACGTTGCGCAGGAAACGAATGGTGCCGTCGACGCCGCCCTCGTTCGTGAAGTTCGCCGCCAACGCCGCGTCGCTCAGCTCCGGTGCGGGCAGCTCCAGGCCGGCCAAGGACCACGTGCCCGACGAGATGTAGGCGAAGTTCTCCCCCGGAGACGCCGGGACAGCGACCACCGCCGACGCCGTGTCGTGCGAGCCCACCGCGATCACCGGGACGCCGGAAAGCTCCGAAGCCGTGCCGACGACCGTGCCGGGATCACGCAGCGGGGGCAGCAGGCGCGACGGGATGCCCACCCGCGAAGCGAGCGGATGAGCCCACTCCCGGGAACGGACGTCGTACAGCTGGGTCGTCGACGCGTTCGTCCGCTCGGCCCCGATCGAGCCCGTCAGCCAGTAGTTCAGCAGGTCCGGGATCAACAGCAGCGCCGACGCCGCTTCGAGCCGGTCGCCCTCGGCCACCAGCTGGTACAGCGTGTTGAACGGCAGCTGCTGCAGACCCGTCACGTCGTACAGCTCGCGCGCGGACACCGAGGCCGCCACCTTTTCCGCGACGCCGTCGGTGCGGGGATCGCGGTAGCAGAAGGGATTGCCGAGCAGCGCGCCCCGGGCGTCCAGGAGGCCGTAGTCGACGGCCCAGGAGTCGATGCCGACGCCGTCCACCGCGCCGGCGTCGCGGATCCCCGCCAGGGTTTCGCGGTAGAGCCCCAGGACGTCCCAGTACAACGCCGGCCCGGCGCGGACGCCGCCGTTCGGGAAGCGGCGCACCTCCGCCAGGCTCAACGTCGAAGGACCGACGGTGCCGGCCATCACGCGCCCGCTGGACGCGCCGAGGTCGACGGCCGCCACCCGCTTCACGGGCGCACCACCGTCAGCTCCAGGCCGAGCAGGTCCGCGACCGCCGTCAGCTCGGCGACGCGGTGGCCGGTGCCCAGCGCCCAGTGGTGGGCGATGCCGCTGGCCGACCACGCGTCGGTCCACTCCCCCGGGTCGCAGCCGAAGTCGACGCGGGAGGTCGTGTTGCCGATGCGCAGCAACGGCCCGGGCACGACCGTGCCCTCGGACGCGATGAGCGAGAACGTCCCGTCGCGCCGCTGCCCGAGGCCGCACAGCGTGACCGGGCCCGGCTTGACGTCGAACTCCACCGACACGCCCCAGCCGCGCTTGCCGTGGTAGACGCCGAGGCCGCGCAGCAGCGGCTTGCGGGCGCTGATGCCGAGGTGCGCCGGGCCGTCGTGGCCCATTTCGACGACACCGTCGTGGAAGTTCAGCGCCTGCAGCTCGGTGAACGAGCCGCCAGCGCCCAGCCGGTCCATGATCAGCATCGCCAGTGACGTGCGCAGCTCGTACTCGCCGACCGCGGGGATGCCGCGCGCGGTGAGCAGCGACGCGCCGAGGATGAAGCCGGCGCCGACGCGTTCGTGGGTCTCGCCGTCGAGGCCGCGGTGGTAGTACGCCAGCGAATCCAGCGAGAAGTCCTCGACGAGCCGGTCGAGCGCCACGGAAACCCGGGCACCCCAGGCGAAGTCTTCGTCCACGACGGACTCGTCCACGGTGAACACGTCGCACGCCAGCGCGACCCGGGTGGCCGTCTCGTCGTCGGACACCTTCTCGACGCGCACCCGCAGGTCGTCGACCTCGAGGATCTCGACGTGCCCGCCGAGCTGGGCCGAGACCAGGGTCGGGTCGGTGGAGACGTCCATCATGCCCGGGTAGAGGTGCCCGAGCAGGCCGTGGCGGCCGTGGCGCAGCGCCGCCCGCACGCCGGCCGCCTTGATCCAGCGTTCGATGCGGGTCCACGCCCGCGGATCTTCCAGGTACCCGGACACCGACCGGAAGTCGACGCCCAGCCGGCGGAACGCGTTGGCCATCTCCGGCAGCGGGCACGCACCGCAGTAGGCGAGCCAGGCGCCGGTGTCGAAGGACTCGTGGTCCATCGACTCGGTGGGCTGCAGGTTGAGCAGCAGCACCGGCGCGCCCGAGCGCTGCGCGACCGGGGCCAGCATGCTGGACGTCAGGTACGTGGTGAGGAACCCGATGATCAGGTCGCACCCGGCGACGCGCAGCTTCTCCGCCGCGGCCGCGCCTTCGGCCGCGTCCGAGACGAACCCGGCGTCGACGACCTCGCAGTCCAGTTCGGACAGTCGCGAAGAGACGCGGCGCGCCGACGCCTCCAGCTGGGGCAGCAGCGAAGGGAACTGCGGCCAGTACGCGCCGAGCCCGCCGGAGACGAGCCCGACCCGGGTCTGGCGCGGCGTGATGCGATCGAGGGTCATCGGCTCTCCTAGCGCAGGAACGCGGCGGCCACCCCGGCGTCCACCGGCACGTGCAGGCCGGTGGTGTGGGTGAGGTCGCCGCCGGTCAGGGCGAACACCGCGGCCGCGACGTGCTCGGGCAGCACCTCGCGCTTGAGGATCGTGCGCTGGGCGTAGAACTCGCCCAGCTTCTCCTCCGGGACGCCGTAGACGGCGGCGCGCTGGGCGCCCCAGCCCCCGGCGAAGATGCCCGAACCCTGGACGACGCCGTCGGGGTTCACGCCGTTGACGCGGATCCCGTACCCGCCGAGCTCGGCGGCCAGCAGCCGCACCTGGTGGGCCTGGTCGGCCTTCGCGGCCCCGTAGGCGACGTTGTTGGGGCCGGCGAACACCGCGTTCTTCGACGAGATGTAGACGATGTCCCCGCCGATGCCCTGGTCGATCATCACCTTCGCCGCGGCACGGGCGACCAGGAACGACCCCTTCGCCATGACGTCGTGCTGGAGGTCCCAGTCGCGTTCGGTGGTTTCCAGCAGCGGCTTCGAAATCGACAGCCCGGCGTTGTTGACCACCAGGTCGAGCCCGCCGAAGGCGAGCACGGTCGCGTCCACCGCGGCCTGGACCGCGGCGGCGTCGGTGACGTCCGCGGTCACCGCGATGCCGCCGGTCTCCGCGGCGGCTTCGGCGGCGGCGGCGGCGTTCAGGTCGGCGATCGCCACGCAGGCGCCCTCGGCCGCGAGGCGGACGGCGATGGCCTTGCCGATGCCCGACCCGGCCCCGGTCACCAGCGCGATCCGCCCGGCCAGGGGCTTCGGCTTCGGCATCCGCCGCAGCTTCGCCTCTTCCAGCGCCCAGTACTCGATCCGGAACTTCTCGCTCTCCGGGATCGGCGCGTACGACGAAACGGCCTCGGCCCCGCGCATCACGTTGATGGCGTTGACGTAGAACTCCCCCGCCACCCGCGCGGTCTGCTCGTCGCGGCCGAAGGAGAACATCCCGACGCCGGGCACCAGCACGATCGCCGGGTCCGCACCGCGCATCGCGGGCGAACCGGCGACCGCGTGCCGCTCGTAGTAGGCGGCGTACTCCGTGCGGTAGGAGGCGTGCAGTTCCTTCAGCCGCGCGACGATGTCGTCCAGCGGCGCGGTCGCGGGCAGGTCCAGCACCAGCGGCCGGACCTTCGTGCGCAGGAAGTGGTCCGGGCACGACGTCCCGAGCGCGGCGAGCGGTCCGAGCTTCTCGCGGGCCAGGAACTCCAGCACGACGTCGCTGTCGGTGTAGTGGCCGAGCACGCGCTGGTCGGTCGAGGCCAGCCCGCGGATCACCGGCGCCAGCGCCGCGGCGCGCGCGTGCCGCTCGGCCTCCGGCAGCGCCTCGAACCCGGGTACGACCGGCCCGAACGGCTCCGGCGCACCGCGGGCGGCGAGGAACTCCTCGGCCGTCCGGATGATCTCCAGGGAGTTGCGCTCGCACTCCTCCGAAGTCGCGCCCCAGGCGGTGATGCCGTGCCCGCCGAGGATCACGCCGATGGCCTGCGGGTTCGCCGCCTTGACCGCGGCGATGTCCAGGCCCAGCTGGAAGCCCGGCCGGCGCCAGTCCACCCACGCGACCCGGTCGCCGAAGCACTCCTTCGTCAGCGCGGGGCCGTCGGCCGCGGTGGCCAGCGCGATGCCCGAGTCCGGGTGCAGGTGGTCGACGTGGCCGGCGTCCACGAGACCGTGCATCGCCGTGTCGATCGACGGCGCCGCGCCGCCCCGGCCGTGCAGGCAGTAGTCGAACGCGGCGACCATCTCGTCCTCGCGCTCGACGCCCGGGTAGACGTGCACGAGGGACCGCAGCCGGTCCAGCCGCAGCACCGCGAGCCCGGCCTCGGTCAGCGTGCCGAGGTCGCCGCCGGACCCCTTGACCCACAGCAGTTCCGCGGGGGTGCCGGTGACCGGGTCGACCGCGGTGCCCTTGGCGGAGGTGTTCCCGCCGGCGTAGTTGGTGTTCCGGGGGTCGGCGCCGAGCGCGTTGCTGCGCGCGACGAGTTCTTCCGGGACGGTCATGCTCATGCTCCCCACCCGGCCTGCGTGCCGCCGGCGCGCTCGGCCACGATCTTCTCCTGGTACCCGCTGCGGTGGTAGGCCGCGACCGGGTCCGGGTCGAGCCCGGCGTCCGCGCGCAGCTCGCCCAGCAGCGGCCGGACGTCGGTGTTGTAGGCGTCCATCAGCACGGCGTTGGCCCCGAGGACGTCGCCGGACTGCTGGGCCGCGCGCAGCGCCGTGCGGTCGACCAGCAGCGCCTTGGCCGTCGCTTCCTGGACGTTCATCACCGACCGGATGATCGCCGGGATCTTGGCCTCGATGTTGTGGCACTGGTCGAGCATGAACGCGATCCCGTACGACGGATCGAGTGCTTCGCCACGGACGATCTCGTACATGATCCGGAACAGCTGGAACGGGTCCGCCGCGCCGACCATCAGGTCGTCGTCGGCGTAGAAGCGCGAGTTGAAGTCGAACGCGCCCAGCTTCCCGGCCCGCAGCAGGAACGCCACGATGAACTCGATGTTCGTGCCGGGGGCGTGGTGGCCGGTGTCGATGCACACCGTCGCCTTCTCCCCCAGCTCGACGCAGTGCGCGTACGACGTGCCCCAGTCCGGGACGTCGGTGGCGTAGAACGCGGGCTCGAAGAGCTTGTACTCCAGCAGCATCCGCTGGTCCGGGCCGAGCCGGTCGTAGGTCTCCTTCAACGCCGCCGCGAGCCGGTCCTGGCGGTCCCGGATGTCGTCCTGGCCCGGGTAGTTGATGCCGTCGGAGAACCACAGCTTCAGGTCCCGCGACCCGGTCGCGTCCATGATGGAGATGGCTTCCAGGAGGTGGTCGGTCGCCTTGCGGCGGATCCCCGCGTCGGGGTTGGTGACCGAGCCGAGCTTGTAGTCCTCGTCCTGGAAGACGTTGGTGTTGATGGCGCCGATCTCGATGCCCAGGTCCCGCGCGTACGCGGTCAGGGCGCCGAAGTCGTCGACGCGGTCCCACGGGATGTGCAGCGCCACGCTCGGCGCGACCCCGGTGAACCGGTGCACGGTCGCCGCGTCGGCGATCTTCTCCTCCGCCGTCCGCGGGACGCCGGGTTGCGGGAACACCTTGAACCGGGTGCCCGAATTCGCGTACGCCCACGACGGCGTCTCGATGCGCTGGGCCCGCAGGGCCTGTTTGACATCCACGGCGATCACTGTCCTTCCCGGACGTCGAGGTGGAAGACCTCGTCGAGCAGCTGGAACCCCGCATCCGGCGGACCGCCATCGAGGCAGGTGAAGAACTCCGCCATTTCCGCCTGCCAGCGGGTGTTGACGTCGGTCTTCGCCATGGCGGCCCGCGCGGCTTCGAGGTCGTCCGCCTCGACGTACCCGATCAGCAGGCCGTCGCCGCGGAGGAACAGCGAATAGTTGCGCCAGCCGGTGTCGTGCAGGGCCTGCCGCATCTCGGGCCACACCGCCCGGTGCCGCTCGGCGTACGCGGTCATCCGGTCGGGCTTGACCTGGAGGCAGAAGCAGTACCGTGGCATCAGAAGTTGAACTTGTCGATGTTGTTCGCGTCGAACGTCGTCGGCGGGCCGAGGACGATCTCACCGCTCGCCCCGATCGTGTAGTCGCCGAGCTTGCCCGCCTTGAACTTCTCGCCTTCCTTGCCGGTGATCTGGCCCGACTTGAGCGCGACCCCGGCGTACGCGGCGAGGTAGCCGATGTCGGCCGGGTTCCACAGCGCGAACTGCTTCACGGTGCCGTCCTTGACGAACGCGCGCATCTGGTTCGGCGTACCCAGGCCGGTCACCGCGACCTTGCCCTTGTAGCTCGACGAGCTGACGTAGCGCGCGGCGGCCGCGATGCCCACGGTGGTCGGCGAGACGATCACCTTGAGGTTCGGGAACGACTGCAGCAGGCCCTGGGCCTCCTGGAACGACTTCTGGTCGTCGTCGTTGCCGTAGGCGACCTTGTCCAGCTTGATGTTCGCGTACTCCGGCTTGGCCAGTTCCTTCTTCAGCACCTCGATCCAGGCGTTCTGGTTCGTGGCGTTCGGGGTCGCGGACAGGACCGCGATCTCGCCCGAGCCGCCGGAGAGGTCCTTCGCCTGCTTGGCCAGCGCCTCGCCGATGCCCTGCGTGGTGGCCTGGTTGATGAAGACGTCGCGGCAGTCCTTCGCCGCGTCGGAGTCGAACGCGACGATCTTGATGCCGGCGCTGCGGGCCTGGTTGAGCGACGGGCAGACCGCGTTCGGGTCGTTCGCGGCGATGCCGATGACGTCCTGCTGCTGCTGGATCAGCGTGTTGATGTAGCTGACCTGCGACGACGCGCTGGCGTCGTTCGGCCCGACCAGCTTGTACTCGCCCTTCAGCTCGGCCAGCGCGTCCTTGCCGCCGCTGACCTCGATGTCGCTGTAGGGGTTGTTGAGCTGCTTGGGCAGGAACGCCATCTTGACGCCCTCCTTCGCCGCGGCGTTCGGGTTCGCCGCGGCGGTGGACTCACTCGCGCCGGACCCGGCGTTGTCGTTCTTGGTCGTGCCGCTGCAGGCGGCCAGGACCAGCACCAGCCCGGCCGACACTGCGCCGGTGAGGAACCTTCGGGACATCTTCGTCACCTTTCTGGGGATACCGGAGCGGTCGCTCGGCTCCGGCGGCGCAACGCCGTCCGGGCCGAAGTCACGACGTTGGGGAGCAGGACCGACACGATGAGGAGCACGCCGGTCACGATGTTGAGGGCCTCGTTGGACACGTCCTGCAGGCGCAGCGCGTTCTGCAGGGACGCCAGCAGGACCACCCCGGCGAGCACGCCGGGCAGCGTGCCCTTGCCGCCGAAGATGGACACGCCGCCGAGGAGCACGGCGGCCACGACGGCGAGTTCGAGGCCGAAGCCGTTGTCGGCGCGGGCGCTGGAGTAGCGCAGGGTCCACAGCACCCCGGCGAGCCCGGCGACCGCGCCGCTCACGACGTACAGCCAGAACTTGAGCCGCCCGGTGCGGATGCCGGCGAACCGGGCCGCCTGCTCGCCGGCGCCGGCCGCGAAGACACCGCGGCCGACCGGGGTCGCGTGCAGCACGACGCCGAAGACCAGCGCCACCACGACCAGCGGGATCAGGACGTTCGGGACCGGGCCGTCGCCGATGGTCCCGGTGACCCAGCTCGTGTAGTCCCGCGGGAAGTCGGCGACCGCGCCGTCGCCGAGCACCACGAACGCCAGGCCGCGGTAGAGCGCCAGGGTGCCGATGGTGACGGCGAGCGAAGGCAGTTTCAGCACGGTGACGAAGAAGCCGTTCAGCGCGCCGAGGACCGCGCCGAGCACGATGCACAGCGGGATGATGGTCTCGATCGACAGCCCCGCGTCCCACAGCGAGCCCATCACCGCGGACGTCAGCCCGAGCGTGCTCGCCACCGACAGGTCGATCTCGCCGGTGACGATGATGAACGTCATCGGCAGCGCGACCAGCGCGATCGGGAGCAGGTCGAGCAGCAGGAAGGTGAAGTTGCGGCTGGTGCCGAAGTTCTCGACGGCGCCGGAGGCCACGATCAGGACGATCACCGTCACGAGCACGACGGCGGCGTCCCAGCTGAGCAGCCTGCCGAGCCGGTTCCCCTGGTCAGACATGGGAATCCCTCTTCTTCAGTGCCTTCGCGACCCGCACCGCGACGAGCCGGTCGGCGCCGATCGCGAGCAGGATCAGCGCGCCGACGATCGCCTGCTGCCAGAACTGGTTGATGTCGAGCACGGCGAGCGCGCTGCCGATGACGGTCAGCAGGAGCGCGCCGAGGCCGGCGCCCCAGACCGAGCCGCTGCCGCCGAACACCGCGACCCCGCCGACGACGGCCGCGGCGACGACGTTCAGCTCGTAGCCGGTGCCGGCGGCCGCGTCCACGGTGCCGAAGCGAGCCGCGAACAGGACACCGGCGAGCCCGGCGAGGGCGCCGCTGACGAGGAACGCGGCGATGGTGTTGCGGCCGACCCGGATGCCGGCCAGCTGCGCGGCCTGCGGGCTCGAGCCCATCGCGTACAGCTGGCGCCCGGCCGGGTAGCCGCGCAGCACGATCCCGGCGAGCACCAGCACCAGCAGCGCGATCAGGACCAGCCACGGCACGCCGAGCACCGACGCCGTGCCGAAGTCCAAAAAGGACGCCGGGAGCTTGTCCGCGTTGATCTGCCGGCCGCCGGCCCAGAAGTAGCTGACGCCGCGGTAGGCGTAGAGCGTGCCCAGCGTGACGACCAGCGCGGGCACCTGGCCGAACCGCACGAGCGCGCCGTTGAGCAGCCCGCACACCGCGCCGACGGCGAGGCCGACCAGCACGGCGACGAGCACCGGCAGGCCCGGGTGGTCCTTCATCAGCGTGCCGACCGCGAACGCCGACAGGCCGAGCACCGAGCCGACCGACAGGTCGATGTTGCGGGTGATCATCACGACCGCCTGGCCGACGGCCAGCACGGCCAGGATCGCGGTGCCCAGCAGGATGTCGCGGATGCTCTGCCCGGACAGGAACCGGGAGTTCTGCGTCGCGGTGAACGCCACGAGGACGATCAGGGCGAGGACGATGCCGGATTCGCGCGCCTTGAAGACGTTCGCGGTCCACGATCGTCCGGAGTGGACGGCCGGGTCCCTGGTCACCGGTGCCTCCTTGGTCGCGGTCATGCGGCGGCTCCCTGGCCCATCGCGGCGAACATGACGGCGTCCTCGGTCGCGTCGGCGCGCGGGAGCTCGGCCACGATCCGGCCTTCCCGCATCACGAGGACGCGGTCGGCCATGCCGAGCACCTCGGGCAGTTCCGAGGAGACCATGACGATGGCGACGCCTTCGGCGGCCAGCGCCGACATCAGCCGGTGCACCTCGGCCTTCGTGCCGACGTCGATGCCGCGGGTCGGCTCGTCCACGATCAGCACCTTCGGCGCCATCGCGAGCCACTTGGCGAGGACGACCTTCTGCTGGTTGCCGCCCGAGAGCGTCCCGACGGGGTCGCCGAGGCGGCGGTACTTGGTGCGCAGGCGCTCGGTCCAGCGGCGGGCTTCCTGACGCTCGCTCGCGCCGGTCAGGAAACCGAGCTTCGAAAGCGCGCGGGAGCGCGGCAGCGTCACGTTCCGCTCGATCGACAGGTCCATGATCAGGCCCTGCTGGCGGCGGTCTTCGGGGACGAGCGCCATTCCGGCGCCCATCGCGACCCGCGACGAGTGCGGTTTGAGCTTCTTGCCGCTCACCTTCACCACGCCCGCGTCGCGCTCGTCGACGCCGAAGACGGCCTGGACGACCTCGGAGCGCCCTGAGCCGACGAGCCCGGCGAACGCCACGATCTCGCCCGCCCGCACGGAGAAGGAGATGTCGCGGAAGACGCCGTCGCGGGCCAGGCCCTCGACTTCGAGCACGACCGCGCCGGGTTCGACGTCCTGCTTGGGGAACAGCGCGTCGAGGTCGCGCCCGACCATCCGCTTCACCATCTCGTCGACGGTGACGTCGTCGAGCGGGTCGGTGGAGACGTGCTTGCCGTCGCGCATGATCGTGACGCGCTGGCAGAGCTCGGTGATCTCCTCGAAGCGGTGGGAGATGAACATGATGGCCGCGCCTTCCTGGCGCAGCGTGCGGGCGACGGTGAAGAGCCGCTCGACTTCGATCTGGGTCAGCGCGGCGGTCGGTTCGTCCATGACCAGCACGCGGGCGTCGGCGCTGAGCGCCTTGGCGATCTCGACGATCTGCTGGTCGGCGATGGAGAGGCCGCGCGCGGGGCGGGCCGGGTCGATCCGGACGCCGAGGCGGGAGAAGAGGCGCTCGGCCTCGGCGCGGATCGCGGCCCGGTCGATCCGGCCGAAGCCGGCGCGGGGGTGGCGGCCCATCACGATGTTTTCCGCGACCGAAAGGTCGGGGAAGAGCGTCGGTTCCTGGTAGATCACCGCGATGCCGGCGGCCTTGGCGTCGGCCGGCGAGCCGAACTCCACCGGACGGCCGTCCATGAGCAACGTGCCGTCGTCGGGCTTGTGCACCCCGGCGAGCATCTTGACGATCGTGGACTTGCCGGCGCCGTTCTCCCCCACCAGCGCGTGGGCTTCGCCGGCGTACAGGCCGAAGCTCACGCCGGCGACCGCCGCGACGGCGCCGAACGACTTGGTCACGCCGCGCACCTCCAGCAGAGGGGCTGCGCCCGGGTCCTGCCGCGTCATCGCGACCTCCGGATTGAAAGGTTTCACAAACCTGGCGCGGTGACGCTACTATGCGACGGAGAAGCAAGTCAATGAATCGGCCGAACCGTGGCCGAACGTCTTCGTCCGCCGATAGTTCGTGGCGATATTACGTTTCAATGAGGGGGTCCCATGACGGTCCAGGAGTCCGGTGCCGAGCCGAGAGCCGCGGGCATCAAGGACGTCGCCGCGGCGGCCGGCGTCTCCCTCGGCACGGTGTCGAACGTGCTCAACCGGCCCGACCGCGTCAGCCCCGCGACCCGCGCGAAGGTCGAGGCCGCGATGGCCGAACTCCGCTTCGTGCGCAACGAATCCGCGCGGCAGCTGCGCGCCGGGCGCAGCCGCGTGCTGGCCTACGTCATGCTCGACGGCAGCAACCCGTTCTTCACCGACGTCGCCGCCGGCATGGAAGACGCCGCCGACGCGGGCGACCTCTCGCTGTTCCTCTGCAACAGCGCGCACCAGCCGTCCCGGGAGGCGGCCTACCTCGGGCGCCTGGAACAGCAGCGCGTGCAAGGCATCCTCATCACGCCGGTCGACCCGGACGCCCCGCTGCTGCACGAGATCGCGCACCGCGGCACGCCGGTGGTTGTCGTCGACCGCACGCCCGGCGGCACCACGCACTGCTCGGTCGCGGTCGACGACGTCTACGGCGGCGAGATCGCCGTGCGGCACCTGATCGAGCAGGGGCACGAGCGGATCGCGTTCATCGGCAACCACACGACGGTGGGCCAGGTCCGCGACCGGCGGCTCGGGGCGCTGAAGGCGCTGGACGCCGCGGGCCTCGCTCCGGACCACCTGGTCGACCTGACGACGGCGGCGCTGACCGTGGCCGACGGCCGCGGCGCCGGCGAACGGCTGGCGGGCCTGCCCGCCGCGGTCCGCCCGACCGCCGCGTTCTGCGCCAACGATCTGGTCGCGCTCGGGCTCCTGCAGACCTGCGCGAACCTGCGCATGGGCGTCCCGGACGACCTGGCGATCGTGGGCTACGACGACATCGAGTTCGCCGCGGCGGCCGCCGTCCCGCTCACGTCGGTGCGCCAGCCCCGCCGCCGGCTGGGCCGGACGGCCGCGGAGCTGCTGCTGGCGGAGACCAGCGAGCCGAACCACGAGCACCGGCAGGTGGTGTTCACGCCGGAGCTGGTGGTGCGCGCTTCGACGCTGCGCTGAGCCGCGGGCCCGGGGTGGGCCCGGCGGGCTTGCCGCGGGGGCGCAGCCCGGCGTTCCCGGCCATCGCGTGTAACCCGCGGGGCCCCACGCCTGATTCACAGGGGGAGAAGCATGATCGGGCGGACCACGCCCCGCGGCTTACGGAGGTCGTCATGGCCGGCGACGAGCGGCGGCTTTCGCGGCGCGGGTTCCTCGCCGCGGGCGGAGCCGCGCTGCTGGGCGCCGTCGTCGCGGGGTCGGCCGGGCTCGCCGCGCCCGGCCCGGATTCCGGGCTGCTGACCGATTTCTGGCTGTTCGGGCGGTACGCCGACGGCTGCACCGACGCCGGGTTCGACGAGGCCGGCCTCGATCCCGTGCAGCTCCCCCACTGCGTGGCGCCGCTGTCCTGGACCGGCTGGGACCCGGCGTCGTGGCAGGACCGGTGGATCTACCGCAAGCACTTCACGGCGACCACGGCCGGACGGTACCGGGCGCGCTTCGACGGCGTTATGACGAACGCGGCGGTCTACCTCAACGGCACGCTCGTCGCCTCCCACGAGGGCGGCTACCTCCCGTTCGAGGTCGAGCTGCCCGGGGTCGCCGAAGGCGACAACACCCTCGCCGTGGTCGTCGACGGGCGGTGGGCGCTGGACGTCCCGCCCAACCTGCCCGGGGCGAGCCCGGCGGTGCTCGACTTCTACCAGCCGGCCGGGATCTACCGCCCGGCCACGATCGGCACCGTGCCGCGCACCCGGATCACCGACGTCTTCGCGTGCCCGGTCGACGTGCTCTCCCTCGGCCGGTCGCTGCACGTGCGGTGCGAGCTCGAAAGGGCTGTGCCCGCCCAGGTGACCGCTTCGGTGCGGCAGGCGGGCCGGGAGCTGGCGCGCGGGTCCGCGTCGATGCCGGCGGGCGGGACGGCGGTCGAGCTCGACGTCCGCGGGCTCGACGGCGTCCGGCTGTGGGACGTCGCGGATCCGGCGCGGCCGACGAGCGGCGCGCTGGCCAGCACGACCGGCGCCCGGTACGCCGGCGGCGACGTCGAAATCCTGGCGTACAACGACTACACCGCGCGCCGCGGAGCACCGTTCCGGCTGCGCCCGCCGCGGCCGGGGGTGCCCTACCTGGTGACGGAGGCGATCGGGACGCTCGCCGGCGTCCGCGCCTACCGCCGCACCGACCCGCCCGCGACCCGCCAGCTGCAGGCGGAACTGCACGCGAAGGCCCACGACCTGGCCGCCGCGGACGACCGCTACTGCGGGTTGCTGGCGTGGTGCGCGTTCGACTACCCGTCGGGCTGGCAGCGCTCGGTCGGCGGCTCGAAGTTCGCGGGGGTGGCCGACATCTTCCGGATCGCGAAGCCCGCGGCGGCGTTCTACGCGTCGCAGGGGCCGCCGGACGTGCGGGCGGTCGCCGAGCCCGGGTTCGACTGGGACTTCACCGCCCAGCCGGCCGGGCCGGGCCGCGGTGCGACGATCTGGTCGAACTGCGACCGCCTGGCGGTGTTCCTCGACGACCGTCCGGTGGGCGACGCGCGCAGCCGCCGGGCGGACTTCCCGCACCTGCCGCACCCGCCGTTCGCGGTGGACCTGGTGGTCCCGCGCGGGCAGCGGCCGCAGCTGCGCATCGACGGGTACGCCGGCGGGCGGCTGGTGGTCAGCCGCCGGTTCAGCGGAGACCGGAGCCGGGACGTGCTCGGCTGCACGCCGGACGACCCGTCGTTGCGCGCGGACGGCGGCGACGCGACCCGCGTGGTGATCGCGGCGACCGACCGGTTCGGGACGGTCCGCGCGGGGACGACCGGGGCGGTTTCGGTGGCGCTGGCGGGTCCGGGCGAGCTGATCGGGGACGCGAAGCTCGACTTCGGTGCGACGGGCGGCGCGGCGGCGGTGTGGGTCCGGCCGTTCGCGGGCCCGCCGGGGACGCTGGTGCTGACCGCGCGGCACGACACGCTGGGCACCGCGACGGCGACGATCACGACGACCGCGACCGGCAAGACGGCCGGGACCGGCTCATGACGACCGGCCGCCCGCAGCCCTCGGTGCGCCGGCGAAACCGCGGCAGCGGCTCCGCCGGAGTCGCCTCACCCCTCGCCGGTGAGCAGCCCCGCCAGCACCGCCGCCTGGCTGATCGAGGGCGAGCCGCTCGCCGTCAGCAGCGTCAGCGGGCCCGCCGCGGCCAGTTCCCGCAGCCGCCCCAGCGCCTCCGCGCAGTCCGGCTCGAGCAGCTCCGCGCGGTACCGCTCGGCGAACTCCGCGAACCGCTCCGGATCGTGGCCGTACCAGGTGCGCAGGTCGTCGGACGGGGCCAGGCCGCGGTACCAGCCGTCCAGGACCACCGCCGTGCGTGTGGTGCCGCGGGGCCACAGGCGCTCCACGAGCACGCGCGTGCCGTCGGCGGGCCCGGCCGGGTCGGTCAGGCGCGCCACCCGGACGACCGTCGGCTGCATGCGCGCATTCTGCGGTGCGCCCGCGTGCGCCGCCACCGGAACGGGGCGGTGACCTGGTGCGCAACCGCGTGACGCCGACCGGCGACGTCGTCGACGTCCCCCTGCGGGGTGCGTGGACCGGCAACCGGGGCGTCCTGCACGACGGCCACGAGATCGTCCGCTTCCACGCCGGCGACCTGTGGATCACCTGCGCGCTCGAGTTCCGCGGCCGGTGGCGGGAGCAGTGGCTGCCGAACCGGTACACGCACCTGTTCTTCCCCGACGAGGCCGTCTCCTTCGCCGCCGGGCACCGGCCGTGCGCGGAGTGCCGCCGCCGGGCCTACACCGCCTACCGCGACGCGTGGCCGGGCCCGGCCACGCCGTCGGCCGCCGGGATGAACCGGCGGCTGCACGCCGAACGCCTGGTCCGCGGCACCCACCTCCGGCGGCGGCACGAACTGCCGTGGGCCGGGCTGCCCGACGGCGTCTTCGTGCTCCGCGGCCGGCACCCGGAACTCGTCGTGGGCGGGCAGCTGACGGAGTGGACGACCGCGGGTTACGGCACCAGGCGGAAGCTGCCCCGGGCAGGGACCGTCCCCGTGCTCACCCCGCCGGCCACCGTCGCCGTGCTGCGGGCCGGGTACCCGGTGCAGATCGACGACTCCGCCCGCTGAACGCGCGAAGGGCCACCCCGGCGACCGTGGAGGGGTCGCCGGGGTGGCCCTACCCCCAGCTCCCGCCGCGGGGGAACAACAGCCGAACCCGCCGTTCCACCGGCGGTTCGAGCCGGTGCGTGGACATCGTCGCCGGTGGTGTCCCGCAGCCCGGCCAGGATCGCGGACCGGACGTGCAAAAAGCTTGCAGTACGCTTGCACGCCTTGCCCCGGCCGGGTGAACGGAGGTGACCGGGTGGAGTTCCGCGTCCTCGGCGCCGTCGAGGCCACGGCGGACGGCGCCCCGGTCGACCTCGGCTCCCGCAAGCAGCGGCTCGTGCTCGCCGTGCTGCTCCTCGACGCCGGCCGCCCGGTGTCGCGCGACCGGCTCGTCGACCTGCTCTGGCCCGCCGATCCCCCGGCGAGCGCCCGCGGCACCGTCCAGGCGCTGGTCTCCCGGATCCGCGCGGTCTTCCGCGCCGCGGGCGGCCCCGAACTGGTCACCGAAGGCCACGGGTACGTCCTGCGCGCCGCCCCGGACGCGGTCGACGTCCACCGCTTCACCGCGCTGGTCCGGCGGGCCCGCGCGGCCGGCGACGAGACCGCCGTCGCGCTGCTCGGCGACGCGCTCGCGCTGTGGCGGGGCGACGCGCTCGCCGGCGCCGCCGACCCCGATGTCGCCGAGCGGCTGCTGGCCGGGCTGAACGAGGCCCGGTGGAGCGCGCTCGAGGACCGGATCGACGCGCAGCTGCGGCTGGGGCGGGGCCGCGCCGTCCTGGCCGAACTCACCGAGCTCGTCGCCGCGCACCCGCTGCGGCAGCGGTTCGTCGGCCAGCTGATGCTCGCCCTGCACCGCGAGGGCCGCACCGACGCCGCACTCGCCGCTTTCCGCGGCCTGCGGGCCCGGCTCGCCGCCGAGCTGGGCCTCGACCCGGTCCCGGAGCTGACCCGCCTGGAAGCCGCGATCCTGGCCGGCGACCCCGCCCTCGACGTCGCGCCCGAGCCGCCACCGGAGCCGGTGCGCCCGGCCCAGCTCCCCCACGACGTCCGCGGCTTCACCGGCCGCGCCGCCGACCTGGCCCGGCTCGACGAGCCCGCCGGCGGCCCCGGGCCCGACATCCGGCTGGTCACCGGCACCGCGGGCGTCGGCAAGACCGCGCTCGCCGTCCGGTGGGCGCACCGCGTGCGCGACCGGTTCCCCGACGGCCAGCTCTACCTCGACCTGCGGGGGTTCGACCCCGACCACGAGCCGCTCACACCCGCCGTCGCGGCCGCGCAGCTGCTGCGCGCGCTGGGCACCGACCCGCGCGCGATCCCGCCCGACCCGGACGGGCGGACGGCGCTGTGGCGCTCGCTGCTGGCCGACCGGCGGGTACTGGTCCTGCTCGACAACGCCCGCGACAGCGCGCAGGTGACGCCGCTGCTGCCGCCGTCGGGCACCGTGCTGATCACCAGCCGCCAGCGCCTCGGCGACCTGATCGCCCGCACCGGCGCCCGCGCGGTGCCGCTGTCCGTGCTGCCGCCGGACGACGCCCGGCAGCTGCTGGAGACGGTGCTCGGCCCGGCCGCCGTCGCCGCCGAGCCCGCCGCCGCGGCCGAGCTGGCCCGGCTCTGCGGGCACCTCCCGCTGGCGCTGCGGCTGGCCGCGGCGAACCTCGGCGCCGGCGAGGCGTCCGGGATCGCGGAGCTGGCCCGTGAGCTGGCCGGCGGTGATCCGCTGGCCGGGCTGAGCGTCGACGGCGCCGAGGAAAGCGCGGTGACGACGGCGTTCTCGGTGTCCTACCGGGCGCTGCCCGCCGAGCACCGCCTGCTGTTCCGGCGGCTCGCGCTGGTGCCGGGGCAGACGTTCACCGCGCCGGTCGCGGCCGAGCTCGCCGGCGTCACCGAAAGCCACGCGGCCCGGCTGCTCAAGGCCCTCGCCGCGGCCCACCTCGTCGAACGGCACCTGCCCGGCCGCTACCGCTTCCACGACCTGCTGCGCAGCTACGCGGCGGGCCGGTCCGCCTCCGACGACCCGGCCGCGGATCAGGAGGCGGCGCGGCGCCGGCTGTTCGACCACTACCTCGCGGCGGCCGACGCCGCGGGCCGCGTGCTGATCCCGCACTTCCTCCGCCTCCCCCGGCCCGAACCTGCGCCCGTCTTCGACGGCACGGAAGCCGCCCTCGACTGGCTGGACACGGAGTGGCCGAACCTCGCCGCGGCCGTCGAGCACCCCGAGGCCCGCGAGTACGCGTGGCACCTCGCCGACGCGCTCCGGGCGTTCTTCCACCACCGCGGCCACCACACGGAGTGGATCGACACGGCCACGACCGCGCTGACCGCCGCCGAAGCCGCGGGCGCGCGCCGGGCCCAGGCGGCGATGCGGCTGTCGATCGCGCTCGCCGGCGTCAACAGCGGCCGCTACGCCGAAGCCCGCGCGCACCTGACGACGGTCCTGCACGACGGCCTGGCGGCGGACTGGCCCGCCGGCCGCGCGGCGGTCCTCAACAACCTGAGCGCGGTCCACCAGCGCCTCGGCGACCCGCACGAGGCGATCGCGTGCGGCCTGGAGTCGTTGCGGCTGTGCGAAGAGCTCGCGATCCCGGGCGTCACGATGGCGCTGGCGAACGTCGGTTTCGCCTGCGGCCAGGTCGGCGACCTGGACGCAGCTTTGACGCACTTCGGCCGCGCGCTGGAGATCGCCGAGCGCGACGGGGCGAAGTTCAGCGTGGCGGTGGTCCTGGTCGACCTCGGGCACGTGCACCGCGACCTCGGCGACCCGGCGGCGGCGTCGTTCTACGAGCGGGCGCTGACGGCGAACCGCGAGCTGGGCTACCAGTACGGCGAGGCGGCGGCGCTGTCCGGCCGCGCGGTGCTGGAGTCCCGCGCCGGCGACGCCACCCGGGCTCTGTCCGACGCGGCGGACGCGGTGGAGCTGACCCGGCGGATCGGCGACCGGGGTACGGAGGCCTCGGCGCTGGCGGCGTGGGGCGAGACGTGCTTGCGCCTCGGCGACCCGTCGGACGCCGCCACCCACTTCGCGGCGGCGTTGGAGATCGCGCGGGAGACGAGCTTCACGTGGTGCGAAGCGGCGGCGCTGACCGGACTGGCCGAAGCGGCGCTCGCTCTGGGCGACGCGGAGCTGGCCCGCACGCACGGCGAAGCGGCGGCGAAGCTGGCCGCGCAGTCCGGCTACCGCCCGTTGGAGACGCGGGCCGCGGAGACCCTCGGGCACCTCGCCCGCTGAGGCTTGCGAGTTCGCGCGTCCCGGCCGAGACTGCCGGGATGGATCAGCCGTTCTCCGGGACCACCGCCGCTCTCGTCGATCGGGCGCGGCAGCACGCGCTCGGTGATCTGCTCCGCCGGACCGCTTTGCGCGTGCCCGGCAAGCTCGCCGTGGTCGATGGCGAACGGCGGTTCACCTTCGCCGAGTTCGAGGCCGCCGCCAACCGGTGTGCGCATGCACTCGCCGCGCGCGGGCTGCGCAAGGGTGACCGGCTCGCGCTGCTGAGTCACAACTGCTGGCAGTACGCCGCGCTCGCGTTCGCCACCGCCAAGCTCGGGGTGCTGCTCGTGCCGGTCAACTTCATGCTCGGGGCCGACGAGATCGCCTACCTCCTCCGCCACGCCGAGGTCGCCGCGTTCGTCGCCGAGGGCGCCCTCGAACCGACCGCGCGAAAGGCGCTCGAGCTGGCCGGCAGCGGCGAAGTGGTCCGAGGCCGGATCGGCGCGGCCGGCGAGTGGGAGGACGTCGGCGCGTGGCTGTCCGAAGGGGACTCGGCTCCGCCGGACGTCTTCGTCGCCGACGACGATCCGCTGCGGATCATGTACACCTCCGGCACCGAGTCGCGGCCGAAGGGCGTTCTCCTGTCGTCCCGGTCCCTGATCGCGCAGTACGTCTCCTGCGTGGTCGACGGCGGCATGAGCGCCGACGACGTCGAGGTGCACTCCCTGCCGCTCTACCACTGCGCGCAGCTGGACTGCTTCTTCTCCGTCGACGTCTACCTCGGTGCCACCAGCGTGATCCTGCCCGGGCCGGACCCGGCCGCGCTGCTCGCCGCCGTCGAACGGGAACGCGCGACCAAGCTCTTCGCGCCGCCGACGGTGTGGATCTCCTTGCTGCGCCACGAAAACTTCGACCGCACCGACCTCTCCAGCCTGCGGAAGGGGTACTACGGCGCGTCCGCCATGCCGGTCGAAGTGCTGCGCGAGCTGCGCCGCCGGCTGCCGGACGTCGACCTGTGGAACTTCTACGGCCAGACCGAAATGGCGCCGCTGGCGACGATCCTGCGCCCGCACGAGCAGCTCGAGCGGGCCGGGTCGGCCGGGCGGCCGTCGCTCAACGTCGAGACCCGGATCGTCGACGACGAGGACGAGCCGGTCGCGTCCGGCGTGGTCGGCGAAATCGTGCACCGCAGCCCGCACGCCACGCTCGGCTATTACCGCGACGAGGACAAAACGGCCGAAACGTTCCGCGGTGGCTGGTTCCACTCCGGCGACCTCGGCGTCGTCGACGAGGACGGCTACCTGTCCGTCGTGGACCGCAAGAAGGACATGATCAAGACCGGGGGCGAGAACGTCGCGAGCCGCGAAGTCGAGGAGGCGCTGTACCTCCTCGACGGCGTCGCCGAAGCCGCGGTGTTCGGGATCGCCCATCCACACTGGATCGAGGCGGTCACCGCCGTCGTCGTACCGCGCGAAGGCGTCACCCTCACCGCTGCGCAAGTGCTCGACCACGCGAAGTCACATCTCGCCGGTTACAAATGTCCCAAGTACGTCGTATTCACGGAGCGGCTTCCCAAGAATCCGAGCGGTAAGATCGTCAAACGAGAATTGCGGGAACAGCACAAGGGACTCGCCACGAACGACTGACCACCGATTTGTCCTTGCCCGGCACGGAAAACGACGGATACCGCCGACCGCGGACCGGCGTTTTCCGGAGAACGCGGGACACCCGTCCCGCCAGGGCCGACCGGCCCGTGAAGAATCCGCGGAAAGCCGTGGCGCGCGCTGTCCGTCGGGTCTAGGAATAAGGCCGTTCGCCGTTCTCCGTTCCGAAGGGATTCGCTCGTGTCCGTTTTCATCGCCGTCCTCCTCGCCCTGGCCGCCGGGCTGCTCGTCGGCAGCCGGGTCCACAGTGCCCGCGAGGCCCGCGCCAACTACTCCGCCTACCGGGCCCGGACCGCCAAGGGCTTCGGGGAGATGATCCGGTCGGCGGTCTCCGCCGTCGTCGCGGTGGCCGGCGCGCTCGTGCTGCTCTTCATCCTGCTGAACGTGCTCCAGCAGGCCTGAACCCGGAACCCGACTCATGGCGGGTTGTTGCCGCCCCCACCGCGGGGGACCCTTTTCCGTGGCCCCGACGGACGGGGCCGCGAAAGGACTCCCCCATGAGATCGAGGGTGCTTTCTGCTGCGCTCGGTGCGGCCGTAGGCCTGCTGGGCACAGTCGCCGTCGCCGCGCCGGCCGAGGCCGCGGCGGTCTGCGGTGACCAGGTCGTCGGCAACGGCGGGTTCGAAAGCGGCACCACGCCGTGGACCCAGACCAGCGGGGTCATCTCCGCCGCCACCACGGCGGAACCGTCGCACGGCGGCACGATGGACGCCTGGCTCGACGGCTACGGCAGTACGCACACCGACACCCTGTCCCAGTCGCTGACGCTGCCCGCGGGCTGCGCGTCGGCGGCCCTTTCGTGGTGGGCGCACGTCGACACCAAGGAGACGACGACCACCACCGCCTACGACAAGCTCGTCGTCCAGGTCGGCACCGACACCCTCGCGAGCTACTCGAACCTCGACAAGAACACCGGGTACGTCCAGCGCACCATCGACGTGTCGCGCTACCTGGGCCAGACGGTGACGCTCAAGGTCACCGGCACCGAGGACTCGAGCCTCGCCACCAACTTCCTCCTCGACGACTTCTCGCTGACCACCACCGGTTCGCAGAACCCGCAGTCCCCGGTCGTCACCTCGCCCGGCGCCCAGACCGGCGCCGTCGGCCAGGCCGCGTCCCTGCAGGTCCAGGCCAGTGACCCGCAGGGCGACGCGCTCACCTGGACCGCGACCGGCCTGCCCGCCGGCCTGACGATCGGCGCGAGCACCGGGAAGATCACCGGCACGCCGACGGCGGCCGGGACGTCGTCGGTGACGGTCACCGCCAAGGACCCCGCCGGCAACAGCGGCAGCGCCACCTTCGCATGGACGATCACCGCGGCACCCGCGGACTCGACGCGCACCCCGATCAACCCCGCCTACACGGTGAACCTCACGTCGAACACCGCGGGCGACACCTGGAACGGCCACCAGAGCGTCAGCTTCACCAACGGCTCCGCGACCGCGCTGCCCGAGGTCTACCTGCGGCTCTGGGACAACTACCACGGCACCTGCCCGACCACGCCGATCACGGTCACGAACGTCACCGGCGGCACGCCCTCCGCGCTGAGCGTGGACTGCACGGCCATGAAGATCACGCTGCCGGCACCGCTCGCGCAGGGCCAGTCGGCGACCATCGGGTTCGACCTGAAGATCGTCGTGCCCAGCGGCGCCGACCGGTTCGGCCACGACGGCGCGTACAACATGATCGGCAACGCGCTGCCGGTGCTCGCGGTCCGCGACGGCGCGGGCTGGCACCTCGACCCCTACACCAACAACGGCGAGTCGTTCTACACCGTGATCAGCGACTTCGACGTCACACTGGTGCACCCGACGGCGCTGCTGACCCCGGCCACCGGGACGTCGACCGAGACGACCAGCGGCAGCACGACCACCACCCGCGCCGTCGCGAACAAGGTGCGCGACTTCGCCTGGGGCGCCGGGCCGTTCGCCAAGATCAGCACGACGTCCGGCAAGGGCGTGCGGGTGAACGTCTACTCGGTCAGCGGGATCTCCACCAGCAGTGCCAACCAGATGCTGAGCCTGGCCGCCGACTCCATCGACGTCCACTCGGGCCGCTTCGGCGACTACCCGTACGGCGAGGTGGACGTGGTGCTGGACAACAACTTCTGGTTCGGCGGCATGGAGTACCCGGGCTTCGTGCTGGACCTCGTGTCGACCACGGCGCTCCCGCACGAGCTGGCGCACCAGTGGTTCTACGGGATCGTCGGCGACGACGAGTACAACTCCCCGTGGCTGGACGAGAGCTTCACCGACTACGCCACCGACCTCTACCGCGGGGTCACGGGCAGCGGCTGCGGCATCACGTGGCAGTCGAGCGCGGAGAAGCTGACCAACTCGATGGCCTACTGGGACGCGCATTCGTCGCGGTACTCCACGGTCGTCTACAACTACGGCAAGTGCACGCTGCACGACCTGCGGCGGCTGATCGGCGACACGGCGATGGCGAACCTGCTGAAGTCCTACGCCCAGTCGCACTGGTACGGCGTGTCGACCACCGCGGAGTTCAAGGCGGCGGCGCAGGCGGCGGCCGGGTCGACCGACCTGACGTCGTTCTGGGCGTCGCACCGCGTGGAGGGCTGAGCGAAATTCGGTTCCGTTCCCCGTCCACGTCCGCCACCCTGGGGACATGGACGGGGAACGGCTTTTCTGCGACGTCGCGCTGGCGGCCCGGATCGAACGCGCCGAGGTGCGGCTGGTCGTCGAAAGCAGCGATGCGGCACGAGCCCGCCGGGGCGACGACGTCGGCTTCGCGCGGCCGTTCGCCGGCGGGGTCGCGAGCTTCGCGGAGGCGGACTCGCCGTACAACAAGGTCGCCGGGGTCGGCTTCGACGGCCCGCCCGACGGGCTGGAGGAGATCGAAGCGGCCTACGCCGAGCAGGGCGCGCCGGTGCAGATCGAAGTGTCACAGCTGGCGGACGCGTCCTTCGGCGGGCACCTGACCGACCGGGGCTACCGGCTGGAGAACTACGAGAACGTGCTCGGCCGCCGGGTCGCCGACGCCGGCTTCCCCGACTTCGTCCGGCGCTCCGGGGACGACGAGCTGGAGACGTGGCTGGCCGCCATCGCCGACGCGTCCGTCGTGGCCGACACCGAAGGCCTGGCCTCGCACGAGGAGTTCTCGCGCGAGACCATCGTAGACGCGCTGCGCGACATGCCGGGGATGCTGCGGTTCACGGCGGAACGCGAGGGCGAATTCGCCGGCGGCGCCGGGCTTCGCGTCGCCGACGGGATCGCGCAGCTGGGCGCCGCGGCGACGCTGCCCGCCCACCGCCGCCGCGGCGTGCAGACGGCGCTGGTGCGCGCCCGGCTCGCGACCGCCGCCGCCTTGGGGTGCGACCTCGCCGTGGTCACCACGCAGCCGGGGTCGAAGTCGCAGCAGAACGTGCAGCGGCTGGGGTTCGAGCTGCTCTACGCGCGGGCGATCCTGGTGAAGGGCGCCTCGGCGGCGAGCTCCTCGGGCGCCGAAAGCCGCCAGGCCTCGTAGAGCAATTCAGCCAGCTCGTCGGCGCCGATCCCGTCGAGGTACACGACCACCCAGCCGAACCCGCCCGCGGTGAACTGGACCTCGAACACGTCGGGGCGCTCCGCCACGAGCGCCAGCTGCTCGGAGATCTCCTGCTTGAGGCCGACGGTCCGGGTCCGCGGCCAGAAGTAGCCGAACCGCTTGCCGCGCACGCTGAACGACGAGTAGTCGCGCGCTTCGGAGCGCTGGACCTCCGCCAGCCCGCCGAGCAGCCGTTCGAGCTTCTGGACCGTGACCGCCACCTGTCGTTCCCCCTGTCTCCGGCGCCTACGTTAGCGCGCCGGTACGGTGCGGGACATGAGCATCCGCGAAGCCGTTCTCGACGACGGCCGCGTGGTGGTGGTCAAGCGCGGGCACGCCCCCGGCGCGGCCGCCGCCGAGGCCGCCGGGTTGCGCTGGCTGGCCGCGGCGGACGCGGTCGCGGTGCCGGTGGTGCACAGCCACGACGACGAACAGCTGGTGCTCGACCGCGTCCCGGCCGGACGCCCGAGCGCGGCGGCGGCCGAGCGGTTCGGGCGCGGGCTCGCGCGGCTCCACGCGGCCGGGGCGCCGGCGTTCGGCTCCGCTCCCCCGGGCGGGCCCGCCGACGCCTGGATCGGCCTGGCCCCGATGGCGAACGTCCCCGAGGAGGACTGGGCGTCGTGGTACGCCGCGCACCGGGTGCTGCCCTACGTCCGCCGCGCGGTCGACGCCGGGACGTTCGGCCCGGCCGAAGCCGCGGTCTTCGAGCGCGCCTGCGCCCGGTTCCCGGCGCTCGACGAACCGCCGTCCCGGCTGCACGGCGACCTGTGGAACGGCAACGTCGTGTGGGACGGCGAAGACGGGTGGCTGATCGACCCGGCCGCGCACGGCGGGCACCGCGAGACGGACCTGGCGATGCTGCAGCTGTTCGGCTGCCCGCACCTCGACCGCGTCCTCGCCGCCTACCAGGAGGAAGCCCCGCTGGCCGGCGGCTGGACGGAGCGGATCGGGCTGCACCAGCTGTTCCCGCTGCTGGTGCACACCGTCCTGTTCGGACGGTCCTACGCCGGGCAGGCGCTGGCGGCGGCGCGCTCGCTGCGTTAGCAGTGCTGCAGCATCGACTCCAGCGCCGTCTTTTCCGGCACGGTGATCGTCAGGCCGTAGTTGCGCTTCACGACGATCCAGTCCGTGGCGTAGGTGCACCAGTACGAGACGAGCGGCGGCTTCCACTGGTCGGGCGCCTTGTCGCTCTTCTGCTCGTTGAGGTTGTCGGTGACCGCGTGCAGCTGCGGGCGGACCAGGTCGTTCGCGAACTGCTCGCGGCGCTCCTGGGTCCACGACTTGGCGCCGCTGACCCACGCCTGCCCCAGCGGCACCATGTGGTCGATGTCCACATCGGACGCCTTGTGCCAGGTCTGGCCGTCGTAGGCGCTCACCCAGGTGCCGGACTTGGCGGCGCAGTCGGAGTTCGTGGTGACGTCCTTGCCGTCGCGCTTGAGGACCTGCTCGCGGGTGTCGCAGGCGCCCTCGACCTTGTCCCAGTGCGGGAACTTCTCGCGGCTGTAGCCGTCCATGGTCCCGCGCACGGCGACCTTCAGCTGTCCCAGCTCGGCCCGCGCTTCGGCGGGCGCGACCGGCGCCGCGGCGGCGGTTCCGGTCGGCTGGGCCCCGGAGGCCAGGTCGTCGGGCACCTTGCAGCCGGTGACGGCGGCACCGGTGAGGACGGCCAGCAGGACGAGCGCTTGGGTGCGCGGCATCGTGAACCCCTTTCACGTCTACCGGGAGGTGCCCAGCCGACGTCGCGGGGAAACGGTGCAGATGGCCCAGTTGGCGCGATCTTTACGAGCCGTGGAAGACCTGCGCGACGAACACGGCGGCGATGACGCCCGTGGTGACGAGCAGCGTCAGCACGGCCAAGAGACCCCAGGGCACCTGCCGGATCGGCCGTGGCCGCGGGAAGACCGCCGAACCCGGCCGCCGGGGCGGCGGGACGGCCGGCTCGCCGGGCGCCTCGGCGGCCGGCGGGGGTTCGGCGGGGATCGGCACGACCGCGGGCAGCTCCGGCAGCCGGGAGCGGTCCGGCAGGCGCACCGGGAACCCGTCGGCGACCAGCGCGGACCGCGGCGGGGCCAGGTGGGCGAGGGAAAGCGCGTAGCAGGCGTCGAGGACGTCGTCGGCCGACCAGACGGTCCGCCAGCGGTTGTGCTGGACGATGATCCGGCGCAGGCTCCGCGGGTCGGCCAGGACGACGGCGACCCCGGGGACGGTGGCGGGCTCGTCCCAGTGCGCACCCGGGTCGGGCAGGCCGGGGACGACCGCGACCAGGCCGGTCACGTACCGGCCGCCTTCGTGCCCGGCGAGCGCTCCCTGCGCCGCCGCCACCGCCGCGCCCGCCCGCTCCCCCGATCCCGGGTCCGGGCCGGGCTCGTGCGCCGCGATCACCACCACGCCGGTGCGGGTGAAGACGAGAGCGTCGACGAACTTGGGGCCCGGCAACGCGATGCCCGCCAGCGCCAGGCCCGTCAGGTGGTCCGGTCCCCGCCCCCAGGAACGCAGCAACTCCACGACGTGCTCCGCCGCGGGCGGCAGAGCACGTTCGGTACCGGTGCGCTGGAGGGCCACGAGCAACGCCGGTCACTCCTCCCACGAAATAGGGCACTACGACGGTAAAAGCCCGACCGCCGCCGCCCCAGCAGCCGAACGAGTGATCGAACACCACCGTGCGTGACCGAGGGCATGCTGGACGCACCCGACGAAGGAGAACGCCATGGGCGCACCCCCACCCGCCTACCAGGGCGCCGCACTCGAGGTCGACCGGTCGTTCTACCGGCGGCTCGCCGCCGGGCCCGGCCGGGTGCGGGTCGACGCCTTCGAAATCCCGATCCGCTCCGGCCGCGCGTGGCGGGTGCCGAAGGGCCACCTCTGCCGGCTCAGCACCGTCGAGGGCCCGCAGGTCGGGGACCTCAACCTGTGGCACGCCGACGACCCCCGCGAACGGTTCTGGGCGGCCCGCACCCGCCAGCTCCAGCGCGCGCACGTCAGCACGTTCGACCGGCTGTGGTCGACGCTGCCGTTCCTGCGCCCGCTGGCCACGATCACCGCCGACACCCTCGAGCACCACGGCGTGGACGGCGACGGCGGCCGCGTGCACGACCTGCTCGGCACCCGCTGCGACCCGTACGTCAACCGGCTGCTCACCGGCGAGGACTTCGACTTCCACTGCCACTCGAACCTGGTCCGCGCGGTCGCGCCGTTCGGGCTCACCGAGTTCGACGTGCACGACGTCCTGAACGTCTTCCAGTGCACCGGGCTCACCGAAGACGACCGCTACTTCATGAAGGCGTGCCCGGCCCGCCCGGGCGACCACTTCGAGTTCTTCGCGGAGGCCGACCTGCTGTGCGCGCTGTCGACGTGCCCGGGCGGCGACCTGTCCGTCCCGCTGTGGGGCCCGGACGCCCGCGACCCGATCGACGTCTGCCACCCGATCGGCGTCGAGGTGTTCGCACCGCGCGCCGACCTGTTGGAAGGCTGGTCCCCACCGGCGCGCGCGGCCTACCGCGGGCTGCACGGCGTCCGGCTGCCGGAGTGGGCCCCGCCCGATCGGACGGGTCGGCGCGGCGAACCCGCGGGGTAGCCTGGCCGGAAGTCGACGGCGTTCCGACTCCGAGAGCCTCACCATCGCGAAGTTCCACGCTCGTCGCTCTTGCCGAAGCCTCCTCGAGCGGGAACGGCTTGATCGGTTCGCCGACCTGCACGGGGCGTCCCGCTCCCGAACGGGCTTGGTGCGAGCCGACGCTCTTTGCGTTGTGGCGCAAGCGATCCGGCGTACCCGGAAACCGTCCGGCCGGGGCGGGCGGGCACCGGCCCGGTCGGAAAGGTTCACCTGGCGGCCGGTCCGTGTGATGATGGCAGGCCGGGTACACCGATCGGGTCGCTCGAGGAGTGCGCGTGGACCTGCGGACCGAGATCGCGCAGTCGTGGCGGCGGGCGGAGCTCTCCGGGCTCTCGCCGGCATCCGCCATCGACCGGCTCGACGTCGCCGACGTCGACAGCCGCAGCCGGTTGCTGCGGGCCGCTTCGCCCGTGCTCGACGAGCTGGCCCGGCAGCTGGCCGGCACGCGGTTCTGCGTCGTGCTCGCCGACGACGAGTGCCGCATCGTCGCGCGGCGGTTCACCGAGCGGTCGGTCGAGCTGGCGCTGGAGAACATCAGCGCGGTGCCCGGCTGCCAGTTCATCGAGGAGCGGACCGGGACGAACTCCCTCGCCACGCCGTTCGAGACCCGCCGCGGTGTCTCCGTCGACGGTGACGAGCACTTCCTCGAAGCCATGAAGCAGTTCACCTGCTACGGCCACCCGCTGGTGCACCCTTCGACGCGGCGGCTGGCCGGCGTCCTCGACATCACCGGGCCGGCCGGCGACGCGAACCCGCTGCTCGGGCCGTTCCTGCGGCGCGCGGTCGCCGACATCGAACGGCGGCTGCTCGACGGCGCGAAGCTCGCCGAGCAGCAGTTGCTGGCCGCGTTCCAGTCGGTGCAGCACCGGGCCTGCGCGGTGCTGGCGCTCGGCCAGGACGTCGTGCTGGCCAACACGGCGGCGACCGAGCTGGTCGACACCGCCGACCACCGGCTGCTGCAGGACCTCGGGCGCACCCAGCGGGGGCTCCGGCGCATCCGGCTGACCTCCGGCACGCCGGTGGAGGTGCGCGTCGAAGCCGTGTCGGCGAACGCCGGGCTGCTGTTCGAGCTGGCGCCGGTGCGCCCGGCGAGCCCGGTGGTGTCGCGCCCGCGCGCCGCGCGCGGGCTCTTCCCGGCGCCGATCGAAGACCGCCTCCACCGCGCCGGCCACGCCCGGCGGCGGGTGCTCGTCTGCGGCGAGCCCGGCGCGGGCCGCAGCACGGCCGCCCGGGTGATCGCCGGGGACGAGCCGGTGCGCGAGTTCGACGCGTCCGACGTCGTCGCGGGCGAAGCCGGCTGGTGCGCCCGCGTGGAGGCGGCGGCGAGCTCCCGCGGCCTGCTGGTGATCGACGGGATCCAGCTGCTGCCCCCGCTCGCGGCCGTCCGCCTGGCCCGCCTGCTGGACGAGTCACCGGCGTGGTTCGCCCTGCTCAGCGGCCCGCCGTCGGAGCTGCACGGCGAGCAGGCAACCCTGGCGGCACGCGTCCACCGCCGGATCGAGCTGCCCCCGCTGCGCGAGCGCCGCGACGAGATCCCGGCGATTGCCCGCGAGCTGCTACGCGGCTTCGGCGCTTCGCTGCGCCTGACACCGGGCGCGCTGGAGCTGCTGGCGTCCCAGCACTGGCCGGGCAACCTGCGCGAGCTGGAGGGCGTCCTGGCGGCGGCGGCCGACCGCCGCTCGGCCGGTGACCTGACGGCGGCCGACCTGGCCCTGGACTGCACGGAGACGGGCGGGGCCCTGACCGGCTGGGAGCAGGCCGAGTACGACGTCATCGTCCGCACGCTGCGAGCCTGCGACGGCAACAAGGTGCGGGCGGCGAAGCAGCTGGGCATCAGCCGCTCGACGCTCTACAACCGCATGCGCGCGCTGCGGGTCCGCTGACCCCGGGCGCGGACGGAAGGTGTCCGGGATTCGGACACTCCACGGCCGCGGCGGCTGCTCACAATCGACGGGCGAGGACGCACGCCGCACGTCAAGGAGATGGCCGTGAAGACGAAGGCAGCCGTACTGTTCGATGCCGGGAAGCCGTTCGAGATCATGGAGCTCGACCTCGACGGGCCCGGTCCCGGTGAGGTGCTCATCAAGTACACCGCCGCCGGGTTGTGCCACTCGGATCTGCACCTGATCGACAACGACCTGGTGCCGCGGTTCCCGATCATCGGCGGGCACGAGGGCGCCGGGGTCATCGAAGAGGTCGGCCCCGGTGTCACCAAGGTCGCGCCCGGCGACCACGTCGTGTGCAGCTTCATCCCGAACTGCGGCACCTGCCGCTACTGCTCGACCGGCCGCCAGAACCTCTGCGACATGGGCGCCACCATCCTCGACGGCCACCTGCCCGACGGCACCTTCCGCTTCCACGGCGGCGGCCAGGACTTCGGCGCGATGTGCATGCTCGGCACGTTCTCCGAGCGCGCCACCATCTCGCAGCACTCGGTGGTCAAGGTCGACGACTGGCTCCCCTTGGAGACCGCGGTCCTGGTCGGCTGCGGCGTGCCCACCGGGTGGGCCACCGCCAACTACGCCGGCGGGGTGCGCGCCGGCGACACCACCGTCGTCTACGGGATCGGCGGCATCGGGATCAACGCCGTGCAGGGTGCCGCGCACGCCGGGGCGAAGTACGTCGTCGCGGTCGATCCCGTCGAGTTCAAGCGGGAGGCGGCGCTCAAGTTCGGCGCCACCCACGCGTTCGCCACCGCGGCCGAAGCCGCCGAGAAGGTCAACGAGCTCACCTGGGGCCAGCTGGCCGACCAGGCGCTGATCACCGTCGGCACCGTGGAGGAGGACGTCGTCAGCGAAGCGTTCAACGTCGTCGGCAAGGGCGGCACCGTCGTCATCACCGGGCTCGCCAACCCCGAGAAGCTCACCGTGCACGTCTCCGGCGGTGTCATGACGCTGTTCGAGAAGACGATCAAGGGCACACTGTTCGGCTCGGCGAACCCGCAGTACGACATCGTCCGGCTGCTGCGGCTCTACGACGCCGGGAAGCTCAAGCTCGACGAGCTGGTCACCCGCAAGTACACCCTCGAGCAGGTCAACGAGGGCTATCAGGACCTGCGCGACGGGAAGAACATCCGCGGCGTGATCGTCCACGCGTAGCGAGGGGTCCACAATGGACCTCGACGCGCCGTACCGGGTGAACCCCCACGAGCCCTTCGAGGTGCTCGTCCACCGCTGCGAGCACCGGGACGGGTGCCTGCTCGGGACTCCCGATGTGGTCCGCTTCGTCCGGGCGCTGGCGATGCACGCCACGGCGCGCGACGCGATCGACGCCGCCGAACTCGGCGAGACCACGCGGGCCCGGGTGGTGGCGGCGCTCGAACACCTCGCCGCCACCGGCGTCATCGTCGCCGAGCCGTGAAACCCCCGGTGGCCACCGCGATCCCGACGCGGTGGCCACCGGTCCGCCCGGTACAGGTAGTAGATGATCTGGTCGCGGCGCTGGTCCTTGGGGCCGGCAGGCCAGGGCTGGGTGAAGATGCGCCCGTCGGGGATCTGCTCATCCGGGTGCTCGTGGCGCCACGCCTGGACCACGTACGGCACGTCGGGTATCCGCGCGCCGAGATGAACGACAACCCCGCGGCCTCGATGGCCTGCTGGTTGGCCGCAGAGATCATGCCAGCGTCAGCCAGCTGGTGGGCATCCATGAACGCACGGATGGTCGGCAGCATCGTAGTGGTCTCGCCCCGGTTGCCCTCGAACGCGTTGACCATCAACGGAAACCCGCTTGCGTCGGTGAGCAGCCCGATCGTGATCTGCGGCTCCAGGCGGCGTTCTTCGGAGAACCCGGGCTCACGGAACCCGTCCCCGGCATCGGTCTCGAAGTACAAGGTGGACACATCGTGGAGAACCAGTGACGCCGGCCCCAGATCAGCGGTGCGGGCGCACGCCGCGGCCGACTTCTGCCTCGCGAACGCGGGCAGACGCCGCTTGAGCGGTCGCGTACGCCGGCGGGTCGAAACCTGCCTCCTCGACCACCCGCAGACTGTCCGGCTTGCTGGTCGGCTCGACGATCCGTGCCAGCACCAGTAATCGGATCACCTCGTCACCACCAGCACCACTGCCGGCCTGCAACGCCGCGAAGTCCGGGCCGAAGTCGAGCTCGGGCTGCCCCATAGCCAGACGCTGCCTCGCCACCGCCCTGAGCGCCTCCAACGCCGCATCGTCATGCGCCGAGCCGCTTAGCGCGCGGATTTTCGCCGTTCACACGACGAAACCGCAGCTCAACAGCCAGCACCCTACCCAAGATCAGCGATCTTGAGCCAAAGTCGGGTAAGGTGACGGAATGGTCATGCGGGTGGCGATTCCCGTGCTGCCGTGCCGAGATGTGCAGGCAGCGCGGTCGTACTTCACGGACGCGCTCGGATTCGACACCATATTCACCTGGGAGACCCCACCCAGCTACGCGGCCGTGATCCGCGATACCGCCGAGTTCCACCTGTACGCCGAAAGCAGCGTCGGCCCGGCCAGGGTGACGGTTGTCGTCGACGACGTCGATTCCTGCCACGACGAGCTGCGCGCCCGCGGCGCGGACATCGTCGAGCCACTGGCTGACCGGCCCTACGGGATGCGCGACTTCAACGTACGGACACCCGATGGGCACTTGTTGATCTTCAGCCAGCCGCTTACCTAGTACGGGTGACCATCAGCGGACCAGCCGGAAGAATGACCGGACCTCGTCGACGAACAACGCCGGCTGCTCGAACGCCGCGAAGTGGCCGCCCTTGCCGGGCTCGTTCCAGTACCGGATGTTCGGGAACCGGCGCTCCGCCCACCGCCGAGACGGGCGCTGCATTTCTTGGGGAAGACCGATCAGCCGGTGGGTACGGTCACCGGCTGCGCCGGCCGACCCGGAGATCCATTCGTTGACCTGCCGGAGGCTTTCCCAGTACAGCCGGGCGGATGAGGCACCGGTGCCGGGCAGCCAGTAGAGCATCAGGTTGTCGAGCAGCTCATCCCGGGTAATAACCCGATGCAGGTCGCCACCGGAGTCGGTCCACGACCAGAACTTCTCGACGATCCAGGCGCAGAGGGCGGCCGGCGAGTCGACCAGCCCGTAGCCGACCGTCTGCGGCCGGGTCGACTGCTGCGCCGAGTATCCGGAGCCCCATTCGTCCGCCTCCCGCAGTGTCGCGAGCGCCGCCCGCTCGGCACCGGTGAGGTCGTCCAACGTGGCCGGATCGGGCGGTGCGAGCGGCGGTGTGAGATGGATGCCGGCGACCCGATCGGGCTGCCGTTGACCGGTGCTCGTGGCGATGCTGGTGCTCCACTCGCTGCCCTGGGCGCCGAACCGCCGGTAGCCGAGCCGGGCCATCAGCTCGCACCACGCGTCGGATATCCGCTCGATCCCCCGCCCCGGCGCGGCCGGCTTGTCGCTGAAGCCGTAACCGGGAAGCGATGGGCAGCCCCCTGGAACCGGCCGCTCAGTGCGCAGATTTTCGCCGTTCACACGACGAAACCGCAGCTCAACAGCCAGCACCCTACCCAAGATCAGCGATCTTGAGCCAAGTCAGGTTGCCGGGTGGCAACCGATTCCCGCCTGCGTCCATGACAGTCGGACAGCACTCCTGGGTCACGGGCGCGGGGCGTTGCGCAGGTTGGCGCGCGCCAGGTCGACCATCTTGCCGACGCCGCCGTTGAGCACCGTCTTCGTCGCGCCCAAGGCGAAGCCGCGCACCATCTCGCCGGTGATCCGCGGCGGGATCGACAGCGCGTTCGGGTCGGTCACCACCTCGACGACCGCCGGGCCGGGGTGGGCGAACGCCTTCTCCAGCGCGCCGCGGACGTCGGCCGGGTCCTCGACCCGCTCGGCGAAGACGCCGCACGCGGCCGCGATCGCCGCGAAGTTCACCGGCGCGTGGTCGGTGCCGAAGTCCGGGAGCCCGTCCACCAGCATCTCCAGCTTCACCATGCCGAGCGTGGCGTTGTTGAACACCACGATCTTCACCGGCACGTCGTAGGCCGGCAGCGTCAGCAGGTCGCCCATCAGCATGGCGAGCCCGCCGTCGCCCGAGAGCGACACGACCTGGCGGCCCGGCTGGGACAGCTGCGCGCCGATCGCGTGCGGGAGCGCGTTCGCCATGCTGCCGTGCCGGAACGAGCCGAGCACCCGGCGGCGGCCGTTGGGGGTCAGGTAGCGCGCGGCCCAGACGTTGCCCATGCCGGTGTCGACGGTGAACACGGCGTCGTCCGCGGCGACCTCGTCGAGCACCGAAGCGACGTACTCCGGGTGGATCGGACGGCGCTGCTCGATCTTGCCCGTGTACGCGCCGACGACCTTCTCCAGCTTCCGCACGTGCTCGCGCAGCATCCGGTCCAGGTACGCGCGCTCGGTCCGCGGGCGCAGCAGCGGCAGCAGGGCGCGCAGCGTCGCCTTGACGTCGCCGTGCACCGCCAGGTCCAGCGGCGTGCGGCGGCCGAGGCGCGAAGCGTCGTGGTCGACCTGGATCGTGCGCGCCTGCGGGAGGAACATGTCGTACGGGAAGTCCGTGCCCAGCAACACGATCCGGTCGGCTTCGTGCATGGCGTCGTAGCAGGCGCCGTAGCCGAGCAGGCCACTCATGCCGACGTCGAACGGGTTGTCGTACTGGATCCACTCCTTGCCGCCGAGCGAGTGCCCGACCGGGGCGGCGAGCTTTTCCGCCAGCGCCATGACTTCTTCGTGCGCGCCGCGGACGCCCGCGCCCGCGAACAGCATCACCTTCTCCCCCGAGTTCAGCAGGTCGGCGAGCTCCTGCACGGCTTCCGCGGACGGCACCGGCGGCGACGGCTCGACCAGCGGGAGCCGCTCGGTGAGCGGGCCGGTGGCCTTGCGGTCGGCGAGGTCGCCCGGGATGGTCAGCACCGCGACGCCGCCCTTGCCGACGGCGGCCTGGGTGGCGATGCGCAGCAGCCGCGGCAGCTGCGCCGGGTCCGCGACGACCTCGCTGAAGTGGCTGCACTCGGCGAAGAGGCGGTCCGGGTGGGTCTCCTGGAAGAACCCGGTGCCGATCTGGTTGGACGGGATGTGCGACGCGATCGCGAGCACCGGCGCGCCCGAGCGGTGGGCGTCGAACAGGCCGTTGATCAGGTGCAGGTTGCCCGGCCCGCAGCTGCCCGCGCACACCGCTAGCTTGCCGGTGACCTGCGCTTCGGCCGCCGCGGCGAAGGCGGCGGTCTCTTCGTGGCGGACGTGCACCCACTCGATGCCGTCGGTGCGGCGCACGGCGTCGACGATCGGGTTCAAGCTGTCGCCGACGATGCCGTAGATGCGCTCGACGCCCGCGTCCCGCAGCGTCCTGACCAGTTGTTCTGCCACCGTAGCCATACCTTCAGCCTGCCCCGCCCCGGCGCATGCGTCCAATGCCTGATCGGCTGAACTTCCATACACTGGGCGCATGGACGTCCAGATGCTGCGGCTCTTCCGCGAGGTCGCCGGCGGCGCGACCGTCACGGAGACCGCGGCCGGGGCCCACCTGACCCAGCCCGCGCTCTCCCGGGCCCTGCGGCGGCTGGAGCACGAAGCCGGCGCCGAGCTGTTCCGCCGGTCCGGGCGGCTGCTGCGGCTGACGCCGGCCGGGCACGTCTTCAAGCGGCACGCCGGCCTCGTGCTCGACCAGCTCGACCAGGGCCTGCGCGAAGTCGCCGACATCGTCGCGCCGGGGGCCGGGGTCGTGCCGCTGGCCTTCCTGCACACCTTCGGCACCTGGCTCGTGCCCGACGTCCTGAGCGGCTTCCTGCGCGAGCACGCGAGCACCCGCTTCGAGCTGCGGCAGCACGGCGAGGCCGGGCTCGAGGCGGAGTTGCTCGAGGGCACCGCGGACCTCGTCCTCACCAGCGGCGACCCCGGGCACCCCCAGTTGCACTGGGAACGCCTGCTCGTCGAGCCGCTGCGGCTGGCCGTCCCGCCGCACCACCGGCTCGCCGGGCGCCACCGCGTCCGCCTCGCCGACGTCGCGGACGAGACGTTCATCCTGCTGCGCCCCGGTTACGCGCTGCGCGAAACGACCGAGCGGCTGTGCGCCGAGGCCGGGTTCGCCCCGCGCATCGGGTTCGAAGGCGACGAAGTCGAGACGCTGCGCGGGCTCGTGACCGCCGGGCTCGGCGTGTCCGTGCTGCCGCTGCCGCACACGGCGGCGTTCCCGGCGCCGCACCTGGAACTGACCGATGTGGACGCTGCCCGCGACATCGGGCTCGCGTGGGTGGCCGGGCGGAACCTCCCCGCACCCAGCGAAACCTTCCGGCGGCACGTGCTCGGCACCGTTCCCGCGCGGTTCGACCGTCCACAAGGGACCATGTGAGAATCGCCGTACGACCACGCAAAGTGACCGCCGGTGTGACAGGGTGGAGACATGGCCGCGCTGAGATCCTTCCTGACGTCCTGGACCTCCGTCACCCCCGTGCTCGGCATCCTCGTGCTCGCGCTCGCCTGGGGCCGCGACCTCGGCCCGGTCTTCGTGGCGATCGTGGCGATCGCGCTCGGGGCGACCGTGCTGGCCGCGGTGCACCACGCGGAGGTCGTCGCGCACCGCGTCGGGGAACCGTTCGGCTCGCTCGTGCTCGCGGTCGCGGTCACCGTCATCGAAGTCGCGCTGATCGTCACGATGATGGTCTCGGGCGGCCCGGACGCCGGCTCGCTGGCGCGCGACACCGTGTTCGCGGCGGTGATGATCACGACCAACGGCATCGTCGGCATCTCGCTCCTGGTCGGCGCCCGCCGCTACGGCGTCACCCTCTTCAACTCCGAAGGCAGCGGCGCCGCGCTGGCCACGGTCGCGACGCTGGCCACGCTGAGCCTGGTGCTGCCGACGTTCACCTCCAGCACGCCGGGCCCGGCGTTTTCCTCGGCGCAGCTGACGTTCGCCGCCGTCGCGTCCCTGGCGCTGTACGCCACGTTCGTGCTGACGCAGACCATGCGCCACCGCGACTTCTTCCTCCCGGTGGCGGCCGACGGCGAGGTCAAGGAGGACGACCACGCCGAGCCCCCGACGAACCGGGCGGCGCTGGGCAGCCTCGCGCTCCTGCTGGTCGCCCTGGTCGCGGTGGTCGGCCTGGCGAAGGTGGAGTCCCCGGCGATCGAGGCGGGCGTCCGCGCGGCCGGCTTCCCGCAGTCGTTCGTCGGCGTGGTGATCGCCCTGCTGGTCCTGCTCCCGGAGACCCTCGCGGCCACGCGCGCCGCCCAGCGCGACCGGATGCAGATCAGCCTGAACCTCGCTTACGGCTCGGCGATCGCGAGCATCGGCCTGACGATCCCGGCGATCGCACTGGCGTCGCTGTGGCTGCCGGGCGAGCTGCTGCTGGGCCTCGGCTCGACGCAGATCGTGCTGCTGGCGTTGACGGTGGTGGTGAGCGTCCTGACGGTGGTCCCGGGCCGGGCGACCCGCCTCCAGGGCGGCGTGCACCTGGTGCTGCTGGCGGGCTTCCTGGTGCTGGCCGTCAACCCCTGAGAGCCCCCGGTCTTGAGTGGGAAACAGCGTTGGAACACCGTTTCCCACTCACGAGCTCGCCGACCGGACCTCGATCCCCACCACGCACGTGTCGTCGTCGGTGTCCGCCGTGCTGTAGGTCAGCAGCGTGTCCAGCTGGTGCTCCAAGCCGCCCTCGTGGCGCTCCACCAGGGTCACCAGCCGCGAGACCGTCTCCTGGACCGGGCGGTCGCGGCGCTCGATCAAGCCGTCCGTGTAGATCAGCAGGATGTCGCCCTCCGCAAGGCGGATCTCCTCCTCCTGGTACGTCACGTCCCGGACCGCGCCCAGGAGCGAGCCGCGGATCAGCGGCAGGGTCGTCACCTCGCCGTCGCGGTGGCGGACGATCGGGGGCAGGTGTCCCGCGCGCGCCCAGCGCAACGCCCGGGTCGCCGGGTCGTACACCGCCGCCACCGCGGTCGCCGTCACGTGGTCGGTGAGGTGGTAGGCGACCAGGTTCAGCCAGGTCAGCAGCTGCGCCGGGCCGGCACCCGTCGCCGCGAGGCCGCGGAGCGCGTTGCGGAGGCTCACCATGCCCGTCGCCGCGTCGATGCCGTGGCCGGCGACGTCGCCGACGCACAGCAGCACCTCGCCGGTCGGCAGCGCGACCGCGTCGTACCAGTCACCGCCGACCAGGTGCTCCTTCTCGGCCGGCCGGTAGCGGACGGCCGCGCGCAGGCCCGGCATGTCGATCGGGCCCTTGGCCGGCGGCATGATCGCGTGCTGCAGCTGCAGCGCGAGCCGGTTGCGTTCGATCGACTGCTGCTCGGTCTCGGCCAGCTTGTCCCGCGTCGCCGCGAGTGCCACCTCGGTCCAGTGCTGCGACGAGACGTCCTGGTAGGCGCCGCGCACGGCGAGCAGCTCGCCGGCCGCGTCGGCGACCGGCTCGGCGACCACCCGGATGTGCCGGGCGACGCCGTCGGAGCGCTGCAGCCGGAACGCCGTCGAGGACGGGCGCTGGTGGTGCAGCACCGCACGCAGGAACCGGCCGATCGCCGGCCCGTCGTCGGGGTGCGCGTGCGTGGCCAGTTCGTGCAGCGACAGCGGCGTGGCGGTCGGCGGCAGGCCGTACAGCGCGAACAGCTCGGTGTTCCAGGTGATCGTCCCGGTCACGACGTTCTCCTCGAACCCGCCGATCCGGCCGAGCCGCTGGGCGTGCTGCAGCAATACGGCGAGCTTCGCCGCGTCGTCCTGGATGCGCAGGATGAGCAGCACGTTGCCGGCGAACCGGGTCACGCTCACGTCGGTGTGCACCGTCAGCGGCACCTGGTCGACGAGGGTGGTGACCGCCAGGCTGCCCGCGCGGAACGGCTCGCCGGTCGCGTAGACGCGGCGGATCTTGTCGAGCAGGCCGCTCTCCTCGGCCGCCAGCGGGTACGTCTCCAGCAGGCGGGTGCCGACGATCCGGCTGCGGGGACGGCCGCCGGGGTCGGCGAACCGGACGTTGGCGTGGTGGATGCGGAAGTCGGTCAGCCGGCCGCCGTCGACGCACGGCGACAGCAGCACCGCCGGGTCGTGCAGGCCGTCGACGAAGTCCACCAGCTCGCTGAGGAAGTCCCCGGACCCGGCGGCCACCGGCGCGACCACGCCGTCCCACGTGTCGAGCGTGTGCCCGCACAGCTCGGCCAGTGCCTCCAGCTGACGGCGCTGCCGCCCCGGCTCGGCGGGCAGCGGCTCGGGCCAGCACATCTCGACGACGCCGATGATCCGGCCGCCGGTGCCGGTGGGCACCGCGACGCGCCCGCCGCCGGAGAGGGTGTGCTGCCCGAGCGAAGGCAGCCCGGCGCCGGACAGCGTCGGGTACCAGACCGTGTCGCGTTCGAGCAGCGCGTTGCGGGCCGGCGTGGCCACCCCGGGCGGGACGTACCGCCAGCGGGCCGCCTCTTCGGCGGAGAACCCCGCCGACCCGGCCAGCGTGAGTGAACCGTCCGGCCCGGCGAGCCACACCGCGACGGCGGTCGCGCCGAGCGGGCGCAGCGCGTGCTCCAGGATGGACTCCGCGACGCGCTGGGTGTCCCCCGCCGCGAGCACCCCGCTTTCCGCGGTGCGCAGCCGCACCGCGACGGAGTCTTCGCCCTCCGCGCGGGCCAGGAACTCCTGCGCCACTTCGGTGATGCGGTCCTCGGCCGCTTCGCCGACGACGTCCGCGGCGAACTCCAGCGGCGTCAGCCCGGCCCGCCCGGCGAGGCTTTCCAGCTGCCGGGCGGCGTCGGCGGGCGTGCAGTGGAGGCGTTCCATCAGCACGCCCTTGGCCAGCTCGATCAGCGCGCGGCCGTCGGCGACGGCGTGCGCGTGGTCGACCTCGCCGCGCAGCCGGGCGACGGTGTCGGCGAGCCGGGCCAGGTTGGCCGACACCTCGGCCGGGCGCCCCGGGACCGGGAGCAGCTCTTCGTCGGCGGTCACCCGATCACGCCGTCACGTGCCGCTTGATGCGGGCGATCAGGTCGTCCGCGTCGACCGGCTTGGTCACGTAGTCGGTCGCGCCGGAGGCGAGGCTCTTCTCCCGGTCGCCCGGCATCGCCTTGGCCGTCACCGCGACGATCGGGATGGCGGCGTGCTCGGGCATCGCGCGGATCTTCGCGGTCGCGGTGTAGCCGTCCATCTCCGGCATCATCACGTCCATCAGGATCAGGTCGATGCCGGGGTGCGCGGCGACCGTCTCGACGCCCTTGCGGCCGTCTTCGGCGTGCAGCACCTGCATCCCGTGCAGTTCCAGGATCCCGGTCAGCGCGTAGACGTTGCGCGGGTCGTCGTCGACGATCAGCACCGTGCGCCCGGACAGCGTGGTGTCGACGTCGGCCGCCCGCACCGGCGCGGCCGGCTCGTCCGGGCGGACCAGCGGCAGCACCGCGCCGGGCTCTTCGGCCGACAGGTGCAGGGCGATCCGCTCGCGCAGCTCGTCCAGCCCGGACAGCACTTCGAGCGACTGGACGTCCGCGCGGGACTGCACCAGCTGCTCCAGTTCGCTGTCGAGGCGGCGGCTGTTGTGCGCCAGCACCGGCACCAGCCGCAGCGCGCTGTCGCCCTGCATCGCGTCGAGGAACCCGAACGCGGTCCGGTCCGGCAGGTCCAGGTCGAGCACCACGCAGTGGTAGGCGTCGGTGGCGAGCGCGGCCGCGGCCTCCTGGGTGCCGACCGCCGTCACGACTTCGACGTCGGCGGGCGAGAGGCCGATGTCCCGGCTGTCGGAGAGGTCCGCGGCGGCGCTCTCGGCGACGAGCGTCAGCAGCCCGTGCTGGCGCTCCTCCACGACGAGCAGCCGCCGGTACGCGCGCGGCGCGGACGTGGTGAGCGCGGTACCCGGGTCACCCGCGACGACGAGCGCGCCGGGGTGGTCCCCCGCGGGCAGCGTCGCGAAGTCCGGGCGGGCGACCGGCAGCGAGAAGGTGAACGTGCTGCCCTCGCCCAGGGTGCTCTCGGCGGTGATGAACCCGCCGAGCAGCTGGGCGATCTCACGGCTGATCGACAGGCCGAGCCCGGTGCCGCCGTACTTGCGGCTGGTGGTGCCGTCGGCCTGCTGGAACGCGCCGAAGATCGATTCGAGCTGGTGCTCGGCGATCCCGATGCCGGTGTCGGTGACGCGGAAGGCGACGGCGGGGCCGTGCGCGCGCAGCGGCCGCGGCAGCGTTTCGACGTCGACCGCCTCGATGTGCAGCTCGATCCCGCCGACCTCGGTGAACTTGACCGCGTTGGACAGCAGGTTGCGCAGCACCTGCCGCAGCCGCGAGTCGTCGGTGAGCAGTTCGGGCGGCGAGCCGGGGGCGACGGTGATCCGGAAGTCGAGGTTGCGCTGGGAGGTCATCGGCCGGAACGTCGCCTCGACGTAGTCCAGCAGGCCGCGCAGCGACACCTGCTCCGGCGTGACGTCCATCTTCCCGGCCTCGACCTTCGACAGGTCGAGGATGTCGTTGATCAGCTGCAGCAGGTCCGAACCCGCGGAGTGGATGATCCCGGCGTACTCGACCTGCTTGGCGGTGAGGTTGCGGGTCGGGTTCTGCGCGAGCAGCTGGGCGAGGATGAGCAGGCTGTTGAGCGGGGTGCGCAGCTCGTGGCTCATGTTGGCCAGGAACTCCGACTTGTACTTCGACGCCAGCGTCAGCTGCTGGGCGCGGGCCTCCAGCTCCTGGCGGGCCTGCTCGATCTCCAGGTTCTTCGTCTCGATGTCGCGGTTCTGCGTGACCAGCAGCGCCGCCTTCTCCTCCAGCTCGGCGTTGGACGACTGGAGCTCTTCCTGGCGCGCCTGCAGTTCTTCCGAGCGGGCCTGCAGCTCCGCGGTCAGCCGCTGGGACTCCCCGAGCAGCTCGTCGGTGCGGGCGTTGGCGACGATGCTGTTGACGTTGACGCCGATCTGCTCCATCAGCAGCTCGAGGAACCCGCGGTGCACGGTGGTGAAGCCGTGCACCGACGCCAGTTCGATGACGCCGAGGACCTGGTCCTCGACCACGATCGGCAGCACGAAGAGGCTGGCCGGCACGGTGCTCCCGAGGCCGGAGGAGATGGTGGCGTAGCCGGGCGGGACGTCGTCGACGGCGATCGGGCGGCGGCTGCGGGCCGCCTGCCCGACGAGCGACTGGCCGATCCGGAAGCGGGCCACCGGACCCTCGCCGTCCGGGTGGCCGTACGCGCCGACCAGCCGCAGCTCGGGGACCTCGGCGGTGTCGTCGGCCAGGTAGAACGCGCCGTACTGGGCGTTGACCAGCGGGACCAGCTCGTCCATCACCGCGGCCGCGACGACGGCGAGGTCGCGCCGGCCCTGCATGAGCCCGGTGATGGTGGCCAGGTTGGACTTCAGCCAGTCCTGCTCCTGGTTCGCCCGCGTCGTCTCGCGCAGCGACTCCACCATCGAGTTGATGTTGTCCTTCAGCTCGGCGACCTCGCCGGAGGCGTCGACGGTGATCGAGCGGGTCAGGTCGCCCTCGGCGACGGCGCTGGTGACCTCGGCGATCGCGCGCACCTGCCGGGTGAGGTTCCCGGCCAGCTCGTTGACGTTCTCGGTCAGCCGCTTCCAGGTGCCCGAGACGCCCTCGACCTCGGCCTGGCCGCCGAGGCGGCCTTCGCTGCCGACCTCGCGCGCCACGCGCGTGACCTCCGCGGCGAACGCCGAGAGCTGGTCGACCATCGTGTTGATCGTGGTCTTGAGCTCGAGGATCTCGCCGCGGGCGTCGACGTCGATCTTGCGGGTCAGGTCGCCCTGCGCGACGGCGGTGGTCACCTGGGCGATGTTGCGGACCTGCCCGGTGAGGTTGTTCGCCATCGAGTTGACGTTGTCGGTGAGGTCCTTCCACGTGCCGGCGACGTTCGGCACGCGCGCCTGGCCGCCGAGCATGCCTTCGGTGCCGACTTCGCGAGCGACGCGGGTGACCTCGTCCGCGAACGCCGAGAGCGTGTCGACCATCGTGTTGATGACGTCGGCCAGCGCCGCGACCTCGCCCTTGGCCTCGACGGTGATCTTGCCGGAGAGGTCACCGCGGGCGACGGCCGTCGCGACCTGGGCGATCGAGCGGACCTGCCCGGTCAGGTTGGACGCCATCACGTTGACGTTGTCGGTGAGGTTCTTCCAGGTCCCGGAGACCCCGCGGACGGTCGCCTGGCCACCGAGGTTGCCTTCGGTACCGACTTCGCGGGCGACGCGGGTGACCTCGTCCGCGAACGCGGACAGCTGGTCCACCATCGTGTTGATGGTGTCCTTGAGCTCGAGGATCTCACCGCGCGCGTCGACGCGGATCTTCTGGGACAGGTCACCGCGCGCGACGGCGGTGGTGACCTGGGCGATCGAGCGGACCTGCGCGGTGAGGTTGTCGGCCATGACGTTGACCGACTCGGTGAGGTCCTTCCAGGTGCCGGAGACGCCCTTGACGTCCGCCTGGCCGCCCAGCCGCCCCTCGGTCCCGACCTCGCGCGCCACCCGGGTGACCTCGTCCGCGAACGCGGACAGCTGATCCACCATCGTGTTCAGCGTGTCCTTGAGCTCCAGGACCTCGCCGCGGGCGGTCACGTTGATCTTCTGCGAGAGGTCGCCCTTCGCCACCGCGGTGGCGACCTGGGCGATGTTGCGGACCTGGTCGGTCAGGTTGCCCGCCATGAAGTTCACCGAGTCGGTGAGGTCGCGCCAGGTGCCCGAGACGCCCTTGACGTCGGCCTGGCCGCCCAGCCGCCCCTCGGTGCCCACCTCGCGGGCGACGCGGGTGACCTCGTCCGCGAAGGAGGACAGCTGGTCCACCATCGTGTTGATCGTGCTCTTGAGCTCGAGGATCTCGCCCCGGGCGTCGACGGTGATCTTCTGCGAGAGGTCGCCCTTCGCCACCGCGGTGGTCACCTGGGCGACGTTGCGGACCTGGTCGGTCAGGTTCCCGGCCATGAAGTTCACCGAGTCGGTGAGGTCGCGCCAGACGCCGCCGACGCCGGGCACCTGCGCCTGCCCGCCGAGGCGGCCTTCGCTGCCGACCTCGCGGGCCACGCGGGTGACCTCGTCCGCGAAGGAGGACAGCTGGTCCACCATCGTGTTGACGGTGTCCTTCAGCTCGAGGATCTCACCGCGCGCGTCGACGTCGATCTTCTGCGAGAGGTCGCCCTTCGCGACCGCGGTCGCCACCTGCGCGATGTCGCGGACCTGGGTGGTGAGGTTGCCGGCCATGGCGTTCACCGAGTCGGTGAGGTCCTTCCAGGTGCCGGACACGCCGGGGACCTTCGCCTGCCCGCCGAGCTGGCCCTCGCTGCCGACCTCGCGGGCCACGCGGGTGACCTCGGAGGTGAACAGCGACAGCTGGTCGGCCATGCCGTTGAAGACGGTGGCGATCTCGCCGAGCAGGCCGTCGGCCCCGCCGGGCAGCCGGATGCCGAAGTCGCCGTCGCGGACCGCGGTCAGCCCGGCCAGCAGCCGGCGCAGCTCCTGCTCCCCCGCCTCGCCCACGCCTGCGACCGCGCCTTTGGTCCCCGGGCGTGCCCCTTCGACCGTTGCCCCACTCATCCGCCACCCGTTTCTCCGGTCGTCGGCGCCCCGGCGCCGTCCCGGTGAGCACACCGGATGGCTCAGCATAGTGCAGCTGCACTATCCTGAGCGGCAACGGTTGAGCAACCAGCCGCGCCCGTGTCCGCGCGCGCTCCCCAGGCGGTGCTCGAGAGCCTTTCCTTTCCCCCCAGGCCATCCGGCCACGTTGACCCATTCGGCTGAACGCGCTCCCAGGCAGCGGTACCCCACGCACGCGGGGGTCACCGCCTGTTGTCGCGCGCGGCGATGAGGGGTCCACAATGGACGCTCCACTGTGGACGAGATGGGGCGCGCCGGGGTCGCGAACGAGTCATTCGCGACCATGGCACCGGCGTGTCGCCGAGGCCGGAGCGACCACGAGCAGGCGGCGCGCGGGCACGGGGGCGCAAGCAACTCGACGCGACCCGGCAGCGAGCACTGCGGTCCGGCAGCAACCGCGCGGCGGCCCCAGGCATCCCCGCGGCGAGCAGCCCGGCGGCAAACCGCGCGGCGGCAGCAGCCCGCGAGCGGCGGCGTCGGGGCGACCACAAGCATCCCGGCGGCAGCGAGCGGTGGCGCGGACAACCGCGAGCACCCCAGCGGCAACGCGGCGGCGGCAAGCAACACCGCGAGCAGCCGCCAGCGAGCGGCGGCGTAGGCGACCGCGAGCACCCCGCCGACAGCAAGCGATGGCGCGGCCAACCGCAAGCATCCCAGCGGCAACGCGACGGCAAGCAATACCGCGAGCAACCGGCAGCGACCGGCGTCCCACCGGCAAACCCGTAAGCGGCGCAGGCGATCGCAAGCACCCCACCGGCAACCCGCGGCGACACGGGCGACGGCACGACTATCCCGCCGCCCCCGGGGTACTCCTCCGGCATGGATGCCGAGAACCTGGTCGTCGTCGGAAGCGGGCCGGCCGGTGTGTCGGCGGCCCGCGCCTACCGGGAAGCGGGTGGCACCGGGCCCGTCCGCCTGCTCACCGCGGACCCCGACCCGCCCTACGAGCGCCCGCCGCTGTCCAAGGAATTCCTGCGCGGCGAAGCCGATCTCCCACCGCTGGACGAAGAACTCGCCGAAAAGCACGACATCACCATCACGCTGGACGACCCCGTCACCGAACTGGGCGAGGACAGCGTCCGCACCGCCTCGGGCGCGGTGCACCCGTTCACCGCCTGCGTACTCGCCACGGGCGCGGAACCCGTCCGGCCCGACCTCCCGGGTGCCGACCACCCCGACGTGCGGACCCTCCGGTCGGCCGCCGACTCCCGTGCGCTGCGAGCGGCCGCGCACGGAGTGCGCAGCGCGGTCGTCGTCGGCGCCGGGTTCATCGGGTGCGAAGCCGCCATCTCCCTCACCCGGCTCGGGCTTCAGGTGACCATCGTCTGCCCCGACGACGTCCCGCAGGAGAAGCGGCTCGGCCCCGACGCCGGGCGATTCCTCTTGCGCTGGCTCAAATCCGAGGGCGTGAGCGTCCTGCGCGGGACGAAGCTGCTGTCGGTCGAGAGCGGCCACCGGGTCCGCACCGACCTCGTGCCGGTCCTCGACGCGGGGCTCGTCGTGCTCGCCACCGGCGTCCGGCCCCGGATCGGGCTGGCCGAAGCGGCCGGGCTCGCCGTCGAACGAGGCCGGATCCGCACCGACGAACACCTGCGCACCAGCAAGCCGGGCGTGCTCGCCGCGGGTGACGTCGCGCTGGCCTACAACCCGGCGGCCGGGCGCGCACTGGCCGTCGAGCACTGGGGTGAGGGCCTCGCGATGGGCGAAGTCGCCGGGCGGACCGCGGCCGGTGAAGAAGCCGTCTGGGACGAGGTTCCCGGCTTCTGGTCGGTGCTCGGCGACCGCGTCCTGAAGTACGCCGCCTGGGGCGACGGCTTCGACCGCGCGCGCCCGTTCCCACGCGACGACGGGGGTTTCACCGTCTGGTACGAGCGCGAAGGCCGGACGGTCGGCGTCCTCACCCACGAAGCCGACGAGGACTACGAACGGGGCCAGGACCTGATCAAGCGCGGCGTCACAGCCAGTCCTTCTTCTTGAACAGCGTGTACAGCCCGACCGAAAGCACCAGCATGACGGTCGTCGAAACCCAGAACCCGAGCGTCGTGCCGTTGCCCGGGTAAGGGACGTTCTGGCCGTAGAACCCGGTCACCGCGGTGGGCACCGCGATCACCGCCGCCCACCCGGTGACCTTCTTCATGATCAGGTTCAGCCGGTCGCTCTGCAGGTTCAGCTGGGTTTCGCGGACCGTCGTGAGGCGTTCGCGCAGCGCCTCGGCGTGGTCGGCGGCCTGCCGCGCGTGGTCGTGGACGTCCTCGAAGTACGGGCGGGTGGTGCCGTCGGCCAGCTTCAGGTCCGGGCGCATCAGCGAGGCGACGACGTCGGGCACGGGAGCCACGACCCGGCGCAGCGCGGTCAGGTTCTTGCGCAGCCGGAACGAGCGCCGCTGCAGCTCGGCGGTGTCCGGGCGTTCGTCGAACACCAGGTCTTCCAGCGCCTCGACCTCGTCGTCGAGCACCTGGACGGCGTCGAAGTGGCCGTCGACGACGTGGTCGAGCAGGCCGTGCAGCAGGAAGGGCACACCGGACTTCGCCAGGTCGGTGGCCTGGTCCCAGCGGCGGGTGACGGCCTCGATGTCGAACCCGTCGTCCTTGCGGACGGTCACCAGCGCGCGGGGCGTGATGAACACGGCGAGCTCGGCGGTCTCGGTGCGCTCGGCCGCGGCGTCGAACCGGACGGCGTAGGCGGTCAGGAAGGCGTGCCCGTCGTAGCGGTCGAGCTTGGGCCGCTGGTGCTCCTGCACGGCGTCTTCGACGGCGAGCCGGTGCAGGCCCAGCTCCTCGGCGAGCTCGGCCAGGTCCGCTTCGGACGGTTCACAGAGGTCGACCCACACGGTGGTGTCCGGTTCGGCCAGGAAGTCGGAAACGGCCGCGACCGGGAAGTCTTCCTTGTGCAGCACGCCGTCGCGGTAGGCGCGGGTTCTCCTCATGGTCACCGGGTTCCCGATCGGGAAGGCGTTCACACGTCGGCGTAGGCCACGCGAAAACGGGTACCCGTGGATCTTGTGAACGCACGCCTGCTGGCCGAGCAGCCGCCCAAGCCCCTGTCCTCGCCGCGCACCGCCGCCGTCGTCGGTGCCGAACTGCGCTCCCTGCACACCGCCGGCGAGCTGGACCTGCCGCTGCCCGGCGGCGACGGGACCGCGGCCCGCTGGGCGGCGCTGGCCGCGTTCGGCCGCCGCGACCTGACCCTGGCCCGGCTCGCCGAGGGGCACGCCGACGCCGTCGCGATCTTGGCCGAGGCGGGCCGCTCCCCCGTGCCCGGCGCGCTCTACGGCGTGTGGGCGGCGAAGTCCGGCGGCACCGGCGCGGTGCTCGAAGACGGCGTCCTCACCGGCACGGTCCGGTTCTGCTCGGGACTGTCCCTGCTCGACCGCGCGCTGGTCGCCGCGGGAGACCGGCTGGTGGAGGCGGATCTCGCCGACCCGGGCGTGCGGCGGCACCCGGACGCCTGGCAGGCGGTCGGGATGGACGCCTCCGACAGCGGCGACGTCGTCTTCGACGGCGTGCGCGCGGACGTCGTCGGCCCGCCCGGCTGGTACGTGGCGCGCCCCGGGTTCGCGCTCGGCGGCGCCGGCGTGGCGGCGGTCTGGCTCGGCGGCGCGGCGGGCGTCTTCGACGGCGTCCTCGCCTACCTGCGTGAGCGCGGCGGCGCCGACGAGCACCAGCTGGCGCACGTCGGCGCGATGCACACCGCGTTGTCCGCCGCCGAGGCCATGCTCGCGCGGGCCGTCGAAGGGCCGGTGGATCCGCTGCTCGCGGCCACCTGCCGGGCCGCGGCCGAACGGACCGCCGTCGAGATGCTGGAACGGGCGCTGAAGGTCACCGGGCCGACGCCGGCGTGCCGGGACCGGCGCTTCGCCCAGCGGGTCGCCGATCTGCCGGTGTACGTGCGGCAGCACCACGCCGAGCGGGACCTCGCCGCGCTCGGCCGCGACGTCCTGGGCACGCCGTGACCGCGTACGTCCCCGAGGCCGACTGGGCCGCGCTGCCCGCGTCGCCGGCCTGGCCGGCGCAGGCGTTCGAGCGCGCGCTGGTCGTCGCCGCCCACCCCGACGACGAGACGCTCGGCGCGAGCGGGCTCCTGCAGCGCCTGCACGCCGCGGGCACCGGGGTGACGCTCGTCGTCGCGACCGACGGCGAGGCCGCGTTCCCCGCGTCGAGCCCCGCGGAACGCCGTGAGCTGGGCCGGACGCGCCGCCGGGAACTGCGGGATTCCCTGCGGGCACAAGGGCTTTCCGACGTCGAGCCGGTGTGGCTCGGCCTGCCGGACGCCGATCTCGCGGCGCACGGCGGCGAACTGGCGGCGGCGGTGCGGGAGCGCGCCGGCGGTCACGACCTGTGCTTGTTCCCGTGGCCGGACGACCCGCACCCGGACCACCAGGCCGCCGCGCGGGCCGCGCTCGCCGCCGCGCCGCTCACGACGCAGTGCTGGTCGTACCCGATCTGGCTGTGGCACTGGCTGCGCCCGGACGATCCGGCCATCCCGTGGACGCGGGCCCGGTCGCTCCGGCTCACGGCGGCGGAGCGCGCCGGCAAGGCGGCCGCGATCGAGGCGTTCCCTTCGCAGCTCGGGCCGGGTCCGCGCGGCGAGGACCCGATCCTGCCGGCGGAGGTGCTGGCCCACTTCGCGCGCGACACCGAGGTGTTCTTCCGCGAGCCGCCGCGGGGTTCGGCGCCGGTCAGCCGGTTCGCGGAGCTGTACGCGGGTGCCGAGGACCCGTGGTCGGTCGGGACGAAGTGGTACGAGCGGCGCAAGCGGGCGGTAGCGCTGGCGTGCCTGCCCGACGAGCGCTACGGCACGGTCGTCGAGCCGGGCTGCGGCGTCGGCGCGCTCACCCGCGACCTCGCCGGCCGGGCCGATCGGGTGCTGGCCTTCGACCCCGTGCCCGCCGCCGTCGAGCGCGCCCGCAAGGCCGTCGCCGATCTGTCTCATGTGGACGTCCACATCGGATCGGTGCCCGAGGCCATCCCGGCCGGCCCGGCCGACCTGTTCGTCTACGGCGAACTGCTGTACTACCTGGACGATCGCGCGCTCGACGAGACCGTCGAGGCGTCGGTGGCCGCGCTGCGCCCCGGCGGGCACCTGCTCGCGGTGCACTGGCGGCCGTGGGCGCCCGAAGCGCCGCGCGACGGCCGGGACGCCCACGCCCGGCTGCTGGCGCACCCGGCGTTCGAGCCGCTGGTCGAGCACACCGACGACCAGTTCCTGCTGCACGTGCTGAGGCGCCGGTGATCGAGGCGGTCGGCGTCGTCGTCCCGGCGCGGGACGAGGCGGAGCACGTCGGCGCGTGCCTGAACGCGCTCGGCGAAGCCCTGCGGCGGCTGCCGGCCGGGGTCGCGTACGCGGTCTGCGTGGTCGCCGACCGCTGCCGGGACGCGACCGCCGCGATGGCCCAGGCGGCGTTCGGCGACCTGCCCGGCACGGTCCTGGTGTCCGAGGCGGCGCGGACGATCGGCGAAGTCCGCGACCTCGGGGTGGCCCGGGTGCGCGAGCTGCTGCGCACGCCCGCGGCCGGGACGCTGCTGCTGAGCACCGACGCCGACACCCGGGTGACGCCCGGCTGGGCGCGGGCGCACCTGGCCCGCGCGCGGCAGGGCTACCACGCGATCGCCGGGACGGCCGAGCTGGCGGCGCCGTTCACCACGTCGGCACGGGCGCTGCGGCAGTACGAGCACGTCCTCGACGACGCACGGACAGCGGCGGGCCACGGCTCGGTGTACGGCGCGAACCTGGCGGTCCGCGGGGACGCGTTCGACGTCGTCGGCGGCTTCGGCCCGCGGGCGACCGGGGAGGACCACGACTTGTGGCGCCGCCTCGGGCAAGCGGGCTTCCGCCGCTGCTTCGAGTCGGCGGCGCCGGTGGTGACGAGCGCTCGCCTGCACGGCCGGGCCCCGGACGGGCTGGCGACGCTGCTCCGCCGGCTGGCCCGGGACCACGACGGGTGCGGCCACCGTTCGTGAGCACCTCGACCCGCCCCCGCGCTCCCTCACCACAGCGGTTGTGGAGGTCGTTCGTAGCGGTTGTCGCTGTTGCGCCACCCGCCGCGCCGCGAAGATCGGCCGGTGACGACCGTCTGGAGGATGCTGCCGGCCGCACTGCTCGTGGTGACGGCACTGACCGCGGTGCCCGCCGCCGCGGCCACGGCGGAAACCCGGGTCCAGCTCGTCTCCGTCGTCCGCGACACCGTCGGGATCACCTGCGCCGGGAAAGCGGACCGAGTCGTCTGCGAGGCCGTCCACCAGCCGCGGACCTACCTGGCCGTCCTCGTCACAACGCTTCCAGCTCCGCCCGGACCGCAGCCACGTGCTCGGCTCCCCCGTACTCCCGCAGCATCGCCAGCGCTTCCGTGAACAGCTCACGCGCGCGAACCGGCGACCCCAGCCCCGCGTAGGCCCGACCGAGTTCGGCCAGCGTCATGGCCTCGTACGACCGCACGCCGGCGGCGCGCCACAGCTCGGCACTCCGCCGCAGCTCCTCGACGGCGTCGGCGTACCGCCCCTCCTCGCGGTGGACCGTGCCGATCCGCATCCACCCGTACGCCACCCCCCGCAGATCGTCGGTACCTTCGCCGACGGCGACCGCTTCGGTCGCGTACGCGAGCTCGCGGGAGCGGTCGCCCTGGCGGCCGTAGAGCACGCCGAGGTTCACCAGGTTCAGCGTCTCGACGTGGCGCAGCCCGAGCGACCGGTTGAGCGCCAGGCCCCGCTCGCCGAACTCGATGGCTTCGTCGACGTCGTCGCCGAGGCCGAACACGAAGCAGAGGTTGTTGAGGATCCCGGCGAGCTGGCGGGGGTCGCCGATCTCCTCCCAGTCCGCGAGGCTCCGCCGCAGGTGCGCGTGGGAGCGGCGGTAGTCGGCCGCCTCGCCGCCGTGGGCCAGTTCGGCCTCGGCGACCCCGAGGTCGTTGCGCAGCGTCGCCGCCGCCACCGGGTCGACGCCGTCGACCAGGGTCAGCGCCACCTCGTCGACCTGGATGGCGTCGCGCCACCGCGCCCGCGCCCGGTGGTATTCGAACAGGCCGAGCCCGACGGCCGCGATCGCTTCGGCAGGCACCCCCGGCGTCGCCGCCGCCTGCCGCACGAGCGTGACGAGGTGCGCCTGGTGCCGGTCGAGCCAGCCGAACACCTCCTCCGTCGTGGCCGGGCCGCCGGCCGCCCAGCGCCCGGCCGCCCAGTCGTGGCGGTGCGAGGCCGCCGAGACCAGCGCCATGCTCTGCCACGCGACGGAGGCGCACAGCTCGACGACGCGGGTGATCGCGGCGGCCCGCTCGGCCGCGGGGAGCCGCCCGGCGTGCTCGCGGGCGTAGAGCCGCAGCAGGTCGTGCAGCCGGTACCAGCCCGGGGCGGGCGTGGTCAGCAGGTGCTCGTCGGTCAGCCGTTCCAGCAGGTTCTCGGCCACGCGGTCCGGGGCGTCGAGCAGCCGTCCCGCGACGGGCACCGACAGCTCCGGCACGTCGAGCAGGGACAACAGCGGGTACGCGCGGGCCGCGGCGTCGTCCAGCGCCCCGAAGGCGAGCGCGAAACTGGTGCGGACGCCGGTTTCGTCGAGGCGGCGGCTCTCGTCGCCGAGCCGGTGCGCGAGGTGGGCGACCGGCCACGACGGCCGCGTCGCCAGCCGCGCGCCGGCCAGGTGCAGCGCCAGCGGGAGGTACCCGCACAGGCGCACGACGGCCCGGGCCGCGGCGGGCTCGGCGGCGACGCGGTCCGCGCCGATCTCCGCCGCCAGCAGGCGCAGCGCGTCCGGCTCGGGCAGGACGTCCAGCAGCACCTGGTGCGCCTGGGGCAGGTCCGGCAGCGCGGCCCGGCTCGTCACGATGGCCGCGGAACCGCCCGCGCCCGGCAGGAGCGGAGCCACGTGCGCGGCGTCCCGCGCGTTGTCCAGCAAGAGCAGGACGCGCTTCCCCGCGAGCACCGAGCGGCTCCGCGCCGACGCGGAGCCGAGCGTCAACGGCGTCGGCGGCTCGCCGCCGAGCTCGCGGATCAGGCGGTCGAGCAGGTCCAGGGGATCCGGCGGGTCGGCGGCGTGGCCGCGCAGGTCGAGGTGCAGCGAGCCGTCCGGGAACCGCCGGGCGAGCCGGTGCCCGGCCTCCAGGGCCAGCGCGGTCTTGCCGACCCCGGCCATGCCGGCGATGGCGACCACGACACCCGGCCGAGGGTCGGCGAACAGGCCGAGCACGCGGTCGAGCTCCACTTCGCGGCCGGTGAACGCGGCGACCCCGCCCGGCAGCTCCCGCGGCACGGCGGTGGTCCCCGCCGGGGTCCTCGGGCGCGCACCCGCGGCGGCGAACTCCGTGCGGGCGTCGCCGGCCAGGTCGAGGGCGTCGGCGAGCCGGTCGAGGGTTTCGCGGTGCGGGAACCGGCGCTCCCCGCGTTCGAGCGCCCCGACGGCCTGGGCGCTGAGCCCGGCCGCCTCGGCGAGCGTCTCCTGCGTCAGCCCGGCCGCGCGCCGCAACCGGCGCAGCCGTGCCCCGAACGACTCCATCCGCCCCCTCCTCCCGAGGCGGAATCCTACGATGAGACGGCCGGGAGCATTGTCGCGGAAGATCGTATCGCTTATCGTATACGACGCTGTCCTCCTCCCGACGCTGCGAGGTGACCCCGTGCCCGCCCCCACGACCCTCATCGCCCGCGACTTCACCGAGTTCCGCACCGCCGTCTCGCAGTCGTTCGTCCCGCTGCACGTCACGGCGGGCGGTGACGGCTTCCGCGGCCGGATCCGCTCGTCGGGCGCCGACGAGGTGCAGGTCTCCGAGGTGACCGCCTCGCCCCACGTCGTCGAGCGCACGCCCGAGCTGATCGCCCGCGCCGAGCGGCGCTACTACAAGCTGAGCCTGATCCTGGCCGGCACCGGGCTGCTGGTGCAGGACGACCGCCAGGCCGTGCTGCGCCCCGGCGACGTCGCCCTCTACGACACGCACCGGCCGTACTCGCTGGTGTTCGAAGAGGACTTCCGGACGCTGGTGGTGATGTTCCCGCAGCGGCTGATCGACCTGCCCGCCGAGCTCGTCGGGCGGCTGACCGCGGTGCGGATGTCGGGCAAGGAGGGCGTCGGCAACGTCGTCGTGCCGTTCCTCGCCCAGCTCGGCGGCAACCTCGAGCAGCTGGCGGGCCCGGCGGGCGCGCGGCTCGCGCACAGCGCGGTCGACCTGCTCTCGACGCTGGTCGCGACCGAGCTCGACCTCGCGCACGCGGGCGCCGACCCGCACCACGAGCTGATGCGCCGCATCCGCGCGCACATCGACGCGAACCTGCACTCCGCCGACCTGACCCCGGCGCGGATCGCCGCCGAGCACTTCATCTCGACGCGGCACCTGCACGGGCTGTTCCAGGAGCAGGGCACCACGGTCTCCGGCTGGATCCGCACGCGCCGCCTCGAGCACTGCCGCCGCGACCTGCTCGACCCGGTGTACTCGGGCCGCCCGGTCGCGGCGATCGCCGCGCGCTGGGGGTTCGTCGACGCCGCCCACTTCAGCCGCGTGTTCAAGACCGCGTTCGGCCGGGCACCGAGCGAGCTGCGCCGGGAGTTGACGGTCAGCGCGTGACCGCTCGCCGGGGTGAGGTGCCCGCCCGGCGATCAAGCCATTTCCGCGCCCTCGCCGGGCGGCCGCCGACGCTCGGCGGCACCCTGCCCGACGGCGGTGCCCCACCGAATCTCGTCCACGCCGCTCACCCGGCGCCGGGAGTTGACCGTCAGCGTCCGGTAGTTGCCCCGCAGCGCGTGACCGCTCGCCCGGACCCGGCCCCCGCCCGACGATGAGGCCATGTCCGAAGCCCCCACCGACGGCTGGCGCACCTACGACGAGTTCGCCGCCGGGATCGCCACCTACCGCCTGCCGGACGCCGACCTCACCGGCCGGGACGTCACGATCACCCTCGACGACGGCGAAGTCCTTTCGCTGAGCTTCAAAGACGCCGAGCACGTCGTGCTCAACGGCGTCGAGGACCCGTACGACGCCGTCGCCGTGCGCGACGACGTCTTCTTCGTGAACCTGCCGCTCGCCAGCGTCGACGGCGAGGCGCTCACCGTCGTGTTCTCCACCACGTCGCACCGCGCGCTCGCCGTCCGCTCGGTGATCGGCGCCAAGGACGTCGAGGACGTTCCCCGCGTCTCGCAACGCTTCTGGTCCGGCGTCACCGACGGCGGAACCCCGTCCGGTGCCGTGCCCGGGCCGTCGCGGGACCTGATCGGCAAGCGGAACCTCTACCGCTACAGCCCCGACCACCTCTACGAGCACGTCTACGTCTCCTCGGAGCGCTACGCCTGGCAGTGCCTGGAAGGCGTCCAGCGCGGCCACGGCGACATGGACCTCTCGACCGTGTGGAAGTTCGCCGACGGGCTGTACCTGTTCTGCTTCCGCGAGTTCCGGATCGCCGTGGCGAGCGTGTGGCTGCACGACCTCGGCTACGCGCTGCGCACCACCGGCGTGTTCCTCGGGCTGACCGGCGAGGGCCGATCCGAGCACTCCCGCGCCGGCGGTCACGTCTACCCGCTCGGCTCGGTCAGCTACCCCGACGCCCAGCCCGTCTGAAGGAGCCTCAAGTGTCCAATGTGGACGTCATCCGCGCGCACTACGCCGCCAGCGACCGGGGCGACCTGCCCGGCATGCTCGCCCCGCTCGGCCCGAAGACGAGGTGGACCGAAGCCGCCGGTTTCCCCTACGCCGGCTCCTACACCGGCCCGGACGAGGTGGCCGAGCACGTCTTCGCCGCCATCGGGCGGGACTGGGACGGCTACCGCTTCACCCTCGAAGACCTGCTGGACGCCGGGGACGCGGTGATCGGCGTCGGCACCTACACCGGCACGCACCGCCGGACCGGCCGGTCCTTCACCGCCCGCGTCGCGCACCTGTGGCGCTTCGACGGCGGCGAGGTCGCCGCCTTCGAGCAGATCGTCGACTCCGCGCCCGTCGTGGCCGCAACCCGGGAGCAGCAATGAGAAAAGTCCTTCCCACCCTCGCGGTCGCCGTGCTGCTGGCCACCGCGGGCTGCGCCGGTTCCGACGCCGGTTCGAGCGGCCCGATCGTCGTCGGCTCGGTCAACGCGCTCAGCGGCGCGGCCACCTTCCCGGAGTCCTCGCAAGCGGCGAAGGCCGTGTTCGACGCGGCCAACGCCGCCGGCGGCGTCAACGGCCGCCGGATCGAGTACAAGGCGATCGACGACAAGGGCGACCCGTCGGCCGCCGCGGCCGCCGCCCGCGAGGTGGTCGGCGGCGACTCGGCCGTCGCGCTGGTCGGGTCGTCGAGCCTGATCGAGTGCGAGATCAACGAGAAGTACTACGAGCAGCAGAAGATCCTGTCGATGCCGGGCATCGGCGTCGACCCGGCGTGCTTCTCCAGCCCGAACATCGCGCCGGTCAACGTCGGCCCGTTCCACGACATGACGCTCACCCTGCTCTACGGCTCCGAGGTGCTGAAGCTCGACGACGTCTGCGCGCTGCTCGAGATCGCGGGCAACACGCTCCCGGCGTACCAGGCCGCGATCGACGAGTGGACGAAGATCACCGGCAAGAAGCTGAAGTACGTCGATTCGACCGTCCCCTATGGAGGGTCGGACTACACGCCCTACATCGTCAAAGCGCGCGCGGCGGGCTGCAAGGCGATCACGGTCAACCCGGTGGAGCCGGACTCGATCGGCCAGCTCAAGGCCGCGCAGGCGCAGGGCTGGACCGACGTCACGTGGCTGCTGCTGACCAGCGTCTACAGCGAAAACTACGCCAAGGCGATCTCGAACGCCGGCGCCGGGGTCTACGTGCCGGCCGAGTTCTACCCGTTCACCGACGCGGCGGCGTCGGCGAACCAGGAGTGGCGGGACCTGATGGCGAAGAACAAGATCCCGCTGACGTCGTTCAGCCAGGGCGGCTACCTGGCGGCGAAGTACTTCCTCGCGGTGCTGCGCGGGATGAAGGGCGACATCACGCGCGAGACGGTGACCAAGGCGCTGCGCGAGATGAAGCCGATCAGCGACCCGATGGTCGGCACGCCGTACGTGTTCGGGCCCGCGCAGGCGCACCACGACAACACCGCGGGCTGGCCGATCAAGCTGGCCACCGGGACGAACAAGTGGGAGCTCTCGGCGCGGGACTGGCTGCGGATCCCCCGGTCCTAGGAGGACGTTCATGCTGCAGGGCGCACTGGCCGGCCTCGCCGCCGGCGGCCTCTACGCGGTGCTCGCGGTCTGCCTGACCCTGATGTCGCGGCTGGTGCGGGTGGTCAACTTCGCCCAGTCCGCGACCGGGATGTTCGGCTGCTACGTCGCCGTCTTCCTCGCCGTCCACCTGGGTTTCCCGGAGTGGCTGGCGACGCTGGCGGGCATCCTGCTCGGCGGCGCGCTGAGCGCGGTGCTCGGCTGGATCGTCTCGACGTGGCTCGCCGAGGCCGACACCGGGACGCGGTCGGCGGTGACGGTGGCCGTGCTCCTGCTGCTGATCTCGCTGGCGTTCATCCTGTTCGGCAACAAGCCGCAGCCGTTCCACCCGCTGCTGGCCGGCCCGGCGTTCACGATGGGTGGCGTGGTGGTCAGCCAGGTCACCGTGGTGACGGTCGCGCTCGCGGTCCTGGTGGCGCTGGGCTGCCGGGCGGTGCTGGCCCGGACGTCGCTGGGCGTCCGGCTGCGGGCGCTGTCGGAACGCCCGACGACGGCGGAGCTGCTGGGCATCCCGGCCCGGCCGCTGTCGGTCGGCGTCTGGACGGCGACCGGGGTGATCGCCACCCTCGCGGTGTCGATCGTGGCGCCGTCGCAGTCGAACGACCCGACGTCGCTGGCGATGCTGGTGGTCCCGGCCGCGGCGGCCGCGCTCCTCGGCGGCTTCCGCCGGCTGGACCTGGCCGTGGCGGGCGGCTTGGTCCTCGGCATGGCGCAGGGCGCGGTCGCGCAGGCCGACAAGCTGTCGGTGCTGCGGTACTTCCTCCCGTTCCTGGTCATCGTGGCACTGCTGCTGTGGACGCAGCGCAAGGAGGTGTGGGATGCGGCTCGCTGAAAACCCGCTCGCGCGGGCGGCCCTGCCCTTCCTGGTCGCCGCCGCGGCGATCGCCGCCGGGTACGCGCTCAGCGTCGGGCTCGCCGGGTACTTCGTCTACCTCGGCGTCAGCGCGGTCGTCGCGGCGATCGCCCTCCTCGGGCTCGGCGTGGTCACCGGGACCGCGGGCATGATCTCCCTCTGCCAGCTCACCTTCGCGGCGGTCGGCGCGTTCGTCGTCTCCGCGTGCAACGTCGCCGGCGTGCCCGGCGGGTTCGTCACCTGGCTGCTCCTCGGCGGCCTGGCCGCGGCGCTCGCCGGAGTCCTCGTCGGGCTGCCCGCGCTGCGGCTGCGAGGTATCACCCTCGCCGTCGTCACCCTCGGGCTGGCCGCGGCCGCCGACCTCACGCTCGTGCAGATCCAGTTCCCCGGCGCCACCGAAGGCACGTCGGTCGAGCGGCCGGAGGCCTTCTCCGACGACCGGTCCTACTTCCTGTTCGCCGTGCTGGTGCTCGTCGCCTGCGGGCTGCTCGTGCACTTCCTGCGCCGCGGCCGCTGGGGCAGCAGCTGGCACCTGGTCGCCTTCTCCGAACGCGGGACCGCCGCCGTCGGCGCGGGTGTCCGCACCTCCAAGCTCACGGCGTTCGCGGTCAGCGCCGCGCTCGGCGGGATCAGCGGGGGCCTGCTCACCGGGCAGGTCGGCCTCGCCTTCCCGGCGAGCTTCACCGCCCTCCAGTCGCTCGCGCTGTACGTGCTGGCGATCATGTCCGGCGCGCACCTGATCGACATGGCCGTGTTCGGCGCGCTGCTCTGGGTCGCCGTCCCCGAGCTGCTCAAGCGCTGGGGCGTGCCGCAGGACTGGGGGTTCGTGGTGTTCGGCGTGCTCGGCGTCCAGGCACTGACCGGCCGCGGCAATCTCGGCACGACCGTGCGCAACCTCTGGTACCGCCGCGGCGCCCCCGCGGGTGTCGGGCTCGCCACCGAGGTCGCCGACGTCGAACCGCTGCCACCCGGCGGCCCCGTCCTGGCGGTGCGCGGCCTGAGCGTCTCCTTCGGACACGTCGTCGCGCTGTCCGATGTGGACATCACCGTGCCCGAGCACGGGATCCTCGGCGTGATCGGGCCGAACGGCGCCGGGAAGTCCACTTTGGTCGACGCGATCAGCGGCTTCCTGCCCCGGGCGGACGGCACCGTCACCCTCGGCGGCCGCCCGCTCACCGGCTCGCCCACCCGCCGGGCCCGCGCCGGCCTGCGGCGGACGTTCCAGCAGGACCGCGTCCCGCCCGGCCTCACCGTCGGCGCGTACGTCCGGTTCGTCGCCCGGCGACGGCTCACCGGTGGCGAAGTCGCCGAGGCGCTGGAGTTCTTCGGCTGCCCGGCGCCGCGGACACCACTGTCGCGAGTGGACGCGGGCGCGCGGCGGCTCGTCGAGGTCGTCGGCCACCTGCTGGCGAAACCCCGGGTGCTGCTGCTCGACGAACCCGCGGCCGGGCTGCCGCACGAGGAGCACGTCGCCTTCGGGCGGCGGCTGCGGCAGGTGCCCGCCCGGTTCGGGGTGTCGGTGCTGCTCATCGAGCACGACCTCGACCTGGTCCGGTCGGTCTGCGACACGCTCACGGTGCTCGACTTCGGTCAGGTGCTGGCGAGCGGCCCGCAGGCGGACGTGCTGGCCGACCCGGCCGTGCTGAAGGCGTACATGGGTGAAACGGAGCTGCTGTGAACGCGTTGCGAGTCCACGGGCTGACGGTGAAGCGCGGAGCCGGGCCGGTCATCCGCGACGTCGACCTCGTCCTCGAGCCCGGCCGGATCACCGCACTGGTCGGGCCCAACGGGGCCGGCAAGACGAGCTTGCTGGAAGGCGTGTCGGGCGTGGTGGCGCCCTCGGCGGGCAGCGTCCACGTCGGCGGGGTGAACGTCACCCGGCACTCGCGGGTGGCGCGGGCGCGGCTCGGGCTGGCGCACATCGAGCAGGGCCGGGCGGTGTTCCCCGGGCTGACGGTGCTGGAGAACCTCCGCCTGACCGCCCGCACCCCGGCGGGCGTCGACGAGGTCCTCGCGCTGTTCCCCGAGCTGGAGAAGCGCCGCGACTCCCCCGCGGCCCTGCTCTCCGGCGGCGAGCAGCAGATGGTGGTGCTGGCGCGGGCGTTCGCGGCCCGCCCGGCGTTCCTGCTCATCGACGAGATGTCGCTGGGCCTGGCGCCGGTGGTGTTCACGCGCCTGCTGCCGGTGGTCACGAAGTTCGCGGCCGAGGGGGCGGCGATCCTGCTGGTGGAGCAGTTCACGCACCTGGCCCTCGGCGTCGCGCAGGAGGCGGTGGTCGTCTCGTCGGGCCGCGTCACGTACTCCGGCGACGCCCGGACCCTCCTCGACTCCCCCGCCACCCTGCACTCCGCCTACCTCGGGTCCTGACTCACATCCCGGCGCGCTCGAAGGCCAGCGTCGGGAGGTCGACGGCGTGGGCGCCGCCGTCGGCGACCAGGACCGCGCCCGTGATGTAGGACGACTCCGCCGAGCCCAGGAACCGCACGATCGCCGCGATCTCCTCCGGCTCGGCGGGGCGCCGCAGCGGGACCTCCGCCGTCACGCGGCGGTAGCCCTCCTCGTGGCCGCCGGTGAAGCCCGCCGCCGCGGCGAACTGGTCCATCTCGCCGTCCGCCATCGGTGTGCGCACCCAGCCGGGGCAGACCGCGTTCGCGCGCACCCCGCGCGGCCCGAAGTCGCGGGCGATCGACCGGGTCAGCCCGATCAGCGCGTGCTTCGCGACGGTGTAGCCGGCGACGTTCGGCCCGGCGAAGAGCCCGGCCAGCGACGACACCACGACGACCTGCCCGCCGGTCTCCACCAGCGACGGCAGCGCGGCCCGGCACAGCACGAACGCGCTCGACAGGTTCGAGCGCAGGGCCAGCTCCCACTCCTCGTCGCCGGTGTCGACGACCGAAGACAGGCCGTGCCCGCCGGCGTTGGCGACCACTACGTCGAGCCGCCCGTACTTGCCCACGATCTCCGCGATCGCGCTTTCGGCGTCCTCGCGCACGCTCGCGTCGCACGCGATGACGTGCGCGCCGGTTTCCGCGGCCACCTTCTCGAGGGGCTCGCGCCGGCGTCCCAGCACGACGACGTGCGCGCCTTCGCCGGCGTACCGGCGGGCGACCGCCGCGCCGATGCCGGTACCGCCGCCGGTGATCGCGACGACCTTGCCTGATGAGTCCACTGTGGATCCTTTCCTAAGCGGGGAACGCCGAGCGGGCCGACATCCCGAAGTCGGCCAGCAGGGCTTGGCCGTTGACCGGCCGCGAAGCCGGGGACGCGAGGAACAGCACCTGCCGGGCGACGTCGGCGGCGGCCTGCACCGGGAACGCGGGGTCGTCCAGGACGGCGCCGAGGTCGGCGCGCGCCATCGGCGTGTCCACCACCGACGGGCAGACGCAGTTGACCCGGATCCCCGGCACCTCGACCGCGAGCGCGCGGGTCATCGCGACCACCGCGCCCTTGGACGCGCAGTAGGGCACCATGCCCGGCGCGGCCGTGAACGCCGAGTCGCTGCCGAGCAGGACCACCGCGCCGCTCTCGGCCAGCCACGGCAGCGCATGCTTGACCAGCAGGAACTGCCCGGTGACGTTGACGGCGAGGACCCGCGCGACGGCGTCGGCCGTGGTCGCGGCCAGCGGCGTGCCGACCGGGCCGGAGATCCCGGCGCAGCCGACGACCGCGTCGAGGCCGCCGAAGTCCCGGGCGACGCGGTCCACCGCGGCGGCCAGCGCGGGCTCGTCGGTGACGTCCGCCTGGACGACGCCGGGCCCGGGTTCGCGGTCGATGACGCCGACCCGGGCCCCTTCGGCGCGCAACGCCCGCACGCAGGCCAGCCCGATGCCGGACGCCCCGCCGGTCACGAGGACCGCCTTCCCGGCGAGATCTGTTCGCATGCGCCCATCCTCGCCGCGGGCGGCGGAGACGTGGTTGGCCTCGAGTGCAGCGTTGTTGACGGGGACCGCACGGGCGATGGCGCGCGAGGCGGCACCGGCCGAGACTGGCCAGGGTGAGCACGCCGCACCCCCTCGACCCGCTGACCGCCGCCGAACTGACCGCCGGCCGCGCGGTCCTCGCCGACGCCGGGCTGGCGGGCGGCACGATCCGCGTCCCGCAAGCCGTCCCGGTCGAACCCGCCAAGGAAGAGGTGCGCGCCGGCGACGGCGACCGCCGCATCCGCTACACGCTCCTCGACACCCTCACCGGCCGCGCCGGGGAAGCCGTGGTGTCGGTGACCAGGCAGGAGCTCGTCTCCTGGGACGACTGGGCCGAAGCCGAGGGCCGGCCGTCGTACCTGTTCGAGGAGTACGCGCTGGCCGAGCGGCTGACGAAGGCGTCGGCGGACTGGCAGGCCGCGATGGCGCGGCGCGGCCTCGGCGACCGGATCGGCCACGCCTTCTGCGCGCCGCTCGCCCCCGGGTACTTCGGGCGCGAAGACGAGACCGGCCGCGTCATGCGCTCGCTCACCTTCCTGCGCGAAGACACCGACGACAGCCCCTGGGCGCACCCGGTCGAAGGCCTGGTCGTGCACCTGGACCTCACCGAGCAGCGCGTGCTGCGCGTCGAGGACGAGGGGGACGTCCCGGTGCCCGCCGAGCACGGGCGCTACACCGGCGTCCCGGCCCGCACGACGCTCAAGCCGATCGAGATCACCCAGCCCGACGGCCCGAGCTTCACCGTCGACGGCTCCGAGGTGACGTGGGAGGGCTGGCGCCTGCGCGTCGGCTTCAACTCCCGCGAAGGCCTGACGCTGCACCAGCTGAGTTTCCAGGACCGGCCGGTCCTCTACCGGGCCTCCGTCCCCGAGATGGTCGTCCCGTACGGGGACGTCGCGCCCGGCCGGTTCTGGATCAGCTACTTCGACGCCGGGGAGTACCAGTTCGGCAAGAACGGCAACGACCTGCGCCTGGGCTGCGACTGCGTCGGCGTCATCCACTACTTCCCGGCGTGGGTCGCCGACGACCGCGGCGAACCGGTCGAGATCCCGCGCGCGGTCTGCCTGCACGAAGAGGACGACGGGATCCTCTGGAAGCACACCGACCTCCACGGCCGCCCCGAAGTCCGCCGGTCGCGGCGGCTGGTGGTCTCCTCGATCGCCACCATCGGCAACTACGACTACGGCCACTACTGGTACTTCCACCTCGACGGCTCGATCGAGTTCGAGGCGAAGGCCACCGGCATCGTCTTCTGCGGCGCCGGGACGCCCGGTGCGGACCAGCCGCACGCCACCGAGCTCGCGCCCGGCCTGTTCGCGCCGGTGCACCAGCACCTGTTCTGCGCGCGGCTCGACGTCGAGGTCGACGGCGACCGCACCAGCCTGCACGAGGTCGACGTCGAAGGCGTGCCGACCGGGCCGGCCAACCCGCACGGCAACGCGTTCACCTGGCGGAGCACGCCGTTGCGGACCGAGCGGGAGGCGATGCGCCTGGCCGACCCCGCCCGCGCCCGCGTCTGGGAGGTCCGCAGCGCCGAGCGGGTGAACCGGCTCGGCAAGCCGACCGCCTACCAGCTGGTGCCGCGGCCGTCGGCGACGCTGATGGCGCAGCCGGACGCGACTGTGCACGCCCGGGCCACGTTCGCCACCAAGCACCTCTGGGCGACGCCGTACCGCGAAGACGAGCAGTTCCCGGCCGGCGACCGGCCCAACGCCCACCCCGGCGGCGCGGGCCTGCCCGCGTGGACCGCCGCCGACCGCGACCTCGTCGACACCGACCTCGTGCTGTGGCACGTGTTCGGCCCCACCCACGTCCCCCGCCCCGAGGACTGGCCGGTGATGCCGGTCGACAAGTCCGGCTTCCTGTTCCGGCCGTACGGGTTCCTCGACCGCAACCCCGCGCTCGACCTCCCCTCCGGGGACCACTGCGACTGAGACAGCCGGGGCCGAGCCCCGGGCCGGGGGCTTCGCCACCCGGACCCCCGACTGATATCTGTGAGGACTGCACCTTGACTACTCTCTCGGACACCTCGACCTGGCTCCCGCTGGACGGCCTGGCCCCGGGCTTCGACGCGAACAAAGCGCCGGTGGTCGGCGACCTGCACGGCCGCGCGTTCGTCCTGCACGACGACGGCGACGGGCCCGGCCGCACCGCCCGGTTCACCGGCGCGCGCGTCGCCTGGGACGGCGCGACCGTCCTCTGCGAAACGTTCCTCGTCGACCCCGACCTGTACTACGTCCAGTTCCACCCCGCCCCGCGCGAGGCGGTCTCGCTCCTGCTCGACCTGCGCGACGGCCGCGCCCTGGTCGTCACCACGACGATCGGCGACGACGGCACCCCGCGCGTCACCCAGGAGTTCCGGCCCGCGACGCTCGACGGGTTCGAGGTCCGCGGCGAGGCTATGGCGCCGAGCACGACCCTGATCGGGCGCCGGGTGGTGTGGGTCTACAGCCGTGAGCACGCCTACGAGCACGTCTACCTCAGCCCGCACTGGTACACCTGGCAGTGCCTGGCCGGCCCCGAGCGCGGGCTCGCCGACACCGACGAGAACACCGTGTACCGGATCCGGCCCGGGATCCACGTGTTCGCCTGGCGGGAGAAGGTCATCCCGTGCGCGTCGGTCACCGTCGCCGACCACCGCGACGCCCGCCGCCTGCGCTCCCACGGCGTCCTCTTCGGGCTCGACGGCTCCGGCGAGCACCCGACGCACTTCACCTTCGGCGCGTACGGGCGGCTGCTGAGCACCACCGTCCACCCGGACGGCCTGGACCCGGCGGAGGGCTGAGCCGTGGCCGCCGACCTGGTACTGACGAACGCCCTGGTGTACACAGTGGACACCGCGCGGCCGTGGGCGTCCGCGCTCGCGGTGTCCGGCGGGAAGATCGTCGCACTCGAGGACGCCGAGCGCGGCCCGAAGACCGAAGTGCTCGACCTCGGCGGCGCGTTCGTCCTCCCGGGCCTGGTCGACGTGCACAACCACCACGCGATGGCCGGACGCGCCGAGCTGTTCGAGCTGACCTTCGGCGCGGACGCGGGCCTCGACGAGATCCTCGGCCTGGTCCGCGAGCGGGCCGGGACGCTGGGCCCGGACGAGTGGCTGACCGGCGGCGCGTGGGCGTCCACTTTGGTCTCGACGTTGTCCACGCCGGCCGCGCGGCGGGCGCTGGACGACGCCGCGGGCGGGCGCCCGGTGTCGCTTTCGGACGACAGCAGGCACAACCGCTGGGTGAGCAGCCGGGCCCTCGAGCTGGCCGGCATCACGGCGGCCACCCCCGACCCGCCCGGCGGCGTGATCGTCCGCGACGGCGACGTCCCCAGCGGGCTCCTGCTGGAGGCGGCCGGGGTCCTGGTCGAGCGGGTGACCGGCGGCCTGACGGCCGGGCAGCACCGCCGCGCGTCCCAGCGGGCGATCGAGGTCCTGCACGGCTTCGGCGTCACGGCGTTCCAGGACGCCGGCGTCTCGACCGACATCCTGGGCGCCCTGCAGTCGCTGGATCTCGCCGGCGAACTGGACGCGTGGGTGGTGTCGTCGTTGCTGGTCAACGACCCGATCTTCGGCTTCGACCCGGTCGGGGCGCCGCTGCTGGAGGTGGCGGATTCGTTCCGCAGCCCGCACCATCGCCCGGACTTCGTGAAGATCTTCCTCGACGGCGTCCCCCCGACCCGCACGGCGGCGTTCCTCGAGCCGTACCTGCCGGACGAAACGCACGGCGGCTGCTTCCGCGGTTCGACGACGATGCCGCCGTCGGAACTCACCGAGTGGCTGCTGACGGCCGCCGCGGCGGGCTTCTCGGCGAAGGTCCACTGCACGGGCGACGCCTCGGTGCGGCAGTTCCTGGACGCCGTCGAGGAGGTGCGCGCCGCGGGGTTCGCGGACACCCGGTTCCAGGTGGCGCACGGGCAGTTCGTGCACCCCGACGACCTGCCGCGGTTCGCCGAGCTGGGGGTCGCGGCGGACATTTCGCCGTTCCTGTGGGTGCCGGGGGTGATCCCGTCGGCGATCGCCGAGGTGCTGCCGGCGTCGCGAGCTTCGCACATGCAGCCGAACCGGGCGTTGCTCGACAGCGGCGCGCTGGTCGCGGGCGGGTCGGACTGGCCGGTGAGCGAGTCGCCGAACGCGTGGGAGGGGATCGCGGGCCTGGTTTCGCGGCAGGACCCGTTCGGCCGCCGCCCGGGGGCGCTGTGGCCGGAACAGGCGATCACCCTGGCGGAGGCGATCGAGGTCTTCACCCTGGGCGGGGCCCGGGCGTGCGGGCTGGACGACGTCACAGGCGCGTTGACGCCGGGGCGCTCGGCCGACTTCGTGGTGCTGGACCGGGATCCCTTCCGGACCTCCCGGGTGGCGGAGACGCAGGTCGTGGAGACGTGGTTCGCCGGGCGGCGCGTGTTCCAGCGCTGACCCCGCGCCGCCCGGATGTCATGAAAGGGCCGTTCACCGCGCCTGGCGTCATGGACGACCCGTTCATGACGTCCGCAGCCGGCGCGAGCACCCCGTGCTGTACTCGCCGGTACTTTCTCCTACACTGGTAGAGAAACCAGTGCGGGAGGTGCCGGGTGCCCAAGATCATCGACCACGACCAGCGGCGCAGCGACATCGTCGACGTCACCTGGGACCTCATCGTGCGCGGCGGGATCGAAGCCGCCACCATGCGGGAGATCGCCGCCGCCGCCGGGTTCGCCAACGGGGCGCTCAAGCTGTACTTCCCCAGCAAGGAAGACATCATCGCGGCCACCTACGAGCGGGCCCTCGACATGATGCGGCAGTACGTCGAGCTCGACGGGCTCCGGGGGATCACCGCGCTGCGGGAGCTCTGCGTGTCGTCCATGCCGATCGACGACGAGCGGATCACCGCCGGGCGGGTGCTCATGATCTTCTGGCAGATGTCGCTGGACAACCGGACCATGCACGACAAGTACCTCGAGCACGTCCGCGAGTGGCGCGGGCTGCTCCACCGCTTCCTCACCGAGGGCCGCGAAGACGGCGACGTCGTCACCGGGACGCCCGACGAACAGATCGTCGACGAGATCGTCCTGCTCAACGCCGGCGCCAACGTGATGAGCCTGGTGGCGGGTGAGTTCTCCACGATCGACCTCCAGCACCGGCACCTGGAGTCCCTCCTGGACCGCCTCACCCGCCCCTGACCCTCAGGCGAAGATCCCCTTCAGGTACGCCGCCACCTCGGCGTGCGACCGCGCCGACGCCGGCAGGTCCGTGTACAGCCCGTAGAACCCGTGGATCTGGCCCTCGTACCGGTGCACGTCCACCGCCACCCCGGCCTCGGCCAGCTGCCGCGCGAACGCCTCCCCTTCGTCGCGCAGGACGTCGTACTCCGCCGTCAGCACCAGCGCCGGGGGCAGGCCCGACAGGTCCCGCGACCGCGAAGGCAGCACGTACGGGTCGTCCGCCCCGGTAGGGGCGTACTGGGCGAAGAAGAACCGCATCGCGTCCGCCGTCATGCCGTAGCCGGTCGCGAAGTCCACATAGGACGCGTGGCCGTCGTCCGGGTGGCCGAACACCGGGCAGATCAGCACCTGCGCGGCGATCGGCGGGCCGCCGCGGTCGCGGGACATCAGCGAGACCACGGTGGACAGGTTGCCGCCGGCACTCTCCCCGCCGACCGCGAGCCGGGACGGCGAGACCGCGGGCCCGGCGCCGCCCGCGGCCAGCCATTCCAGCACCGCGTAGCAGTCCGACGGCGCGGCCGGGTACGGGTCCTCCGGCGCGAGGCGGTACTCGACCGCCACCACCGCGACCGACGCCGCCGCGCACACCGCGCGTGAGGCCACCTCGTTCTCGTCGATCGAGCCGATCGTCCAGCCGCCGCCGTGGATCCACACGAACGCCGGCACCGGGCCGTCCGCTTCCGGCAGGTACACGCGGACCCGCAGAACACCGCCCGGGCCGGGCACGCAGTGGTCGGTCACCGACGCGACCGCCGCCGCCGGACCCGGCTTCGGCCGGGTGGCCGCGAACGCCGCCCGCAGCTCCACCGCCGTCGGCGGGCGGTCGGGCACCGGCGCCGACGCGGCCTGGTCCAGCAGGTCCCGCACGGCCGGGTCCAGGCCGGTGCTCACACCGCCTCCGCGACGAGCACCCCCGGCGAGCCCGGCAGCGTCAGCCGGTCCACCGGGCGCCAGCCGGCGTCGGCCAGCCAGCCGCGGACGTCGGCCTCGGGGTACACCACGGTGCCGTCGATGACCAGGTACTCCCCCGCGTGCAGCGCGTCGAGCGCTCGCGGCGACGGGTCGTCGTCCAGGAAGAAGTCCAGCAGCAGCAACCGCGCACCCGGTGCCGCCGCGGCCCGGGCGTGGCGCAGGATCGCCTGGTTCTCCTCGGCGGAGAACCGGTGGACGACGTGGTTCACCATCACCAGGTCGAACTCGCCCGCGGGCTCGGCCTCGGGGGTCGGCGCGCCGACGACGGTGGTGCGGTCTGCGAACTCCGCGACGGCTTCGGTGACCGACGGGACCGACCGCGGGTCGTAGACGAACGTCGCCCGCAGCACGTCGTTCGCCCGCAGGGCCTGCAGGGCGAACTCGGCCGAGAGCCCGCCCAGGTCCAGGAGGTTCTTGCAGCCGGTGAAGTCGAATTCGCCCGCCAGCATCCGGGCGTGTAGGGCGTTATACGCCATGACGCCGCCGAGGAAGGTGCCCCAGCGGTCGCCGCCGAGGTCGAGCTCGCCGGGTTCGCCGGTGTCAGTGGTGTGCGGGAACTGCTGCCAGTGCGGGTAGCTGATCGTCTCGAGGAAGGTCAGGAACGGCGCGAGGTCCAGACCTTCTCCCCCGAGGTACGCGGCGGTGTCGGGCGTCAGCCCGTACCGACCGTCCACGCGGGACAGCAGGCCGAGTGCGGCGAGGGCGTCCCCGAGGATCCGGACGGTCTTCTCGGGCCGTCCGGTGCGCTCGGCCAGCTCCCCCGCGGTGAGCGGGCCGGCGGCCAGCGCGGGGAACAGGCCGATGCGGTTGGCGGCGAAGAGCTGCTGGGCGGCCATGTAGCCGACCGCGATGTCCACGATCCGTTCGGGCGTGGCGGGTCTGGTCGTCACGTCGTCCTCCTTTTGTTCGACGCGGACACTCTACATCCGTAGATAAAAGAGTCCAGTGCCGAGTTTTCCCCGTACAGCAACAAAAAGCCGTGATGTTTCAACTTCCTACGTTTGTAGAATAAAACCATTGACACCGCATGGCACCGGTGTCAACATGCGTAGAACTACCCCTGCCGGTGCCCGGCAGTCCGGCCCGCCCGCTCGTGGCGGGCGCGAGGAAGGGGAATCCATGACGCTGCTCGAAATCCGGGAGCTCACCGTCGGCGTCGTCACCGACGACACCGAGCGCGAACTCGTGCGGGAGCTCTCCCTCGATCTCGGGCGGGGGCGGACGCTCTGCGTGGTCGGCGAGTCCGGCAGCGGCAAGACCGTGACCGCCCTGTCGATCATCCGCCTGCTCGAGTTCGTCGCCCCCGTCCGCACCCGCGGCGAGATCGCGGTCGACGGCGTGGACGTCACGAAGCTGCCCGCCGACGCGATGCGCGCCTACCGCGGCCCGCGGATCGGCATGATCTTCCAGGAGGCCCTCGACTCCCTCAACCCGAGCCGCCGCGTCGGCGGGCAGCTGGCCGAGGCCTACCGCGAACCCGGGTCGCTGCCCGGGCAGGCCGCCCGCCGCGGCAGCCCGCTGCGCAAGCGCGCCGAAGCCAAGGCCCGGCGGCTGCTGACCGAGGTCGGGCTCACCGACACCGACCGGATCCTGCGGCTGTACCCGCACCAGATGTCCGGCGGCATGCAGCAGCGCGTGATGATCGCGCTGGCCCTGATGGCCGACCCCGACCTGCTCATCGCCGACGAGCCGACCACCGCCCTCGACGTCACCACGCAGGCGGAGATCCTCACGCTCTTCGACCGGGTGCGCCGCGACCACGGCACGGCGTGCGTGTTCATCACCCACGACATGGGGGTCGCCGCGCAGGTCGCCGACCGGATCGCGGTGATGTACCGCGGCCGCCTGGTCGAAACCGGCTCGCGCGACGAGGTCCTGACCCGGCCGAAGCACCCGTACACCCGGGCGCTGCTCGGGTGCGTCCCGCAGCTCGGCGTCAGCCGCCGCGACGGCTTCCCGACCATCTCCCCCGCCCGGCTCGCGTCGGCGATGGCGGGCGAGGCGACCGACGCCGTCGAAACCCCGGCCCTCAAACCGCGTCCCGAGCGGGAGCACGAAGGACCGCCGCTCACCATCACCGCGGTGTCCAAAGTGTACGGCCGAAAAGGACAGCGGGTCGAGGCCGTCCGCGACGTCTCCCTCGAGCTCGCCCCGGGCGAGTTCTTCGGCTTGGTCGGCGAATCCGGCTCCGGCAAGTCGACGCTCGGCCGGCTCGTGACCGCCCTCGAACCACCGGTGTCGGGGACCATCGCCTTCGGCGCGCACGGGATCACGCCCGGCGGCCTGATCGGCGAAGAACGCGCGTTCCGCCGTCGCGTCCAGCTCATCTTCCAGGACCCGCAGAGCTCCCTGGACCCCCGCCACACCGCCGCGCGGATCATCGCCGAGCCGCTGAAGGAACTCACCCCGCTGCGCGGCGCCGAGCTGGACCGGCGGGTGGCCGGCCTGATCGACGAAGTCGGCCTGCCGAAGGACTCCGCCGGGAAACTGCCGTCGCAGCTTTCCGGCGGGCAGCGCCAGCGCGTCTCCATCGCGCGGGCGATCGCCGCCGGGCCCGAGCTGATCGTCGCCGACGAGCCGACGTCGGCGCTCGACGTCTCGGTGCAGGGCCAGGTGCTGAACCTGCTGCTGGACCTGCGCCGCACCCGCACGCTGAGCCTGCTGTTCATCACCCACAACCTCAGCCTCGTGCTGTCGGTCGCCGACCGCGTCGGCGTGATGTACCGCGGCGAGCTGATCGAAACCGGGACCCCCGACGAGATCCGGCTTTCCCCGCGGCACGACTACACCCGGCGGCTGCTCGCCGCCAACCCCGACCTGCCCGCCCTCCCCCACACAGGATCGACGCGCCCATGAAGAGAACTCCTCTGCTCGCCGCCCTCGCCGCCGCGGCCACGCTGCTCGCCGGCTGCATGGGCGGCGCCGGCACCACGACGGCCGCCGCCGGACCACCGGTCCGCGGCGGCAACCTCACCGTCGCCGTCCCCACCGATCCGCAGTCGCTCGACATGGTCGCCAACCCCGGCCAGGTGACCGCGCAGATCGGCAACATGCTGTACGAGAAGCTGTTCGAAGTGGACCAGCACTTCGTCGCCCGGCCGATGCTCGTCGACACCTTCACCACCAGCCCGGACCGGCTCGCCTACACCTTCAAGCTGCGCCAAGGCGTCACCTTCCAGGACGGCAGCCCGCTGACGGCGAACGACGTCGTCGCGAGCCTGCAGCGCTGGCAGAAGAGCCACCGCACCGGGCAGCTCGTCACCCCGGACATCGACGCGATCACCGCGCCCGACCCGGCGACGGTGACGATCAAGCTCAAGCGGCCGCGCTACCCGCTGATCGACGAGCTGGCCGGCGCGGGCACCGAGATCTACGAGGCGAAGAACCTCGCCGGCCTGCCCGCCACCGGGTTCGGCCAGGACAAGGCGATCGGCACCGGCCCGTACAAGCTGAAGAGCTGGGACATCGGCCAGCAGCTGGTGCTGGAACGCTACGACGGCTACAAGTCGCGGTCCGAAGAGGACTGGGGCGGGCAGGCCGGCGCGAAGCACGCCTACCTCGACACCGTCACCTACAAGGTCGTCGGCGACCAGGACGCGCTGGTCAACGGCCTGCAGACCGGCCAGTGGGACCACGCGATGCCGGCCAACGACCAGTACGAGCAGCTCAAGGCCAACCCGAACCTGGTCGTGCACAACCTGCCGGGCGGCAACGAGAACGTCGTCATCCCCAACTTCAACCCCGGTTCGAAGTTCGCCGACCCGCGGGCCCGCCAGGCGCTGAACCTGCTGCTGGACAAGCCCGCGATCAACGCGGCGACCGGCGGCAGCAAGGACCTCACCATCGAGACGGGCGCGTTCGCCTCGCCGGACAACAAGGCGTCCTACTCGGCCGCCGGGAACGACGTCTACCGGCAGCACGATCCGGCGCGCGCGAAGGAGCTGCTCGCCGAGGCCGGCGTCACCGCCGGGGCGACGATCCACATCGTCACCACCAACTCCTACCCCGAATTCGGGAAGTGGGCCGTGCTCATCCAGGACGCGCTCGGGAAGATCGGGCTGCAGACCAAGATCGACACGTTCGACTTCGCGACCATGCTCGGCACGCTGACCAAGGACCCGGGCGGCTGGGACATCACGACGTTGTTCTTCGACTCGTCGCTGACCTCGCCCGCCCAGATGCCCGCGCTCACCCTCGGCACGCTCAACGGCTCGTCGTCGCCCGAGCTCGACGGGCTGATGGCCGAGTTCAACGCCTCGACGACGCCCGAGCAGGCGAAGGCCGTCATCGACAAGCTCCAGGCGTTCACCTGGAAGCAGCTGTCGGTCATCACGCTGAGCCAGTCCCGGCTGTACGCCGCCTACACCCCGCGGCTCAAGGGCTACGGCGACTTCTACCGGGTCTTCTGGAACTCCTGGCTGGCCGCATGACCGGGCTGCTGCTGCGCCGGCTGCGCGACCTGCTGATCATCCTGGTCATCGTCGGCACGATGATGTTCTTCGTCATCCGGCTGATCCCGGGCGACCCGGCACAGGCGATCCTCGGCCCCACCGCGCGCCCGGCCGACGTCGCCGCGCTGCGCTCGAGCATGGGCCTGGACGGCTCGCTCTGGCAGCAGTACCTGAGCTGGGCCGGGCACGTGCTGCGCGGCGACTTCGGGACGTCGATCACCTACCACCAGCCGGTGCTGGACGTCGTCGCCGCGCACATCGTGCCGACGCTGACGCTGGCCGTGCTGTCCACGGTGATCAGCTTCTTCCTGTCCGTCGCGATCACGGCGTGGCAGGCGGTGTCGCCGCGCAACCCGGTCGCCCGCGGCCTCGACCGGCTGTCCTCGCTCGGCATGGCGATGCCGGACTTCTGGATCTCGCTGGTGCTCGTGCTGGTGTTCTCGGTGACGCTGCGGTGGTTCCCGTCCAGCGGCTACCACGACCTGCTGACCGACCCGGTGGCCGCGGTGCCCGCGCTGGTGCTGCCGGTGACCGTGCTCGTCATCGGGCAGACGGCGCTGTTCGTGCTCACCCTGCGCGAGAGCGTGCTCGGCGAGCTGCCGCTGGCCTACCTGCGCACCGCGCGCGTCAAGGGCCTGCCCGAACGGCGGGTGCTGCTGAAGCACGTTCTGCCGAACGCCCTGATGCCACTGGTGACGCAGCTGGGCAGCAACTTCGCCATGCTGGTCGGCGGGATCGTGATCATCGAGTCGATCTTCGTCGTGCCGGGGCTCGGCCACCTGCTGATGGGTGCGGTGTCCACTCGCGACTTCCCGCTCATCCAGGGCGTGACGTTGTTCGTCGCGGTGCTGTTCGTCGTGGTCAACCTCCTGGTCGACCTGTCGTACGCGCTGCTCGACCCGAAGGTGCGTGTCGCATGAGCGAGCCTGCGAGCGAATCATCCAACACTGCGCTTCCGGCTCAGGCGGCACCGAGCGCCAGCGAGGTGCGCGCATGAGCCTCGCCGTCGCCGAACCGGCGTCCGCTGTGGACACTCCCCCGCCCCGGCGGGCGGCCCGCGCGTTCCGGCGCAACCGGACCCTGGTGATCAGCTCGGTGCTGCTCGGCCTGATCGTGCTGGCCGTGGTCGTGCTGCCGTTCTTCCTGCCGAGCGTCAGCGCGACCGACCCGGTGCACCGGCTGCTCCCGCCGTCGGGCGCGCACCCGCTGGGCACCGATTCGTTCGGCCGGGACGTCCTCGCCCGGCTGGTGTCCGGCGGCCGCGCGTCGCTGGGCCTGTCCGCCTTGATCACGCTCTGCGCGGCGTTCTCCGGCATGGTGATCGGCCTGGTCAGCGGCTTCTACCGGGCCGCGGACGCGGTGCTGATGCGGCTGATGGACGCGTGGATGTCCTTCCCGGCGATCATCCTCGCGATGGCGCTGGCCATCGCGCTCGGGGCGAGCATCTGGACCGAGCTGATCGCGCTGACGGTGATCTTCACGCCGTTCACCGCCCGCGTCATCCGCAGCCGCGTGCTCGGGATCGCCGGGCGCCAGTACATCGGCGCGGCGCGGGTGTCCGGGATGAGCCGCGGCAAGATCCTGCTGGTGCACGTGTTCCCCAACGTGCTGCCGCTGGCACTGGTCCAGGTCGTCATCCTCGCCGCGGCCGCGATGCTGGTCGACGGGGCGATGAGCTTCCTCGGCCTCGGCATCGCCCCGCCCACCCCGACCTGGGGCAACATGATCGCCGAGGGCCGGTCGTACCTGGTGGTCGCGCCGTGGCTGGTCATCGTGCCCGGCGTGACGATCATGCTCTGCGTGCTCCTGCTCAACCTCGTCGGCTCCGCGCTGCGGATCGCCGTCGACGCCCGCGCCCGCACGCTCGGCGAGCTGCAGCGCCTCCGCCGTTCCTCTTGAGAAGGGATCTCCTTGACCGTCACCTCCCTCGCCGTGCGCCGGTTCGCCCCCGCCGGTCCGCCCGCGGGCCCGCCGGTGCTGCTCCTGCACGGCTTCGCCTCTGACGGGCACACCGACTGGGTCAGCACGGGCTGGCCGTCGGCGCTGATCGCTTCGGGGCGCCCGGTGCTGGTCCCCGACCTGCCCGGCCACGGCTCGAGTCCCGCACCCGCCGACACCACGCCGAAGGCCATCACCGAAGAGCTCGCCATCGCGGTCGGCGCGGTGTCCGAAGTGGACGTCGTCGGCTACTCGCTCGGCGCGCGGCTGGCGTGGGAACTGCCCGCGCTGCTGCCCGTCCGGCGGCTGGTGCTGGGCGGGATCAGCCCGCACGAGCCGTTCGGCGCGGTCGACGTCGAGGCCGCGCTGGCCTTCGCCGGCGGCGGCCGGCTGCCCGCGGACCCGCTGACGGCGGCGATTGCCCGGATGATCACCGCGCCCGGCCGCGACCCGGTGGCGCTCGCGCACTGCATCGAAGGGCTGCGCCGGGAGCCGTTCGCCCCGCGGGTCGGCACCATCACCGTGCCGACGCGGTTCGTCGCGGGCCGGGACGACCCGGTCAGCCAGGGCATCGAGACCCTCGTCCCCCTGGTCCCGGGCAGCGACCTCCTGGTGGTCCCCGGCGACCACGGCGGCGCCCTGCGCGGCGCCCCCTTCCGCACCGCCGCCCTCACCTTCCTCGACACCCCCTGACCCGACCCGGGCGTCACTTTCATAGGGAAAGTGACGCCCCGGGGGGTGTTACCAGGAGCCGTCGGGGGCGACGTCGTGGTCGAGGCGGAGGTGGGCGAGGGCGGTGCGGATCTCCAGGCCGTGTTCGCGGGCCAGGAGGAGCGCGCCGAGGTTGTCGGTCAGCTGCTCCGCGCGGCTCACGCCGAACAGGACGTTCGCCACCGGTTCGTACGCCAGGCAGAACGCGAGGGCCAGCTGGGCGCGGGTCGCGCCGAAGTCCGCCGCGACGCGGGCGACTTCGGCGGAAGCCTCCACGATGGACGGCCGGATGCCCCCGACGTCCGCCCCGATCTTCCGCGCCGGGGCCGCGTTGCCCAGCAGCACACCGCCTTCGAAGACGTCGGACGCCTGCAGTGCCAGGCGTCCGGCGTCGAAGTGCTTCCGGTAGGGCTCGCCCTCGGCCATCGCGCGCCGGGCGATCGAGTACTTCAGCTGCGCGAACTCCGGGCCCGGCAAGCCTTCACGGTCCGCGAACTCCAGCGCCTGGCCGAGGTCGGCCGCGAGCCAGTTGTTGACACCCCAGCCGCCGATCCGGCCCGCCCGGATCTGCTCCGCGACCTCCGTGACCACGCGCGGGATGTCCGGGCGCTCCCGGTAGTCCCCCACCACGACCAGGTCCGCGCGGTCGGTCCCGATGCGGCCCAGCGACGTCTCGAGCTGCCCGGCGAAGCCGCTGCGGGGGTAGTCCCAAAGCCAGAGCTTGCCGCACAGCACGTAGTCCTCCCGGGCGATCCCGGCCTCGCGCACGGCCTCCCCGAAGAGGATGTCCGTCCGCGAGTTCTCCGCGTGCGGGCCGAAGTCGTAGTGGGCGACGTCGAACAACGTGACGCCGGCGTCGACGGCCGTCTTGAGCAGCCGGACGGCGTCGCCGAAGTCCATCCGGTCCCAGGTGTTCCAGGAGCCGAGACCGAAGGCGGATCTTCCGAGCACGGGTTTTCCTTTCGCCGCAGCACATCTTTCATCTACGATTGTAGAATGAAAACACGGATCGTGGTGGTGACCGGCGGCGCGAGCGGAATCGGGCGCGGTGCCGCCGAAGCTTTTCTGGCCGCGGGTGACCGGGTGGTGGTCGCCGACGTCGACGCGCGGGCGGCACACGACGTCGCCCGGGCGATCGGGGCGGAGCACGTCGAGCTCGACATCGCGGACCCGGCGTCGGTGGACGCGGCGGTTTCCCTGGTCGCGAGCCGGTTCGGGCCGATGGACGTGCTGGTCAACAACGCCGGGCTGGCCGGGGGCGGCGGACCGGTGACCGACCTTTCCGTCGAGGTCTTCGACCGGTGCCTGCGGGTCAACTTCCGGGGCACGTTCCTGATGACCCGCGCGGTGGGCGCCCACATGGTCGCCGCCGGGACCCGCGGCGCGATCGTGAACGTGTCGTCGATCGGCGCGCGGCAGCCGACACCGGGGCTCGGCCACTATGAAGCGACCAAGGCGGCGGTCGACGCGCTGACCCGGTCCGCGGCGCTGGAACTGGCGCCGCACGGGATCCGCGTCAACGCCGTCGCCCCCGGCCCGGTGCTCACGCCGATGACGGCGGGGTTCGCCGCGGACACCGCCGCCCGCGCGGCCTGGGAGTCCCGGATCCCGCTGGGCCGCATCGCCGCCGTCGGCGACGTCGTGCCGTCCGTGGTGTTCCTGGCCTCGCCCGCCGCCGGGCACATCACCGGGGTGAGCCTGGCGGTGGACGGCGGCCAGCTGCTCACCTGACTATCCCTTGTGGACGATCCGGCCGCCGGTCACGGTCAGCCCGACCGCGACCGGCGGCAGGTCCGCGAGTGCGACTTCCAGAGGATCTTCGTCCAGGACGCAGAAGTCGGCGGCCATGCCGGGCTCGAGGGTGCCCTTCCACGCCGCGGATCCGTCTTGTGCGGCGGCTTCGGTGGTGTAGCAGCGCAACAGCCGTGCGGTCAGCTCGGGCGTGACACCCCGCGCACCCAGTAGCTCCCCCGCGGCCGCGAGGTGGACCCGCCAGTCCGGCGTCACGACCGGCGCGTCACTGCTCAGCGTGAGCCGCACCTCGAGGTCGAGGACCTCGCTCAGCGGCCACGCCTTCGCGGCCACGTCCTCGCCCAGCGCCGTGGCGACCATCGGCCGCATCGCGGTGGCGATCGCGGGTTGCGTCGTCAGCCCGACACCGCGCTCGGCCATCCGCCGCAGCTGCGCCGGGGTGACGAGGTCGCCGTGCACGAGGTGGTCGCCGTCGCGCAGGTGGGCGAGGGCGGCCTCGATGCTGCGCTCGCCGGTCGCGTGGACGCCGACGACCAGGCCGGCATCGTGGGCCAGGGCGATCATCGCGGCCAGGTTGGCCGCGCGCTCGCCGTCGTCGGGCCCGTCGACGAGCAGCGTTCCGTGGGTGCCGTCGGCGTAGCAGTGGTGGGTCCACGCGGTGCGCATCGGGGGGATGCCGTCGGCGAAGATCTTGACCCCGGGCACGGCCAGCCACTCCGGATCCGCGGCCGGCACCGCGGTTCCGAGGCCGCGGGCGAAGTCCGGCAGCGAGCTGGCGCCGTCCAGGAGACCGAACAGGCGCAGCACGGTGACCCGCGCCCGCAGGCGGCCTTCTCGGTGCAGGTTCGCGTACTCGTCCAGGACTTCGGCCGAGAAGCACCCCGTTTCGCCGGGGCCGAGCCCGGGTTCGGTGTAGCTGGTGATGCCGAGCGCCGCGCAGACGTCGCCGGCGCGCAGGATCGCCGCCCGGCGGTCTCCGGCGGTGACCACCGGGGTTTCTTCGTGCGGCGCGCCGAGCAGCGGGTGCGGCCAGCGGGCGCCGAGCCAGGTCGCGTGCAGGTGTGCGTCGTTGATGCCGGGCAGGACCGTGCGCCCGGCCAGGTCCAGCACTTCGGTGTCCGGTCCGATGTGGGCGGTGAGGTCTTCCCCCACCGCGGCGACGCGGCCGTTGCGGACGGCGAGGCCGCCCGCCACCGTGCCGCCGGAGCCGAAGGTGTGCACCACCCCGCCGTGAACCACCAGGTCCGCCGGGTGGATCCGTTGTGCCGTCATGGTTTCCTCCCGGACCTGGACTTTTTCTTCCACGACTGTAGACTAAAAAGATGGCTCTGCCCACCCACACGGAGGCCGCCGTTCTCACCGGCCACCACGCGCCCCTCGAGCTGTGCGAACTCCCGCTGCCGCCGGACCCGGAACCCGGCGCCGCCCTCGTCCGGCTCACCTGCACCACGTTGTGCGGCACCGACGTCCACCTCTGGTCGGGGGAAATGAGTCTCCCCGGCATGCTGCCGATGGTGCTGGGTCACGAAATGGTCGGCGAAGTCGTCGCCACCGGACCCGGTACCACCGACACCCTCGGCCGGGAAATCCGCCCCGGTGACCGGATCGGCTGGTCCGAGTCGACGTGCGGGAAGTGCCACGGCTGCACGATCCTTCGTGAGCCGGTCGCCTGCGAGCGCCGCGGTTACGGCTTCCTGCAGCGTTCCGACCGGTTCCCCTACGCGACCGGCGGTCTGGCCCGCCATTGCTACGTCACGCCCGGCGCCGCGAAGCTCCTGCTGCCCGACGACGTCGAGGACACGTGGGCGTCGATGTCCGGCTGCGCGGGGAAGACCGTGCTGCGCGCGGTCGCCCGGTCCGGCGGCATCCGTCCGAACGCGACGGTCGTGGTCCAGGGCGCGGGCGCGCTCGGCGTGTTCGCCACGGCGGTCGCCCGGCTCTGCGGCGCCGGGGTGGTGATCACCGTCGGCGGACCGCGGTCGCGGCTGGACGTCGCCGAGCGGTTCGGGGCCACCGCGACGGTCCCGGTCGAGTCCACCCCGGACGAACGCGTCGAGCGGGTGCGCGAACTGACCGGCGGCCGCGGCGCCGACCACGTCTTCGACTTCGCGGGCGGGCCCACGGTCGGCGCGGAGGCGGTCGCCTTCGCCGCCCAGCGCGGGACGGTCGCGATCGTCGGGTCGACCGGACCGGCGCCCTCCCCCGTGCCGCTGGGCACGGTGATGGGCAAGGAGCTGACCATCGCCGGCTCGCTCAACGGCGACATCGCCGACTACCACCGCTCGGTCGAGTTCTTCCGCGCCTTCGCCGATCGCCTGCCCTGGAACGAGCTGTTCAGCGCGCCGGTCGGGCTGGCCGGCGCGTCCGCCGCCGTCGAGTCGATGTCCCGGCTCGGCGAGCTCAAAGCCGTCATCGACCCCCGACTGCCCTAGGAGGGTTTTCGTGCGCATCCCCCAACGCCGCATCGGCCGCGACGGACCGGCCACCGGCGTCCTGTCCCTCGGCTCCTGGCACACGTTCGACCGGATGGACTTCCGCGAAGCCGTCTCGATGCTGCAAACGGCTGTCGACGCCGGGATCGGCCTGTTCGACGTCGGCGTGTACGGCCTGCCCGGCGCCCCGCCGGTGTTCACCGACGTGCTGTTCTCGGCCATGGTCCGCGCCGCGGGCCTGCGGCGCGAGGACTACCTGCTCTCGGCGAAGCTCTGGCTGGAGGGCTACCCGGAGCACAGCCTGCGCGCGCAGCTGGAGAACGCTTTCTTCCGCGCCGGCGTCTCCCACGCCGATCTGGTGATCCTTGGCGACCTCCGCCGCGACGACACCGATCTGCACGCCCTCGTCACCGACCTCGCCGCGCTGCACTCGGCGGGACTGATCGGGCAGTGGGGCGTCAACAACTGGTCGGCGCCGGCGATCCGGGCGGTCCACGACTTCGCCGCCGCGGACGGCGTGCCCGGCCCGGCGATCGCGCAGCTGAAGTACAGCGTGGCCCGGCGGTCCATTCCGGACGGTGCGCCGTTCGCTTCGGTGTTCGGCGAACTCGGCGTCTCGCTCCAGGCGTCCGACGTTTTCGAAGGCGGGGTGCTGCTCGGGAAGGGCGGGCGCCAGGTCGGGCGCGACCCCGGCGATGTCCGGCAGCGGATCGCCGGCTCGGCCGCGGACCTCGCGAGGGTGGCCGAGAGCGTCGGGGCGACGCCGGCCCAGCTGTGCCTCGCGTTCACGCTCACCCACCCGGCGACCACGACGACGTTGTTCGGCGCCACCAGCGTCAGGCAGCTCGAGGACAACCTCGCGGCGGTCACGCTCGTCGAGCGGATCGGTGCGGCGGACCTGCGCGAGCTGGTGGAGCCGTTCTGGGCCGACAAGGACGCCGTCGATCCGGAGGGCCCGTGACTCCGGAACTGTCCGCCGAGACGCTGGCGGCCGTCCGCGCGTCGTTCCGCAATCCCACCCCGGACGAGGCCATCGGCGGCCGGGACATCGAGTGGTCGGACCACGTCCTCGACGACGGCGTGGTCGTCACGGTGCTGCGGCCGCGGCACGCGCGGCCGGACGCGCCCGGGCTGTACAGCATCCACGGCGGCGGGATGGTGATGGACGACCGGTTCGCCGACCTGCCTCGGCTGGTGCCGCTGGTCGAGGAGTTCGGGTTCGTCTGCGCGACCGTCGAGTACCGGCTCGCGCCGGAGCACCCGCACCCGGCGCCGCTGGAGGACTGCTACGCGGGCTTGGTGTGGTTCGCGCAGACGTTCGGGTTCGAGCGGCTGATCGTCGGCGGCGGCAGCGCGGGCGGCGGGTTGAGCGCGGGGGTGGCCTTGCTCGCGCGTGACCGGGGCGGGCCGGCCTTGGCGGGGCAGCTGCTGCTGTGCCCGATGCTCGACGACCGGACGTCGGCGGACCTCCCGGACCTCGTGTGGACGCGGGAGGCCAACGACTTCGGCTGGCGCAGCCTGCTGAACGGCCAGACGTCGCCCTACGCGGCCCCGGCGCGGATGACGGACCTCAGCGGCTTGCCGCCGGCGTTCGTCGAGGTCGGCGGGGCGGAGCTGTTCCGCGACGAAGACGTGGCGTACGCCCAGCGGCTGGCCCGGGCGGGCGTCCCGACGGAGCTGCACGTCTGGGCGGACGCGCACCACGGCTTCGACCGCTTCGCCCCGGAAGCCGAAGTCACCCGCGCCGCCCTGGCCACACGGTCCTCCTGGCTCCGCCGCCTGCTCGACGGCCCGGGAGGTCGGCGCCGAGGATGAAGCGCGCGGCCCGCTCGCCGACGAGGACCGCCGGTGCGTTGGTGTTGCCCGTCGTCACCCGGGGCAGCACCGACGCGTCGGCGACGACCAGGCCGTCGAGCCCGTGCACCGCCAGCCGCGGGTCCACCACCGCGGCCGCGTCGGTGCCCATCCGGCAGGTGCCGACCTGGTGGTGGTACGTGATCGCCGTCCGCTGCACGTACTCACCGGCGTCGTCGCCCGGCGCCGGGTACAGCTGCCGGGCGCCCCACCCGTCCGCGAGCGCCGGTGCGGCGCCGACCGCCAGGCACTGCTCGACCGACGCCACCAGGCTCTCGAAGTCCGACGGCGCCGACAACGCCGCGAGGTCGATCAGCGGCGAGCCGTCCGGGGCCAGCCGCAGGCTCCCGCGGCTCTCCGGTGACACCATGCCCGCCATCAGCGAAAATCCGGTCGGCGGCCCGGACATCCACGGTTCGTACATCGGCACGCTGAAGCAGATCGGCTGGGTGTCCGGCACCGCGAGCCCGGCCCGGCTGCGCCAGAACCAGTGCACCTGCGTCACCGGCCGCCCGGGTTCCGGCACGACTTCGCGGGACGTCGAGAAGATCACCGGGGAGAGCAGGTGATCGTGCAGGTTGCGCCCCACCCCGGGCAGGTCCGCGACGACGTCGATGCCGAGCGCCGCCAGTTCGCCCGCCGGGCCGACGCCGCTGCGGAGCAGGATCGCGGGCGAGGCCAGCGCCCCCGCCGCGAGCACGACCAGGTCGGCCGAGAGTTCCCGCGCCACCCCGTCAATGGAGACTTCGACACCGGTCACGCGGGCACCGGAGAACCGCAGCCGGTGCACCATCGCTCCCGTGTGGACGGTCATCCGCGAAGCCACCGGAGCGCCGTAAGCGTGCCAGGTGTTGAAACGCCGCCCACCGCGCAAGGTGATCTGCTCGACGGACACACCGTCCAGGGTTCCGCCGTTGTAGTCCGGGTTGAACGCCAGACCGGTCTCGCGGCACGCGTCCACGATGGACCGCTGGACCGGGTGCAGCGGCTCGTTCGGGACGACGTCGAGGAGGTCCTTTTCGAGCCGGGCGAACACCGGCTCGACGTCTTCCCAGTACCAGCCGGGCAGTCCCCAGCCGTCGTAGTCGGCCGGGGCGCCGCGGACCCAGATCATCGCGTTGAGCGCGTGCGACCCGCCGAGGACCTTGCCCCGCGGCAGGTGCAGCCGCCGGTTCGCCGCGTGCTCCTGCGGCACGGTGTACAGGTCCCAGTCCTCGGGCCCGTGCCACAGCTCCCCGGCCCGCGCGGGGTCGTGGATCGCCGGGTTGACGTCCTCGCCGCCCGCCTCCAGCAGCGTCACCGCCGCGCCCGCGTCCACCAGCCGCCGCGCCACCACCGAACCGGCCGAGCCGGCGCCCACCACGATCACGTCCATGCGCTCCAGCGTGGCCCGCGCCCCTGTGGACCCGCGGCATCCCTTCGCGGTCGGTCAACGGGCGTGCGGGAGCGGACAAGACCCGCGGCACCCGGTCGCCCGATACTCGGCTCACCCCAGGCCGAGGAGGACAACGGGATGGCGACACGCCTGTGCATCGACGGACAGTGGACCGAAGCCGGCGGCGGCGTGCTCCCGACCCGCGACCCCGCCACCGGCCGCGTCATCGAAGAGGTCGGCACCGCCTCGCGCGCCGACGTCGACGCCGCCGTCGCGGCCGCCCGGCGCGCGCTCACCGCACCCGAATGGGCCGGGCTGCTCCCGGTCCGGCGCGCCGCGCTGCTGTTCCGGCTGGCCGACCTCGTCGAGCGGCACCACGAAGAGCTGGCCCGGCTGGAGACGCTCGACCAGGGCCAGCCGATCGGGGTGTCCCGGCAGGTGAGCGCGACCGGCACGGCGGAGCACTTCCGCTACTTCGCGGGCTGGGTGACGAAGCTGCAGGGCACCACGAACCCGGTGTCCTTCCCCGACACCCTGCACTACACCCGCCGCGAGCCGGTGGGGGTGAACGCGCTGATCACGCCGTGGAACTTCCCGCTGATGATCCTCGCCTGGAAGCTCGCGCCGGCGCTGGCGACCGGCAACACGGTGGTGATCAAGCCCAGCGAGGTGACGCCGCTGACCAGCATCCGGCTGGTCGAGCTGGTGCACGAAGCCGGGATCCCGGCGGGCGTGGTCAACCTCGTCACCGGCGACGGCTCGGTCGGTGCCCTGCTGACCGAGCACCCGGACGTCGACCACGTCTCCTACACCGGCTCCACCGCGGTCGGGAAGCTGATCACGGCGGCGAGCGCGGCGTCCAACCTCAAGCGGCTCACCCTCGAGCTCGGCGGGAAGGCCCCGAGCATCATCGCGGCCGACGCCGACATCGACGCCGCCGTCGCGGGCAACCTCGCCGGGGCGACGCTCAACACCGGCCAGGTCTGCGCCGCCTACACGCGCTTCTACGTCGACCGCAAGCGGGAGCAGGAGTTCGTCGACAAGCTGGCGCGCGGTCTGGAAGGCCTGCGGCTCGGGCCGGGCACCGAGGAGACCACGCAGCTCGGGCCGCTGGTGTCGGAGAAGCACCGCGAACACGTCGACTTCCTGGTCAGCACCGGCCGCGACCAGGGCGCCGACCTGGTCACCGGCGGGAACCCGGTCGACGGCGACGGCTACTTCTACGCCCCGACGCTGTTCGCCGGGGTCCGCGACGACATGGCGATCATGCGCGAGGAGATCTTCGGTCCGGTCCTGGCCGTGACGGCCTACGACGACGGCGACGAACCGCTCGCCCGCGCCAACGACACCGAGTACGGCCTGGCCGCGACGGTGTGGACCCGCGACCTCCGCACAGCGCAGCGCTACGCCGACGGCATCCGGGCCGGCGCGGTCTTCGTCAACATGCCCCCGATCCCGGACATGGCGGCGCCGTGGGGCGGCTACAAGGCCTCCGGCTGGGGTCGCGAAATGGGCCCCTGGGCGCTCGACGCCTACACCGAGACGAAGTCCGTCTGGCTCCACTACGGCGGGTGAAAGGGGGGTTTCCCCGCGCCACAGATCGTATATTATTTAAGATACCTTCTTCGAACCGGCAGGCAGGACCACGGATGACGACCCTCCCGCAGCGGCCCGGCAAGATCATCGCGCTGCACCTCAACTACCGCTCCCGCGCCGCCCAGCGCGGCCGGGTGCCGGCGCAGCCGTCGTACTTCCTCAAGCCGCCGACGTCCGCGGCGGCGAGCGGAGCCGCGCTCGAACGCCCGGCGGGCACCGAGCTGCTGGGCTTCGAAGGCGAGATCGCGCTGGTCATCGGCCGCACCGCCCGCCGCGTCACGCCCGAGGAAGGCTGGTCCTACGTCGGCGGCGTCACCGCGGCCAACGACTTCGGCGTCTACGACCTGCGCTACGCCGACAAGGGCAGCAACCTGCGCTCGAAGGGCGGCGACGGCTTCACCCCGCTCGGTCCCGCGGTGCTGCCCGCCGCCGACGTCGACCCGGCCGCGCTGCGGCTGCGGACCTGGCTCAACGGCGAACTCGTCCAGGAGGACACCACCGGCGACCTGCTGTTCGGCTTCGGGCGGCTGGTCGCCGACCTCTCGCAGCTGATCACCCTCGAACCCGGCGACGTCGTCCTGACCGGCACCCCCGCGGGTGCTTCGGTCGCCATCCCCGGCGACGTCGTCGAGGTGGAGGTCGACAGCGACGGGCACACCACCGGACGGCTCGTGACCCCCATCGTCGCGGGCACCGTCCCCTTCGGACCGTTCGGTGCCCTCCCCCGCGCCGACGAGCAGCAGCGCGCGGACGCGTACGGGACCGCCGATGCGGGCTTCGAGCTGACGCCGGAGCTGCGCGCGAAGATCGAGTCCGTCGCCACCGCGACGCTGTCCGCCCAGCTGCGCAAGCGCGGCTACGACGCGGTGTCGATCGACGGGCTCACCTCGACCCGGCCCGGCGCCCGGCTGACCGGCCGCGCACGCACCCTGCGGTACCTGCCCTACCGCGAAGACCTGTTCAAGTCCCACGGCGGCGGGTACAACGCGCAGAAGCGCGCGATCGACGCGCTCGGCCCCGGCGACGTCCTCGTGGTGGAGGCGCGCGGCGAACGCGGGACCGGCACCGTCGGCGACATCCTCGCGCTGCGGGCCCAGGTGCGCGGCGCGGCCGGCATCGTCACCGACGGCGGGGTCCGCGACCTCGCCGCGGTGTCCGCTTTGGACATCCCGACCTACCACGCTGGGCCGCACCCGGCGGTGCTCGGCCGGCGGCACGTGCCGTGGGACGTCGACGTCGCGATCGCGTGCGGTGGCGCCGCCGTCCGCCCGGGCGACGTCATCGCCGGCGATGGCGACGGTGTCCTGGTCATCCCGCCGGACCTGGTCGAGGTGGTCGTCGACGCGGCGATCGAGCAGGAGCTGCAGGAGACGTTCATCGCCGAGCAGGTCGCCGCGGGCGAGCGCGTCGAGGGGCTCTACCCGATGGACGGGCACTGGCGCGGGAGGTACGCCGCATGGCTCGCGAAACGGTGAACGGCACCGCGATGAGCAAGTCGCGGATCGCGTACGAGTGGATCAAGGCCCGGATCGCCGACGGCACCTTCTCCCCCGGCTACCGCCTCGTCCTCGGCCAGCTCGCCCAGGAGCTCGGCGTCAGCGTCGTCCCGATCCGCGAAGCGATCCGGCTGCTGGAAGCCGAAGGGCTGGTGACCTTCGAGCGCAACGTCGGCGCGCAGGTCGCGATGGTCGACGAAAGCGAGTACCAGCACACGATGCAGACCCTCGCGCTGGTCGAGGGCTACGCCGCCGCGCTCGCCGCGCCCGTGCTCCCGCCCGGCGCGCTGGCCGAGGCCCGGGCGCTGAACGCCGAGCTGGCGGACTGCCTCGGGCACTTCGAACCGGCCCGGTTCACCGGCCTCAACCGCGACTTCCACGCCGTGCTGTTCGGCGCCTGCCCCAACCCGCAGGTCCTCGACCTGGTCCGGCGCGGCTGGGACCGGCTGAGCGGCCTGCGCACCTCGACATTCAGCTTCGTGCCCGGCCGGGCCCGCGAGTCGGTCGCCGAGCACGAAACCATCCTCGGCCTGCTCGAAAGCGGCGCCCCCGCCGCCGACGTCGAGCAGGCCGTCCGCGCCCACCGGCTGGCCACCCTGGACGCGTTCCTCGCCCACCGCCGCCACTGACGCAAGAAGGGAAACCCATGCGCTTCCGCTCCGACCCCCAGGCCATCCGCGGGTCGATCGCGCCGCTGATGACGCCGTTCACCGCCGAGGGAGCCGTCGACCACGCCGGCCTCGAGAACCTCGTGCGCTGGCAGCTCGCCTCGGGCTCGCACGGCATCTCGATCGGCGGCTCCACCGGCGAACCCGGCTCCCAGACCGTCGCCGAACGCGCCGAAGCGATCCGCACGGTGGCCGCCGCGGTCGGCGACCGCGTGCCGTTCGTGCCCGGCACCGGCTCGGCGAAGCTCGACGAGACCCTGGAGCTGACGGCGGCCGCCCAGGACGCCGGGATCGACGCCGCGCTGGTCATCACGCCGTACTACGCGCGGCCGACGCAGGACGCGCTGTTCGTCTGGTACCGCACGGTCTGCGGCGAGTTCCCGGACCTGCCGATCGTCGCCTACAACGTGCCGAGCCGCACCGCGGTCGACCTCGCGCCGGAGACGGTCGCGCGGCTGTTCCGCTCGTGCGAAAACTTCGTCGGGATCAAGGAGACGACGAAGGACTTCGAGCACTTCTCCCGCGTGCTGCACCTGTGCGGCCGGAGCCTGCTGGTGTGGTCCGGGATCGAGCTGCTGTGCCTGCCGCTGCTGGCCCTCGGCGGCGCCGGGTTCGTCAGCGCGACGGCCAACATCGCCCCGGCCGCGTGCGCGGAGATGTACACCGCCTGGCAGTCCGGCGACCACGAGCGCGCCCGCGAGATCCACTACGGCCTGCACCCGCTGGTCGACCTGCTGTTCGTCGAAACCAACCCGGCGCCCGGGAAGTGGGTGCTCGAGCAGCGCGGGCTGATCGCGTCCGGGCACGTGCGGCCACCGCTGATCACACCGACCGAGTCCGGCATCGCCCGGATCAAGGACTTCATGGCCGAAGGCGCCCAGTACCTCAGCCCCGCCGAAGGCTTCACCGTGGGAGGGAAGGCATGACCCACTACGTCCCGGAGGGACTGCCGGGCGAGCTCAAGCACTACATCGGCGGTGAGCTCGTCGACAGCGTGTCGGGCAAGACGTTCGACGTGCTCGACCCGGTGTCCAACACCCCGTACGTGACCGCCGCCGCGGGCCAGGCCGAAGACGTCGACCGGGCGGTCGCCGCGGCGCGCAGGGCGTTCACCGAAGGCCCGTGGCCGCGGCTGCTCCCCCGGGCCCGCGCGCGGATCCTGAACAAGATCGCCGACGCCGTCGAAGCGCAGGACAAGCGGCTGGCCGAGCTGGAGACGTTCGACACCGGCCTGCCGATCACCCAGGCGCTCGGGCAGGCGCAGCGCGCGGCCGAGAACTTCCGGTTCTTCGCCGACCTCGTCGTCGCCCAGGCCGACGACACCTACCAGGTGCCCGGGCGGCAGGTGAACTACGTGCACCGCAAGCCGGTCGGGGTCGCCGGGCTGATCACGCCGTGGAACACCCCGTTCATGCTGGAGAGCTGGAAGCTCGCGCCGGCGCTGGCATCGGGCTGCACGGTCGTGCTCAAGCCGGCCGAGTTCACGCCGCTCTCGGCCAGCCTGTGGGCGAAGATCTTCGCCGACGCGGGACTGCCGGCCGGGGTCTTCAACCTGGTCAACGGCTTCGGCGAGGAGGCGGGTGACGCACTGGTCAAGCACAGGGGAGTCCCGCTGATCTCGTTCACCGGCGAAACCACGACCGGGCAGACGATCTACCGCAACTGCGCGGCCCACCTCAAGGGCATGTCGATGGAGCTGGGCGGCAAGTCCCCGGCCATCGTGTTCGCCGACGCCGACCTCGACGCCGCGATCGACTCGACGCTCTTCGGCGTGTTCTCCCTCAACGGCGAACGCTGCACCGCGGGCAGCCGGATCCTCGTCGAGCGGCCGATCTACGAGGAGTTCTGCACGCGGTACGCCGCGCGGGCGGCGAACATCGTCGTCGGCGATCCGCACGACCCGGCCACCGAGGTCGGCGCGCTCGTGCACCCCGAGCACTACGCCAAGGTGATGAGCTACGTCGAGCTGGGCAAGTCCGAGGGCCGGCTCCTCGCGGGCGGCGGCCGTCCGTCCGGGTTGGACAGCGGGAACTACGTGGCCCCGACGGTGTTCGCCGACGTCCCCTCCACCGCGCGGATCTTCCAGGAGGAGATCTTCGGGCCGGTGGTCGCGCTGACGCCGTTCGACACCGAAGCCGAGGCACTGGCACTCGCCAACGACGTCAAGTACGGGCTCGCCGCCTACCTCTGGACGTCGGACCTGGAGCGCGCGCACACCTTCGCGCAGTCGGTCGAGGCCGGGATGGTCTGGCTGAACTCGCACAACGTCCGCGACCTGCGGACGCCGTTCGGCGGGGTCAAGGCGTCCGGCCTCGGCCACGAAGGCGGCTACCGCTCGCTCGACTTCTACACCCACCAGCAGGCGATCCACGTCTCGCTCGGGCCGGTGCACACCGCCCGCTTCGGCACCGTCCAGGAGGGACAGTCATGACCGCCACGCCGCCGGACGTCATCCGCTGCGCGTACGCCGAGCTCGTCGTCACCGATCTGGCGGCCTCACGCGCGTTCTACGTCGACGTGCTCGGCCTCGTCGTCACCCACGAAGACGCCGACGCGCTCTACCTGCGGGCGTTCGAGGAGTACCTGCACCATTCCCTGGTGCTGCGCAAGGGATCCACGGCCGCGCTGGGTGTGCTGGCCTACCGGGTGCGCACGCCCGGCGACCTCGACCTCGCCGAGGAGTACTACCGGGCGCTCGGCGTCCGGGTGGAGCGGCGCCCGGCGGGTGCCACGCGCGGCATCGGCGAAGCGGTGCGGATCACCGATCCGCTCGGGTTCCCGGTGGAGTTCTTCCACGAGGCCGAGCACGTCGAGCGGTTCACCCAGCGCTACGACGTCCACGGCGCCGGCGCACTGTCGCGATTGGACCACTTCAACCTGGACACGCCGGACGTGCCGGCCGCCCGGAAGTACTACGAAGGCCTGGGTTTCCGCGTGTCGGAGGACATCCAGGACGACGAGGGCACGGTGTACGCGGCCTGGCTGTTCCGCAAGCCGACGGTCCACGACGTCGCACTGACCGGCGGCGACGGCCCGCGGCTGCACCACATCGCGTTCGCGTCGCACGAGCGGCACCAGATCCTGCACATCTGCGACCACCTGGGCGCGCTGCGCAAGTCCGGGATGATCGAGCGCGGCCCGGGCCGCCACGGCGTGTCGAACGCGTTCTACCTGTACGTGCGCGACCCCGACGGGCACCGCATCGAGATCTACACGCACGACTACTACACCGGCGACCCGGACAACCCGGTGATCACCTGGGACGTCCACGACAACCAGCGCCGCGACTGGTGGGGCAACCCGGTGGTGCCGAGCTGGTACACCGACGCGTCGGTGGTGCTGGACCTCGACGGGGCGGTCCAGCCGGTCGTCGCCCGGTCCGAGCCGCGCGAAGCCGACGTCACCATCGGCGCGGACGGGTTCTCCTTCACCACCGGGGAGGCGGAGTTCAAGCTAGGCGAGCAGGTGTGAGAACCACGCGCGGGTGCGGTTCAGGACGTCGATCCGGTGGTCGCGTTCGCGGATCGAGTGGCCTTCCCGCGGGTAGACGACGAACTCGTGCTCCCGGTCGTGCAGCGCGCGGTGCAGGAGTTCGGCCTGGGAGAGCGGCACGTTCGGGTCGCCCTCGCCGTGCAGGATCAGCACGGGCGTGCGGATCCGGTGGGCGTGGGTGATCGGGCTGTTCGCGAGCCCGCCGAGCGCGGCCTCGAACCGGGTGTGCTCGCCGGTGGCGGCCAGCAGCGGCCAGTCGATCACCCCCGCGCCGACCACGGCGGCCTTGAAGCGGTCGGTCTGCGTGACGGCCCAGGCCGCCACGAACCCACCGTGGCTCCAGCCGCCGATCCCGAGCCGGTCCTCGTCGGCGACACCCGCTTCGACGAGGAGGTCGATGCCGGCGAGGACGTCGGTGAACTCCGCCCCGCCGACTTCGCCGGCGACGCTGCGGGCGAAGGCGTCCCCGTGCCCGAGCCCACCGCGGCCGTTGGGCTGGAAGACCGCGAAGCCGGCGGCCGCGAGCCATTGGCCGGAGGGGTACCAGCCGAGGTGGAAGCGGTCGGCGTAGCGGTCGTGCGGGCCGCCGTGGATCAGGGTGACGAGCGGGAACGGGCCGTCCGAGCGGGTGGTTCCGGGCGGGAGGAGGAGCAGGCCGTCGAGTTCCAGGCCGTCTTCGGCCCGGTAAGCGAGGCGTTCCTGCGGGGCCCAGTCCCCCTTCAGGGCGGTGGTCAGGCGGACGAGCGGCCCCGCGGCCGGCCCGGCGTGCACGGCGTCGGGTTCGGCCGCGGTGCTCGCGACGAGCGCGACCTCGCCGGCCCCGTTCGCGGTCAGGCCGGCGAGCGAGCCCCGGGCGTTGGCGACTTCGGTGAAGTCCGGGAGCCGCCGGATCGTGGTGTCGAGCCCCTCGGCGACCAGGACGAGCGGCGGCCCATCCCCGGCTGCTGCGAGTTCGGTGGGGCAGCCGTCCAGGCCGGCGGTGAGGTTGCGGCCGTCGGCGTCGAAGACGGCATGGCCCCCGACGAGGCCGGGTGGGGTGAGACCGAGGTAGACCAGCCGCCAGCCGGTTTCGTCTCGCCACCAGGTGAGGCCGGTCGCTTCGAGCGCCGGGGTGGGCAGGTCTTCGACGGCGCCGGTGCGGAGGTCGACGAAGTGCAGGCCGGGTTCGAAGATCCCGGGTTCGCGGTCGGCGACGGACCAGGTGAGGACGGCGAGGGTCCGCCCGTCCGGCCGGGCGGCGGCTTCGACGACGTGCCGGCGGCCGAGGTCCGCGAGCGGCCGCGGGGTCTCGGTGCCCGGGTCGAGCAGCCACAGGCGATCCGGCCGGGCCACGGTGTCCCAGCGCGGCCTGGCCACCGGTGGCTGGTGAGCGGCCGCCACCGGGTCCTCGCCAGACCCCGCACCACCTCCGGCGGGCACGCGCGCGCCCGGGCCCGCCGTGACCTTGCGAACCCGCGGACCGGCCGGCCGGTCGTCCTCCGCCGGCGCCAGCACCACGACCGCCGCCGCGTCCGGCACGGGAACGCACCCGCTCACGCCCGTGGCCCAGTCCGTCAGCCGCTCCGCGTCGCCGTCGGTCCCGGCGCGGTACAGCTGCGCCTTCCCCTGTTCGTCCCGGTCCGACAGGAAGAAGACCGTCGCCGAGTCCGCCGCCCACCGCGGCTCGCGGCCCGTCGCGAACTCCCGCGGCTCGGCACCGCCGTCCGCCGGGACGAGCCACAAACCCCCGTCCACCGCGTACACGACCCACCGGCCGTCCGGGGACAGCTGCGGGGTGCGTGGCACCTGCCGATCGACCACGGTCTCCGCCGTCAGTTCAGTCACTTCCCCGATACTGGCCCATCCGGCCGCCACGCTGCCACGAACCCTCCGGGGAGGTGCGGGATGACCGTCGAAGAAGAAATGAGCCGGGCCGTCGAGGAGCTCAGCACGCGGGTCGCCGCCGCCGCGGAGCTGACGCTCGACCTTTCCACGCGGCCGCTGCCGCGCCGGGTGCGGTCGGCCGTCGCCGAGTGCGTCGGGTTCGGGCAGCCGCGGGACGTACGGCTGGGGGCGCTGCTCCTGGTCGTCGACGAACTCGTCGGCAACGCCTACCGCCACACCGGGCGCCCGTCCCTCCTCCGGGTCACCCGCGAACGTCGTGGCCTGCTGGTCGAAGTGTCCGACGAGGACCCGGCGATCGAGCGGGTCGCCGCCGGCGGCGGGCACGGGCTGCGGCTGATCGACGAGCTCTCCCACGGCTGGGGCGTGCGCGCCACGGCGTCCGGGAAGGTCGTCTGGGCGCTGGTGCCCGTCCACCTCCTCCGCTGACGCTCACCCCGTCCGCACCCCGACGAGCTCGCCCCGCGACCGCACCTTCAGCTTCCGCAGCACGTTGGCCACGTGCTGCTCGACCGTGCGCCGGGACAGGAACAGCACCTCCGCGATCTCCCGGTTCGTGTGCCCGTCGGTCAGCAGCCGGGCCACGTCGCGCTCGCGCGGGGACAGCTCGTTGCCGTAGCCGCGGCGGCCGCGGCGGGAAGGAGCCGTCGCGCCCGTCGAGCGGAACGTGTGGCGGCAGCGGGCCGCGTCGCGGGTGGCGCCCAGTGCGGCGAACGCGTCGGCCAGGTCGCCGAACTCGCCCGCCGCGGCCACGTCGCCGGCCTCGTACCGGCAGCGCGCCCGGCGTTCGGCCGCCACCAGCGCCGGGTACGGCGTCGAGAGGCGCTCGTAGCGGGCGCAGGCTTCGTCGAACGCCCCGACCGCGCCCGCGACGTCGCCGTCGTGGGCCGCGACGATCCCGCGCCCTTCGGTGAGGACCGCCCGGGCCATCGGCGCCGCCAGGTCGCGGGTCTCGCGGTCGAGCTCAGCGAGCGCGGCACGGGCCTCCCCCGCGCGGCCGGTCCGGCAGAACGCCGTCACCGCCACCGGCACCAGCTCGCCCGACCACGCCCAGACGCCCTTGGTGCGGACCAGTTCCAGGCCGCGCGCGGCTTCCGCGGCCGCCGCTTCGACGGCGTCCTGGGCCAGCAGCATCCCGGCGATCCCGCCGTGCGCGGCGACCACCACCGGGGTGAACGCGTTCTCCGGCCGGTCGACGCCGGTCACCGCGAAACACGCCGCCGCCCGGTCCCAGGCCCCGCGCGCGCCGGCGAGCAAGCCCAGTACCAGCGACAGCTCGCTGCTCACCGGCAGCAGGTCGCGGTACTCCGCCAGCAGCGCCCGCGCGCGTTCGTCGAGCCCGGCCCACGCGCCGCTCAGCCAGTCGATGTGCACCCCGGTCGTGCGGGCCGTGCTGACGACGTACGGCGTCCCGGCGTCGGCCGCGAGCTGCATCCCGCGTTCCAGCAGGCCGCGCGCCCGGCGGTGGTGCCCGGTCCACGCGCCGGCGTCGGCGGCGTTGCAGTACAGCCGCGCCAGCTGGCGCTGTTCCTCGGCCGAACCGGCGCTCACCGGGGCCGCGTCGAGCGCCGCCCACGCGCGCGGGTCGCCGATGTGCAGGCGGGACGGGAGATTGTTGGCCATCAGTGTCAGCCGCAGCCGCGCGTCTTCCGCGGTCGCGATGAGTCCGTCGACCCGGTCGAGCCAGGGCAGGTGCACGCGCAACGGCGTCGCGCCCACCCAAGGCTGCGCGAGCACGGCCATCGCCCGCCCGGCGAGATCCGGCCGGTGCCCGAGCCCCGGCAGCGCCACCTCGATCTCGGCGCGCGCCGCCTCCAGGCCGTCGGCCTGCCGGACCAGGAGCAGCCCGAGGCTCAGCCGGATCTCCGCCGACAGCCGCCCGGAGAGCCGGTCGCCGGAGAGCAGCCCCTCCAGCGTGGCGACGACCTCGGCCTGCGAGACGCCGTTCGCGGCCACGGACGCCAGTTTCGCCGCCAGTCTGTCCACATCGGACGGATCGAGCTCCGGGCCGGCGAGCAGCGCGCGCAGCAGCCCGATCGCGGTCGCCGGGTCGCCGGCCTCCATCGCGCGGTCGGCCGCGGCTTCGCCGTAGCGCAACGCGTCGGCCGCGTTCCCGGCCTTCCGGCTGTGCTCGGCCAGCCGCAGCCACGGCTCCGGACGCCGTCCGGCCAGCACCCGGACGGCCCGCCGGTGCAGTTCCTGGCGCACCGGCCCGGGGATCGCGCCGTACACCGCTTGCCGCGCGAAGTCGTGCCGGAACCCGTAGCGGCACTCGGCGGCCTCGACCAGCACCGCCCGCTCCAGGGCCAGCACGAGCGCGTACCGCCCGCGCGCCGCGCCCAGCCCCGCGACCGTCGTGAGGAGCTCGACCGGCGCCGGCTCGGCGAGCACCGCCGCGGCTTCGGCGATCCGCCGCGCCACGAGCGGCAGCGACCCGAGCCGGTCGACGGTCGCTTCGCGCAGCAGCTCGGGCACCTCGACGCTGTCCAGCGCCCCGTCGGTGACCGGCGACGGCAGCGCGTGCACGGCTTCCTCGACGACGAAGGGGATCCCGGCCGTGCGCTCGTGCAGCCGGGCCGCGAAGGCGCCGGACACGCCGGGCTCGCCGAGCAGGGCCGCGGCCAGCTGCCCCACGCCGTCCGGGTCCAGCGGGCCGACCCGGACCAGCGTGGTCGAGCTGCCCGGCGCCGGCCGGTGCGCGCGGCCCAGCGGGAGCCCGCCCGGCACGTCTTCGGGCCGGTAGCTCACCAGCAGGACCGTCCCCGCCGGCAGGTCGCCCATGAGGAACCGCAGCAGCCGCCGCGAGCCGTCGTCGGCCCAGTGGACGTCCTCGACGACGAGCACCAGCGGGCCCAGCAGGTCCAGCAGTTCGCGGACCGCGCGGAAGAACCGGTGCGCTTCGGCCCGGCGGTCCCCGGGCGGTTCCGGCGCCGCGGGCAGCAGCGGCGCGAGTTCCGGCAGGTGGCGGCCCAGGACGCCGGTGAGCGGGCCGGGCGCCGGGGCCGACGGCAGGTACTTCGCGGCGTCCCGCAGCGCTTCGACGACCACGCCGTACGGGAACGGCTCCCGCTGCGGACGGCACCGGCCGGCCAGCACGCGTGCGCCGGCGAGCTCGGGCCGGGCCAGGAGTTCGGCGGCCAGCCGGGTCTTCCCGGCGCCCGCCTCCCCTTCGAGCACGAGGACCGCGGGCGGGCGCAGCGCGGCGGACACGAGCGCGGCCAGCTCGGCCGTCCGCCCGACCAGCACCGGCGAGCCGGCCCTGGCCACGATCCCGTTCGTCATCGCCCGCCCCCCTGAAAGCGGCATAACGCCCCGAACCACCCTGTCCGGTGACCGGAGCTTAGGACCGCCGTTCGGGCGCGCGGAACCCGCGCGGCCGGGCACGGAACTTTCGTAGGGGGACCGCGAAAGGCATTAGTTACGTAGGCCTACGGGGCGCTGCCTCGCTTGTTAGCGCAGGTGAGCCCACCCGACAGTGAAACGGCGGTGGCTCTCGGTCACCGCACCGCGATTCACCTGTTCGAGTGAGTGGAGTCGAAGCATGCGCACAGTTCACCGCAAGGCGGGCGCCGTCGCCGCGGCGGTCGTGGCCGCGCTGGCCACCGCCGGCGTGGCGGCCGCCGCGGCACCGGAGGGCACCGTCGTCCCGGCCCGGCAGCACTACGGCGACCAGTACATCGTGGTGCTGAAGGACGCCCAGGCGCTCGTCGCACCCGCGTCGCTCGCCGGGCGGTACGGCGGCGAAGTCCGGTCGACGTACTCCCGGGTCCTGCACGGGTTCTCCGCCCGGCACCTGAGCGCACCGCAGGCGCGGCGGCTGGCCGCCGATCCCGCGGTGGCCGCGGTCTACGAGGACGGCACCGCCCGCACCGCGGGCACGCAGACCAACCCGACCTGGGGCCTGGACCGCATCGACCAGGCGAACCTGCCCCGCGACAACTCCTACACCTACCCGAACACCGGCGAGGGCGTCACCGCCTACGACCTCGACACCGGGATCAAGCCGGACAACCCGGAGTACGAAGGCCGCGCGTCGATCGGCAAGGACTTCGTCGGCGGCAACGGCAGCGACTGCAACGGCCACGGCACGCACACCGCGGGCACGATCGGCAGCAAGACCTACGGCGTCGCGAAGAAGGTCAAGCTCGTCGGGCTCAAGGTGCTCGGCAACGACTGCTCGGGCAACGGCCCGGACTCCGCCGCGGTCGACGCGATCGAGTGGGTCACGGCCAACGCCGCCAAGCCCGCGGTCGCGAACATGAGCCTGACCATGGACCAGGTCGGGGTCGGCGACGACGCGATCAAGCGGTCGATCGCGGCCGGGATCGTCTACTCGGTGGCCGCGGGCAACAGCTCCACCGACGCGTGCGGCACGAGCCCCGCGCGCGTCCCCGAGGCGATCACCGTCAACGCCTCCGACGAGAACGACAACCGCGCGTCCTTCTCCAACTACGGCAGCTGCACCGACCTCTTCGCGCCGGGCAACAACATCACGTCGCTCGGGCTGTCGAACGGCAGCAGCGCGAACATGAGCGGCACGTCGATGGCGACCCCGCACGTCACCGGCGCGGCCGCGCTCTACCTGGCCGCCAACCCGGGTGCCACGGCGCAGCAGGTCCGGGACGCGCTCGTCGGCGGCGCGACTTCGGGCGTGGTCAAGAACCCGGGGAGCGGTTCGCCGAACAAGCTGCTGAACGTGTCCTTCATCGGCGGCGGCACCCCGCCGTCGAAGTGCGGCGCCAAGTCCAACACCACCCCGGTGGCGATCCCGGACGCCGGCGCCGCGGTCACCAGCTCGGTCACCCAGGACGGGTGCGACGGCAAGGCGCCGGCGACGCTGGCGGTCAAGGTGGACATCACCCACACCTACACCGCCGACCTCGCGGTCGACCTCGTCGGGCCGAGCGGCGCGGTCTTCCCGCTGCGGAAGGCCGGCGGCACCGGCTCGGCGGCGGGCATCCACACCACGTTCACGGTGAACGCGGCGGCGGAACCCGCGAACGGCACCTGGCAGGTGCGGGCGCAGGACGTCTACCGCTTCGACACCGGCACGCTGGACGGCTTCACGATCACCTTCTGACGCCGGAACGGGGAGGCCGGCGGCCTCCCCGTTCCCGGTCCTCATTGGACGGTCAGGGTGTACTTCGCCGTCGCGGTCTTGCCGGTCGAGTCCTTCGCGGTGACGGTGACCGGGTAGGTCCCGCGCTGGAACGGCCCGGCGAGCTGCATCCGGGACGTCCCGCCGCCGTTCACCGTGGCGGGGTTGAAGAACGGCGCGAACGACAGCCCGGTGGCCGACAGCGTCACGGTGCCGGTGCCGCCGGACACGGTGACCGCGGCGGTCGTGAAGAACCCGGGTCGCACGGTCCCGCTACCGGGGTCGACGCTCACCTTGAGGTCACCGGTGGGCGGCTGGCCGGTGCCGACGGTCAGGGTCAGCTTCGCGGTCGCTGTGCCGCTGGGGCCGGTCCCGGTGATCGTGACCGGGTAGTCCCCCTGGGGTGTGGTCGCGGCCGTCTCGATCGTGAGCTTCGCGGTGTCCCCCGAGGTGATCGCCGAAGGCTGGAACGTCGCCTTCGCCCCGTCCGGCAGGCCCGACGCGGTCAGGTCGACCCGCTCCGCGCCGTTCTTCCCGGCGGTGCTCGTCACCGACGCGGAAACGTACCCGCCCGCCTCGGTCTTGACCGCGCCCGGCGTGACGCCGATGCCGAACGTCTCCGGCGGGGTGACGTCGCCGATCTGCTGCTCGACCCAGTCGCCCATGTCGTTGTTGAGGCGGCCGTAGACGCTGTACCACTTGAAGTCGCTGCGGCTCCACGACGCGACGCCGGCGACCTTGCCGTCGACGAGCAGCGGCCCGCCGCTGTCGCCGGGCAGGATCGTGACGTGGCCGTCGGAGTAGCCGCTGCAGATCATGGTGGCTTCCTGGAAGCCGGCGCCGACGCCGCTGCAGTTGCTCCCGGCCACGATCGGCAGGCTGAACTTCGTCAGCGTGACGTCGCGGGTGTCGTCGTTGAAGTCCTTCTTGCCGTAGCCGAGGCCGAGCCCGGTCTTGCCCGGCTTGTTCAGGTCCGTGTCGGCCGAGGTGGCGACCTTCGCGTACTGCCCGCCCGGCACCGGGATGTCCCGGTCGGTGGTCACCACCGCGACGTCGTAGCCCTGGTCGAAGTTGACGTACTTGGGGTGGGTGTCGTAGCTGACCACGCCGATCGCCGTGCCGCCGCCGGCGCTGAGGTCGTCGAGTCCGTAGAGGAACGACTTCTGCCCCTCGGCGGCCTTGCAGTGGGCGGCGATGAGGATCTTGCGCGGCGCGACGACCGAGCCGGTGCAGGTCTGCCCGAGCGGCCGCGGCCCGCCGTCCCGCAACCCGGCGATGACGAACGGGTAGTCCTTGACCGACGCGGGCGTCCCGCCGACCGAAGACGGCGACACCCCGGCCGGCAGCGGCGTCCCGCCGAGCGGGGCCACGGCGGGCGGATTGCCACCCGCCTGTGCGGCGGGTACGGCGACCAGCGGCAGGGCGAGGACGGCGGCGAACGCGCCCAGCAAGCGTTGTCTCGAGTTCACGGCAGCTCCTTTTCGAGGTTGCTGCCGGTCACTTTCCGGTGACGCCGGGTACGAGAACAACCGGGGAGCCGCCCCGTACGGCTACGGAACTATTGCCGCGTCATTGCCGCGCCGCGAGGGCGTTCAGCAGCCGTTCGTGGTCGCCGGCCTCGAGCAGCACCGGCGCTTCGAGCTCGCCGGCACCGGGGTCGTCCGCGCGCACGGCGGCCAGGAACCGGACCACCGCACGAACTTCGGGGACGGCTTCGCCCCCCAGGTGGGCCAAGACGGTCGAGGGATCACCGGCGGCGCCTTCGATCGCCGCGGCCCACCCGTGCCGTTCGTCCCAGACGAGCGCGAGATCGTGGTCGGGAAAGCGGCTCAACCGCCAGTCGAGGGCGATGTAGGCGGCGGCGGGCGTCCCCGGGTCGAAGGCGCAGGACTCCAGCCCCACCCCGACGGCCTTGGCGACCGCCTCCACGTATCCGCGCAACCGCCGCTCGAACGAGAACTCCGTGTCGCGCCCGAAGTCGATCAGAATGCTCAACGCCGCCTCGCTTCCCGAACCGCCGCGGGATCCCCGCGATCCGGACGGCGAGTACCCCGTCCCGGTGTCAGCCAATCGTGGGCCACGCACCGGAATCGACGGCGCGCCGGAGCAGTTCGGCCCGGCAGCGCGGCCATCCGCGCCGGGGCGCGCGGCGATCCCGGCGGGCGCAGCTCGAACCCACGCCCACCGCTTGCGCGCCCGGGATTGCGCCGGAGGGGGCGCCCGGCGGGCGTCGGCTCAGCGGCAACGGCCGGCCGCATGTCCGGCACAGGGCCCGCGGCGGGCGCGCCATCGGGCCATGCCGCCGGAGCCGACTGCGTTTCCCCGACAGCGGGCGCCGGAGGGGGCGAACGTCGGCTCAGCGGCCGCCGCGATCATCCGGGCCGAGGTGAACCGCGCGAACCGATCCCCGCGGCTCGAAACTCGCGGCCGGCCGCGGTGACCGGCGCACCGCCGCGACCCGAGGCCGCGTTCAGTCCGCCGGGGGCACCTGCAATCCCGAGAACACCGCCGCGATCAACCGCCGTCCCTGGGCCGCGCCCTCGTCGTCGTTCGCCACCCGCCACAGGAAGCTCATCAGCATGATGATGTCCGCCGGGTCGTGCCCCGGTGCGATCGTCCCCTCCGCCACGCACGCGTCGGCCAGCTTCTTCACCGCCGCCGTCGCCGGTGCCCACGAAGCGCTGATCACGTCCTGGGCCGCGGCACTGTGCAGGGCGTCGCCCAGCCCGTGCTTCAACCGGATGTAACCGGCGAGCGTCTCGAACCACTCGACGAACGCCGCCTTCGCCGACGGCTGCCTCTTCAGCACCGCGTCCGCCTCCGCGGTCAGGCGCTCGATGTCGTGCTGGTAGGCCGCCAGGATCAGGTCCTCCCGCGTCGGGAAGTGGCGGTACAGCGTCCCGGCACCCACGCCCGCGTGCTTCGCGACCTCGCTCAGCGGCACGAGCGGGTTGGCCGCGAACAGCTCGTGCGCGGCTTCGATGATCGCGACCCGGTTGCGCGCGGCGGCCTTGCGCTGGGTGCCGTACGTGCCGTCGGTCATGCCCCGATCATGCCCCACCTTTGACATCCGGAGAGCTCTCCGCTAATTTCGAACTCGCGGAGGATCCTCCGCGAGTTGCCCAGGCAGGAGCACCCCATGCACTACGTGAAGCTCGGCACCACCGGCCTCGACGTCTCCCCCGTCGCGATCGGCGCGATGACCTACGGCGAGCCCGGCCGCGGCCACCCCGTCTGGTCACTCGGCGAGGACGACGCGCGGCCGCTGATCAAGCACGCGCTCGACGCGGGCATCAACTTCTTCGACACCGCGAACATGTACTCGAACGGCTCCAGCGAGGAGATCCTCGGCCGCGCGCTGAAGGACTTCGCCGACCGCGACGACGTCGTGATCGCCACCAAGCTGCGGCACCCGGTGCGCCCCGGCCCGAACGGAAAAGGGCTCTCGCGCAAGGCGATCATGACCGAGGCGGACCACTCGCTGCGCCGGCTCGGCACCGACTACATCGACCTCTACCAAGTGCACCGCAACGACCACGCCACCCCGCTGGAGGAGACCCTCGAAGCGCTCAGCGACCTCGTCAAAGCGGGCAAAGTGCGCTACCTGGGCGCCTCCTCGATGCCCGCCTGGGAGTTCGCGAAGGCCCTCCACCTGCAGCAGCGGCACGGCTGGGCCCGGTTCGCCTCGATGCAGGACCACTACAACCTCCTGCACCGCGAGGAGGAGCGCGAGATGATCCCGCTGTGCCTCGACGAAGGCGTCGGCACGATCATCTGGAGCCCGCTGGCCCGCGGCCGCCTCGCCCGCGCCTGGGACGACGCCCGCTCGACCGCCCGCGCCGAGACCGACGGTGCCTTCGCGGACATGCTCTACTCCCCCACCGAGGAGGCCTCGAACCGCGCGATCGCCGAGGCCGTCGGGAAGGTCGCCGCGGCGCACGGCGTGAGCCGCGCGCAGATCGCGCTGGCCTGGCTGCGGCGGCAGCCCGTGGTGACCGCGCCGCTGGTCGGGGCGGGTTCGGCGGGGCAGATCGACGACGCCGTGGCCTCGCTCGACGTCGTGCTCTCCGACGACGACGTGCGCGCGCTCGAGGCGCCCTACACCCCTCGCCACGACTGGCAGGGCGTCTCCGACGAAGCCGAGCTGGCCGCGATCCGCGCCCGCATCCCCGGTATGGCACTGAAGTAGGCACCGGGACCGTGCGCCTGCCTGGTCCGTGAGGCAGGATCGAGGCGTGACCATCGATCAGGCCGGGGTGCCCGAAGCCCGTCCGGGCCCGGCGTTCCCCGAGCACGAAGCCCGCGTCGACGCCCTGCGCCGGCAGCTCACCGAGATCAGCGGCGAAGCCACCGTGCGGCTGGCCAAACGCACCTCGAACCTCTTCCGCTCCCGGACCGCGTCCCGCCACCCGGGGCTGGACGTCGCCGGGTTCAGCCACGTGCTGCGCGTCGACCCCGAAACCCGCACCGCCGACGTCGAAGGGATGGTCACCTACGAGCAGCTGGTCGACGCCACGCTGCCCCACGGGCTGATGCCGCTGGTCGTGCCGCAGCTCAAGACCATCACCCTCGGCGGCGCGGTCACCGGGCTCGGCATCGAGTCCTCGTCGTTCCGCAACGGCATGCCGCACGAATCGGTGCTCGAGCTCGAGATCCTCACCGGCGACGGGCGGATCGTCCTCGCCACGCCGGACAACGAGCACCAGGCCCTGTTCCACGGCTTCCCCAACTCCTACGGCACCCTCGGCTACGCGCTGCGGCTGCGGATCCTGCTCGAGCCGGTCAAGCCGTTCGTCGAGCTCCGCCACGTCCGCTACCACGACCGGGACACGTTCTTCAGCGCGCTCGGCGAAGTCTGCGAGAGCGGCGAGCAGGACTTCGTCGACGGCACGGTCTTCGGCCCGGACGAGCTCTACCTGACGCTCGGCACCTTCACCGACTCCGCGCCCGCGACCAGCGACTACACCTGGCTGGACATCTACTACCGGTCCATCCAGCGGCGCGAGACCGACCACCTCACCGTCCGGGACTACCTCTGGCGCTGGGACACCGACTGGTTCTGGTGCTCGCGCGCCTTCGGCGTCCAGCACCGGCTGCCGCGGCTGCTGCTGGGGCGCCGGCTGCTCCGCTCGTCGGTCTACTGGAAGGCCGTCGCGCTCGACCGCCGGTTCAAGATCGCCGAACGGCTGCTCAAGCTCCGGCGCCTGCCGCCCGAGGAGACCATCGTGCAGGACATCGAGGTGCCGCTCGCCCGCGCGGCGGAGTTCCTCGAGTTCTTCGAGCGGGAGATCCCCATCAGCCCGGTCTGGATCTGCCCGCTCCGGCAGCGCCCCGGCGGCGTGCGCTGGCCGCTCTACGAACTCGACCCCGCCGAGCTCTACGTCAACTTCGGGTTCTGGTCGGCGGTGCCGCTGGAGCCCGGCGAACGCGGCGGCGTGCACAACCGGATGATCGAGGCCGAAGTCACCCGGCTCGGTGGGCACAAGTCGCTCTATTCGGACAGCTTCTACTCCGAAGACGAGTTCTGGCGGCTCTACAACGGCGACGCCTACGCCGAGCTCAAGCGGACCTACGATCCACGCGAGCGGCTGCTCGGTCTCTACGAAAAATGCGTCCGCCGCCGGTGAAAGGAACGAAAGTGACCCAGGCAAGCACCACGGTCGGCGAGGTCTTCGAGCGGCTGCTCGGCCCCCGCGCCACCGTGTCGATCACCGCCTACGACGGCAGCAGCAGCGGCCCGGCCGACGCCCCCGTGGCCATCCAGGTGCGCTCGCCGCTCGCGCTCGACTACCTGATGTCCTCCCCCGGCGACCTCGGCCTGGCCCGCGCGTACGTCGCCGGCGCGCTGGACGTCACCGGCGACCTCTACACGGCGCTGCACGCGCTGTCGGCCCAGGTCGACCAGCTCACCGCGGCCGACCGGCTGTGGCTGCTGCGCAAGCTCGGCCCCGGCCACCTGCGGCTGGTCAAACCGCCCGCCGAGGAGCACCCGAGCCGGTTCCGCCGCGGGCTGACCGCGCTCCGGCACTCGAAGGAGCGCGACAGCGAGGCCATCGCCAGCCACTACGACGTCTCCAACCGCTTCTACGAGCTCGTCCTCGGCCCGTCGATGGCCTACACCTGCGCGGTGTTCCCGACCGCGGACGCGACGCTGGAGGAGGCGCAGGCGAACAAGTTCGACCTCGTCTGCCGCAAGCTGGGCCTCAAGCCCGGCATGCGGCTGCTCGACGTCGGCTGCGGCTGGGGCGGCATGGTCGCGCACGCCGTCCGGCACTACGGCGTCGAGGCCCTCGGTGTCACACTTTCGCGTGAACAAGCGCAGTGGGCGCAGAAGAACATCGTCGCCCTCGGCCTCGCCGACCGCGCCGAAATCCGCCACCTCGACTACCGCGACGTCACCGAAACGGGGTTCGACGCGATCTCGTCGATCGGCCTGACCGAGCACATCGGGGCGCGCAACGTGCCCGGCTACTTCCGCTTCCTCGCCGGCAAGCTCAAGCCGCACGGACGGCTGCTCAACCACTGCATCACCAACCCGGACACCAGCGTCGCCCACCGCTCGCGCGGGTTCATCGACCGGTACGTCTTCCCGGACGGCGAGCTCGAAGCCCCTGGTGAGATCGTCACGGCGATGCACGACAGCGGCCTGGAGGTGCGGCACTCGGAGAACCTGCGGGAGCACTACGCGTTGACGCTGGCCGGCTGGTGCGAGAACCTCGACGAGCACTGGGACGAGGCGGTCGGCGAGGCCGGCGCCGGGCGCAGCCGCGTCTGGGCGCTCTACCTCGCGGCCTGCCGGCTGGCGTTCGAACGGCGGGAGATCGAGCTGCACCAGGTGCTCGGAGTCCGCACCGACAGTGCCGGCGGGATGGGTCTGCCGCTGCGACCCGACTGGGGGGTTTGACCCGGGTACGGGGAGTAGTGCGAGAATAGGGACGAGACCGGGACGTCCGAACGGGACGCTCCGGCTCACTAACAAAGAGTAGGTATTGGTATGGCTCAGGGCAGTGTCAAGTGGTTCAACGGTGAAAAGGGCTTCGGCTTCATCGCCCAGGACGGCGGGGGTCCGGACGTGTTCGTCCACTACTCCGAGATCCAGGGCACCGGCTTCAAGTCGCTCGACGAGGGTCAGCGCGTCGAGTTCGAAATCGGTCAGGGCCAGAAGGGCCCGCAGGCCCAGCGCGTAAGCGTCATCTGAGCCACGAGGCACCTGAAGGCCCTCGCCCGTTCCGGGCGGGGGCCTTCTTCGTGCGCGGCCACACTGCGGATTCACAACAGTCCGGTAACGTATGGGGTGCCGGGAGCCCTTCCCACGCCCGGCCCGCGGCCACCGGTCGCCGTCCGGTTCCGGGTGTGGCAGCCCCGGCGGCGGCGATGCCGCGATGACCACCGGGGCCGATCGCCGGCAGGAGCGGCGACACGCCCGGCCACCACCCCAGACCGCAGACCGCCGGGTGATCCCGCTCCCCGGCCCCCGCGCGAGGACCAGGTCCCGCGCGGCGAGATCCTCGAATCGAGTAGTGCATGACCGCCTCCGTGAAGGCTCCCCGCCCGATACCCAAACCCGTGCTCAGCGGCCGCCAGAGCGTCGCCGAGCTGATCACCATCCGCACGTTCCTGCTGGTCCCGTTCCTCGCGCTGGCCGCCGCCGTCCCGGTGTTCTGGGGCTGGGGCGTCAGCTGGCTGGACCTCACCATCGGCGGCGCGTTCTTCGTGGTCTCGACACTCGGCGTGACCGTCGGCTACCACCGGTACTTCACCCACGGCGCGTTCCGCGCGAAGCGGGCGCTGCGGATCGCCCTGGCCATCGCCGGCGGCCTCGCGGCGCAGGGCCCGGTGATCGGCTGGGTCGCCGACCACCGCCGCCACCACGCCTTCTCCGACCGCGAGGGCGACCCGCACTCCCCGTGGCTGTTCGGCACCTCCCCGGTGGCGCTGGCCCGCGGGTTCTGGCACGCCCACATGGGCTGGCTGTTCGGCCGGGACAAGACCAACGTCGAGCGGTTCGCCCCGGACCTCGCCGCCGACCGCGACCTGCGCGTCGTCGACCGGCTCTTCCCGCTGTGGGTCGTGCTGAGCCTGCTGATCCCGCCGCTGCTCGGCGGCCTGATCACGCTCTCCTGGTGGGGCGCGCTGACCGCGTTCCTCTGGGCCGGCCTGGCGCGGATCTCGTTCCAGCACCACGTGACGTGGTCGGTGAACTCGATCTGCCACATGATCGGCGAGCGCCCGTTCGCCAGCCGCGACCGCTCGGCGAACTTCTGGCCGCTGGCGATCCTGTCGATGGGCGAGTCCTGGCACAACACCCACCACGCGGACCCGACGTCGGCCCGCCACGGCGCCCAGCGCGGCCAGATCGACATCTCCGCGCGGGTGATCTGGGCGTTCGAGAAGCTCGGCTGGGCGTGGAACGTCCGCTGGCCGACCCCGAAGCGGCTCGCGGCGCTGGCCCGCTGACGAAACCCCGCCGAAAGTCCTTGCCCCCGCGGCCGCGCCGGGTGACCTTGTCCGGGTGGACGCAGTCGCGCTGACCTTCGACGACGGCCCGTACCCGTCGACCACGCCGGCTCTGCTGGCGGCCCTCGGCGGCGTACGGGCGACGTTCTTCCTCTGGGGTGAGCACGCCGCGGCGCACCCGGACCTGGTGCGGGCGATCGCGGCCGCGGGCCACGCGATCGGCAACCACACGTGGACGCACCCGCGGCTCACCACCCTCGACGCCGCGAGCCGCGACCGGGAGGTCCGCCGGACGCAGGACCTCCTGGCGGCGCTCACCGGCGTCCGCCCGGTGCTGTTCCGGCCGCCCTACGGCGACACCGGCCCCGACGTGGCTTCGCTCGTCGCCGCGCAGGGGCTTACCGAGGTGCTGTGGAGCGTCGACACCCGCGACTGGGCCGGCGCGTCCACCGGCGAGATCGTCACGGCGGCTTCGGCGGTGGAGCCGGGCGGGGTCGTGCTGCTGCACGAAGGCCGCCCGGCCACCGTCGAGGCGGTGCCCCTCCTCCTCGCGGACCTGGCCGCCCGGGGCCTGCGCCCCGGTCCGGTCAGGGGTTGATGCGGGTGTAGGCCGGCTTCGGGCGCAGGTCCTCGTCGAAGAGGCAGGCCGCCCCCTCGCCGGGGAACACGTCCGGCACCCAAGAGTGCCGGTCGGTGAAGCCCCACGTCGTGAACTCGACGCAGCGGCGGACCGCCTGGCAGCCGTCCCACAGCCGGCCGAAGTAGCTCGCCTGGGTGGCCAGCTTCGCCGCGTCGGGCGGGGTCGGGATGCGGACGTCCGCCTCGGTGATCGCGACGTCCACGCCCAGCTTCGCCAGCCGGGCCAGGTTGGCGCGGTACTCGGCCGGGAAGCCGTACTGGATCGACAGGTGCCCCTGGATCCCGACGCCGCCGATCGGCACGCCCTGCCGCCGCAGGGTCTTCACCAGGTCGTACACGGCGTCGCTCTTCGGGTTGCGGCCTTCGATGTTGTAGTCGTTGATGTAGAGCGTCGCCTTCGGGTCGGCCGCGTGCGCCCACCGGAAGACGTCGGCGACGAAGCCGTCGCCGAGCTTCTGCCGGAAGACGGTGTCACGCCGGGTGCCGTCCTCGTTGAACAGCTCGTTGACGACGTCCCAGGCGCGGACCTTTCCCTGGTAGCGCTTGACTTCCGTGGTGATGTGGTCCTTGAGGACGCGGCGGAGCTCGTCGGCGGGCAGCGCGGCGACCCAGTCCGGGAGCTGCGAGTGCCAGACGAGCGTGTGCCCGCGGACGGTCTTGTGGTGCTGCTGGGCGTACCGGATGATCGCGTCGGCGCCCGACCAGTCGTACTGCCCGCGGACGGCTTCGACGGTCCCCCACTTCATCTCGTTCTCGGGGGTGACGTTGTCGAATTCGCGGGTGAGCACGGCCCGGTAATCGGGTTCCGCCGCCAGGTAGGACGCGGCCACCGCGCTCCCGACGTAGCGGTTCGTGCTGTATTGCAGCGGAACCGACGCGGACGCGGCAGGCGCCTGCCACGCCGCGATACCGGCGACGGCCGCGAGCACCAGCACGGCGCGTTTCTTCGGAATTCTTCTCAGCATCTTCACCCTTCCATCGACAATGGCGAACCGAAAGTTTCGAGGCGTTTCAAATCAGGTTTCGATGACCTAGAATCTCCTCCATGACAACGAAGTCCGAGGATCTCGAGCCGACCGCGTCCCGGGTCACGATCGCCCGGATCGCCGCCGAGACCGGTGTTTCCGTGCCGACTGTTTCGAAAGTCCTGAACGGTCGGCCCGACGTCGCCGAAAGCACCCGGGCCCGGGTGGAAGCGGTCATCGGTAAATACGGTTACCGCCGCCGGGCCGACGAACGGTCCCGCCGTTCGCGATTGCTGGAACTGATGTTCCACGAACTCGAAAGCACGTGGGCACTCGAAATCATCCGCGGGGTCGAGTGCGTCGCCCGCGAAAACGGAATGGCGGTCGTGCTCGCGGAATCGTCCGGGCGGCACACCCCCGGCCAGAGCTGGCTGGAGAGCGTCCTCGCCCGCCGCCCGGTCGGCATCGTTTCGGTGTGCTCGGACTTCACCGGCGGGCAGCTGGCCAAGCTGCGCGCCCGCGACATCCCGCTGGTCGTGGTCGACCCGGCCGGCGCGCCGGGCCCGGAGACGCCCTCGATCGGGGCCACGAACTGGCAGGGCGGCCTGACCGCGACCCGGCACCTGGTGGACCTGGGTCACCGCCGCATCGCGATGATCGGCGGACCGGAAGGCGTGCTGTGCAGCCGGGCGAGGATCGACGGCTACCGCACGGCCCTGGAGACGGCGGGCCTGGCGTTCGACCCGGCCCTGGTCCGCCGCGGCGACTTCCACGTCCGCTCGGGTTATCGCGAGCTGGCATCGCTGCTCACCCTCCCCGACCCGCCGACGGCGGTGTTCGCGGGCAGTGACCTGCAGGCCCTCGGCGTGTACGAGGCCGCCCGCGGCGCCGGGCTGCGCATCCCGGACGACCTGAGCGTGGTCGGCTTCGACGACCTGCCGATCGCCCGCTGGCTGACCCCGGAGCTGACGACGATCCGCCAGCCCCTGCAGGAGATGGCCGCGGCGGGCGCGAGGTTGGCGATTTCGCTGGCGCGCGGGGTGCACCCGGAGAGCCACCGGGTGGAGCTGGCGACGAGCCTGGTGGTCCGGCAGAGCACGGCGACCCCGGCGCACCGGCCGAGCGAGGCCCTTCCGGTCGGCCGGAGGTAGCGGCCGACCTGCGGGGCTTCCCAGCCCTGCCGCGGCACTTTCCCGTGAAAGTGACGCGGGGCCGGGCGAGACGCGACAGCACCGGCGGCCCCGCCACGGTCTTGCGCGGCTCCGCTCATCCCGGCCACCGCATGCTCTCCGGCGGCCCCAGGTAGCTCGGCCGCAGCCCGCCGGTGTCCACCACCAGCTTCTGCAGCACCACCGCCGGGTCCACCATCCAGAACTTCAGCACGTGCGGGCCCGCCGCCCCCACCACGTGGCCCGTCGACGTCAGGTTCACGTTGTCCGACGTCGTCCGCTCCCACTGCCGGTTCATCGACGTGTCGTCCGCGCCCGTGGCCTTCGTGATGTTCACGACCTGCGGCTCCGCGTCGTCGAACGAGACCGCGTAGCGCAGCCCGTCCCCCGCCAGCACGTTGTTGCGTGGCGAAAGGTACGCCCACACCGTGACCGGGCCCGCCGTGAACAGCGTCATCCGGTACTCCAGCCGCGGGCCCGCTCCCGGGTTCCGGCTCGCCGACGTCACCGGGAACGGCGTCATCCCCAGGTCCGGGACGCGCCGCCACGACGTCCCCTCGACAGCGACGTTCGCGCTGCAGTGCGGGGCTTCCACCGACACGTACCCGCCCGCCTCGACGAACCCGCGCCGCCACGGCGCCGGCAGGTCGCGGTGCCGCACCACCGCGTCCACCACCACCGACGAACCGGCGCCGGACACCGTGATCGGCACCGTCGTCGTCCCGCGGGGCGCTCGGGCCCAGTCGATCCGCACCGTCATCCGCAGCTCCTCCTCCACCCGCCCGCCGCGCGGCTCGACCCGCACCCACGGCGCGCCCGGGGTGACCGTGCAGCGGAACGGCGTCCGGCCGCGGTTGAAGACGTCGATGTACTGCGCCGGCGCGCTTTGCCACGGGCTGAACTCCGGCAGCGCCGGCCGGCCGGCCGCTCCCGGCCACGCCTCGGCGGCCCCGTCGACCGCGACCCCCAGCGAAGCCGCGGCGGGGACGTCGAGGCGGCGCACCGCCGGGAAGATCACGTCCGGCAGGGCCACGTTGTTCAGCTCCGGCTGCTGCCACGGCGCGTTCGGGCCGTACCGCTCGACGTCGCCGTAGTCGATGTGCGGCTGGGTCTGGAAGCCCTTCCACTTCCCGCCCGCGACGCCGGTGTCGTACTTCTCCGCCAGCGCCAGGTCGTCGGCGAACCGCGCCTCGGTGACGGCGGCGAGCCCGTTCGCCGAAGCCCGCCCCTGGGTCACGTACAGCAGGTTGGTGAACTCCGCGCGCCGCAGCGCGTACAGGTTCGCCGAGGCCTGGACTTCGTACAGCACCAGTTCGTAGAAGGCGTCCCGGTAGGCCGCGGGCACCCGCGGGGAAAGGCGGGCCGCCCGCGCCCCCAGGTCCTGCCACTCCGCCGTGACCCGGTCCAGCTCGCCGTAGTTCACCAGGCTGAACGGCGTCGCCTGGTCGTCGTAGGTGATCGTGCCGTCTGCGGCCAGGGTGATCCGCCGGTTCAGCAGCTCCGGCTTCCGCCGCGACTGCAGCCGCCCGTAGTCGTGCAGCACCCCGGCGATCTCGCCCGCCAGCGCGGGGCCGAAGTTGAGCGCGGCGAACTCGCGCTCCCAGGTGGACAGTCGTTCGGCCGGCCACGCCGCGGGGTTCCAGGCGTAGTCGAGGAAGAACTGCAGCGGCAGCTCGCTGCCCTTCATGTCCCCGACGTTCGCCACCCACAGCCGGTCGTTCCCGTAGGCGGTGGCCTGGTTCAGCTGCTCCCACGTGTTCGCGATCAGCGCGGTGTCGACCCACTTGTAGTTGCGCCCGCCGCCGACGTAGTCGAAGTGGTAGTAGAGCCCGTACCCGCCCGGGTGCGGCGGCAGCGAGAGGTCCGGGTGCTTGCGGATGTTGCCCCAGTTGTCGTCGGTGAACACGACGATGACGTCGTCCGGCGGCCGCAGGCCCTTGACCCAGTACCGCTGGACCTCCTTGTAGAGCGTCCACACCTGCGGGACGTCGGTGCTCAGCTCGCGCGCGAGGATGTCCCGCTCGGCCGCGAGGATCTCCGCCATCAGCTCGATGCCGTCGCCGTCGGGCAGGCTGACGTCGCCGTTGCCGCGCATGCCGAGCGTGACGACGCCTTCGAAGCCCTCGCGGGCCATCCGGCGGATGCCGTCGGTCCAGTAGGCCTTGATCGCTTCGCCGTTGCGGCGGAAGCTCCACTCCCCCGTGCCGCCGTAGGGGTCGTGCCCGGGGGTCGCGTGCCGGTTCCACTCCTCGATGCCGCGCATCATCGGTGCCTCGTGCGAGGTACCCATGACGACGCCGTACTCCTTGGCCGTCGCGTGGTTGAGCGGGTCGTCCTCGGCGAACGCCCGCCCCCACACCGCCGGCCACAGGTAGTTGGCGCGCAGCCGCAGCATGGTTTCGAACACCTTCGCGTAGAAGAGGTGGTTGAAACCGTTGGGGAAGCCCGGTGCGTGGCCCGGCCCGAAGTACTCCGGAGCCCAGGTGCCGAGCGCCGGGTTCTCGTCGTTGACGAAGAACCCGCGGTACTTGACGTGCGGGGTGCCCAAGCTGAAGCGCTCGCCCGGGAGGTGCAGCTCGGCCTGCCGCCGCGGCGGGACGTCGGCCCACCAGTACCACGGCGAAACACCGATCCGCCGCGAAACCTCGTAGACGCCGTAGATCACACCGCGCTGATCGCTGCCGGTGAGCACGAGCCGCCCGTCGACGACCTGGCTCAGCGACGTCTCCCACTTCCCGGCGATGTCCCGGACGTCCAGGCGCCCGGCCCGCACCAGGTCGTCGACCAGCGGGCTGTGCCCGAGGGTGCCGACCAGCACCACGGGCCCGTGCTCCGGCACCACATCGGACACGGCCGGGCGGACGCCCGTGACGCGTTCGACGTCGGCGGCCAGGTCCCCGGCGACCCGGCGGACCCCCGGCAGATCGCCGGGGGCGACCACGATCGTCGCGGCCTTTCCCCGCGACACCAACGGGAATCCGGTCCCGGCTTCGGCGAGTCCCGGCAGGGCGGCCGAACCGGCCCCGGCCAGCGCGAGCAACTGCAGAAAGGTACGGCGGTGGACCTCGGACGGCACGGGAGACCTCCTGAGTCAGCCCTTCACGGATCCGGTCAGCCCGCCGACGATGCGTCGTTCGGCGAGCACGAAGAACGCGAGCGCCGGGATCATCGACAGCGCGGTGAACGCGAGCACGCGGGCGGTGTCCTGGGAGTACTGCGACTGGAACGTCGCGACGCCGAGCGGGAGCGTGAAGTGCGCGGAGTCGTTGAACACGAGCAGCGGCAGCAGGTAGGCGTTCCAGCTGGTGACAAAGGCGAGCACGCCGACCGTGGTCAGCGCGGGTGTCGACAGCGGCAGCAGGATCCGCCAGAAGAAGCCCAGCCGGCTGGCTCCGTCGAGCACGGCCGCGTCCTCGATCTCACCCGGGATGGCGTGCATGAACGGCCGCAGGATCACGATCGTCACCGGCAGCGAGAACGCCGCCTCCGGGATCGCCACGCCCCAGAAGCTCTCGAGCATGCCCAGCTGGCGCAGCCACAGGTACAACGGCAGCGTCGCCACGGTAAGCGGGAACAGCAGGCCGAGGGTGAACAGGGTGTACAGGCCTTCGCGGCCCTTGAACTGGTACCGCGACAGCGCGTACCCGGCCATCGAGCCCAGGCCGACGGCGACCGCGGTGGCGATCACGGCGATCAGCGCGCTGTTGCCGAGGAACGTCCAGAACGCGCTCGAGCCGAGGACCGAGGCGTAGTTGTCCGAGATCCACGGGCCGGGCAGCCCGGCCGGGTCGTTGTTGAGCTGGGCGTTGCTGCGGAACCCGCCGAGCACGACGAACAGCAGCGGCACGACGGTCACCCCGAGCACGACGATCGCCGCGAGGTAGCCCACCGACAGGCCGAACCGGCGTGAACGCATCAGCCCACCATCCTCGTCAGGGCACCCTGGGTGTCGCGGCGGAGCGCGAACCGCTGGTACAGCAGGGCGAACACGAAGCAGATGACGAACAGGATCACCGCCACCGCGGAACCGAACCCGAATTCGTAGCGCTTGAAGCCGTGGTCGACCAGGTAGGTCGCCATCGTCGTCGACGCGTTCGCCGGGCCGCCCGTCGTCATGATCCAGGCGACGTCGAACAGCTGGAGCGAGCCGATCACCGAGAGGAAGATCCAGATCCGGATGGTCGGCCCGAGCAGCGGCAGCACGACGTGACGGGTCGTCTGCCAGGCCGACGCGCCGTCGAGCGCGGCGGCTTCGCGCAGCTCGGCGGGCACGCCTTGCAGGCCGGCCAGCAGCAGGATGATGCCGAAGCCGATGTACTTCCAGGTGATCACCACGAACAGCGTGTAGAGCACGATGCCCGGGTCGGCCAGCCAGTTGTGGATCAGGCCGCCGAGCCCGGCGCCCTTGAGCACCTGGTCGGCGAAGCCGTTGGGCTGCAGCATGAGCACCCAGATCACCGCGGTGATCGCCTCGGACAGCACGTACGGCGCGAACACCAGCGCGCGCAGCACCGCCCGGCCGCGCAGCTTACGGTTGAGCAGCATCGCCAGCCCGATCGACAGCGGCAGCTGAACCACGATCGACAGTCCCGCGATGATCAGGTTGTGCACGATGGCGCTCTGGAACACCGACCCGCTGAAGGCGTCGGCGTAGTTGTCGAAACCGATGAACTTGTCGAGCGGGCCGAAGCCGTTCCACTTGAACAGGCTGTAGAAGGCCGCGATCCCGATCGGCACCAGGACGAACCCCGCGAACAGCAGCAGGGCGGGCCCGAGCAGGAGCGCCAGCTCGAGCCGTTTGCCGAGACCGGACCGCTTCGCGCGGCGGCCCGGAGCCGGTGCGGACGGCCGGTTCGCCGTCCGCACCGGCTTCGTCGCCGTGGTCACTTGTTGCCCGCCGCGGCCTGGTTGACGGCGGCCACGATGCCTTCGGGGGTGCCCTGGCCGGCGAACATGTTCGCCACCGCGTCGTTCAGCGCGGCGCCGACCGCGGTCGGGAACGCCCGGTCGAAGTACATCTGCAGGTACGGCGCCTTCGTGCCGTAGTCGTAGACGGCCTTCAGCGTGTCGGTCTTCAGCGCCTTCGCGGCGACGGTGTTGACGGGCAGGCCGGCTCCCTGCGCGGCGAGCTGCGTCTGCACCGGCTCGCTGCCCAGGTACTGCAGGAAGTCCGCGCACGCCTTCGACGCGCGGGTGGTGCAGGCGAACCCGTCACCGCCGCCGAGCACCGCCGCCGGGTCGCCCTGCCCGCCCGTGACGGCCGGGAACGGGAACCAGCCGACCTTCGAATCCAGCTGCTTGTCGTCGGTCAGCGCCGACATCGTGCCGGGCTCCCAGTCGCCCTGCAGTTCCATCGCGGCCTTGCCGTTGGCGACCAAGCCGGCCGAACTGCCCGCGCCCTGCTGGGCCGGCGTGCCCGCGAACCCGGTCTGGAACGGTTGCGTGGCCAGGAAGTTCTTCAGGTCCTGCCCGGCCTTCGTCCAGCACGGGTCTTCGAGCTTGACTGCCTTCACCGACTGCTTGAGCACGTCGACCGAGCACTCGCGGATCGCGAAGTAGTTGAAGTAGAAGGCGTCCGGCCAGCGGTCCTTACCGCCGACCGAGATCGGCGCGATGTTCTTGGCCTTCAGCTGCGTGACCGCGGCGTTCAGCTCGTCCATCGTCTTCGGCGGGGTGGTGATCCCCGCCTGCTGGAAGAGGTCCTTGCGGTACCAGAAGCCGACGAAGTGCTGTTCGAACGGCACGCCGTACTGCTTGCCGTCGACCTGCCAGTTCTCCCCGAACTTGCCGGTGGTCTGGGTGATCCACGGCTTCGTGGCGTCGGTGATGTCGGCGACCTTGCCCGAGGTGATCTGCGAGGCCAGGTCTCCGGCGCCCCAGGACTGGTAGACGTCCGGCGGCTCGGCCCCCTGCAGCGCGAGCGGGACCTTCGTCGGGAAGTCCTCGTTCTGCAGCGGCTGGGCCTTGATCGTGACGTCCGGGTGCGCCTGGTGGTAGTCGGCGACGACCTTCTCCCAGATCGACTTGATCGGATCGGTGGTGCCGTTGTGCCACCAGGTGAGGGTGACCGGCCCGCTCGGCTGCGCGGGCGCGTCGCTCCCCCCGCTGCACGCCGAAAGGGCGAGCGGGAGGACGGCTGCCAAGGCCGCGAGAACGGGGATTCTGTGCTTCGCGAACATCGTGGGTCCACTCCTGACGACTTCGGCCGAGTTGGACGGGGCGCGACTGCGCCCGGGTTGGCGAAGAGTTTGCTCCGGGGCAAATCGGATGTCAATCGTTGTCGATAACGTTTTACATGGCTAGTCTGAGCCGATGCAGCCCAGTTCCAGGGTGACCATCCGTGACGTCGCGGCCCGCGCCGGCGTCTCGGTGGCCACGGTTTCCAAAGTCATCAACGAGCGTTACGGCGTCTCCGCCGCGACGCTCGCGCGTGTCCGAGCGGTGATCGACGAGCTGGGCTACGAGGCGAGCCTCGTGGCGCAGAGCCTGAGAAACCACCGGACGAACGTCATCGGCATCCTGGTCGCCGACCTCGAACCGTTCTCGACCGAGCTGCTCAAGGGAGCCGCGGACGCCATCCGCGGCAGCGGTTTCGAGCTCGTCGTCTACTCCGCGGGCGGACGCACCGGCGACCCGGCCGGCTGGGAGAAGCGCTACCTCTCCCGCCTGTCCGGCACCCTCGTCGACGGCGCCGTGCTGGTCACGCCCGCCGTTTCGCTGGAAGCCGTGCCCGGCACGCCGGTCGTCGCGGTCGACCCGCACACCGGCCCGTCGCACCTGCCGACCATCGACTCCGACAACCTCCGCGGCGCGCAGCTCGCCACCGAGCACCTCCTGGAACTCGGGCACCGCCGGATCGCGTTCCTCTCCGGCCGCCCCGACCTCGAATCGGCGACACTGCGCAAGGCGGGCTACCTGCGGGCGCTGGAAGCCGCGGGCGTGCCGGCCGACGAGAACCTGGTCCGGATCGGCGCCTACGACCCGGAGGTCTCCGCGGCCTCCGCGCACGACCTGCTGACCGGGCCGGACCGGCCGACCGCGGTGTTCGCCGCGAACGACATCTCGGCCATCGCGACCGTCGGCGCGGCCCGCGAGCTGGGGCTTTCGGTGCCCGACGACCTTTCCGTCGTGGGCTTCGACAACGTCCCCGAGTCCGCGCTCTGCACCCCGCCACTGACCACTGTGGACCAGCCGATCCGCGAGATGGGCCACCGGGCGATCAGCATGCTCATCGCGCTGATCAACGGCGACGCGGTCGAGCGCACCCACGTCACCCTCGACACCGGCCTCGTGGTGCGGCACTCGACCCGGGCCCTCTCCCCACCTCACCTGTGACATCCGGGGCTTCGCCCCGGGCCGGGGGCTCCGCCACCCGGAACCCCCGAAAAATCCTGTGACATCCGGGGCTTCGCCCCGGGCCGGGGGCTCCGCCACCCGGAACCCCCGAAGAATCTCTCATGAAGGGCGGAAAGCCTTGACCACGCAGCCCACCACGGCGCCGGAGCCGTGGCGCGACGCCACAGCCGACCCGGGCGAGCGCGTCCGCGCGCTGATGGCCCGCATGAGCCTCCGCGAAAAGCTCGCCCAGCTCTACGGCGTGTGGGTCGGCATCGACTCCGGTGGCGAGATGGCCCCGCACCAGCACGACTTCGTCGACCCGTCGGTCGACTTCGACGACCTGGTCCGCCACGGCATCGGGCAGCTGACCCGGGTGTTCGGCACCCGCCCGGTCGACCCGGTGATCGGCGCGCACAGCCTGGCGCGAACCCAGCGGCAGATCGTGTCCAGCAGCCGGTTCGGGATCCCCGCCGTGGTGCACGAGGAATGCCTGACCGGGCTGGCCGCGTGGCAGGCCACGATCTACCCGGCCCCGCTGTCGTGGGGTGCGACGTTCGACCCGGACCTCGTGCGGCGGATGGCGGCGCGGATCGGCGCGACGATGCGCGGGCTCGGCGTGCACCAGGGGCTCGCGCCGGTTCTCGACGTCGCCCGGGACCTGCGCTGGGGCCGCGTCGAAGAGACCATCGGCGAAGACCCGTACCTGGTCGGCACGATCGGCAGCGCGTACGTCGCCGGCCTCGAGTCGGCCGGTATCGTCGCGACGCTGAAGCACTTCGTCGGCTACTCCGCCTCGCGGGCCGGGCGCAACCTGGCGCCGGTTTCCGCCGGGCCGCGCGAAATCGCGGACGTCCTGCTCCCGCCGTTCGAACTGGCGCTGCGGGCGGGCGCGCGGTCGGTGATGAACGCCTACACCGACACCGACGGCCTCCCGGCCGCCGCCGACGCGGAGCTGCTGACCGGGCTCCTGCGCGACACCTACGGTTTCGACGGCACGGTCGTCGCCGACTACTTCTCCGTGGCGTTCCTGCACCGGCTGCACGGCGTCGCGGCCGACCGCGGCGACGCGGCCGGGCAGGCGCTGGCCGCCGGGATCGACGTGGAACTGCCGACCATGGACTGCTACGGCGAGCCGCTGCTCGCCGCGGTGGAAGGGGGCGCGGTCGACGCCGCCGTCGTCGACCGCGCCCTCGAACGCGTGCTGCGGCAGAAGTGCGAGCTGGGCCTGCTCGACGCGGACTGGGCGCCCGAGTTCCCGGAGGAGATCGACCTCGACGACGCAGGCTCGCGCGCGATGGCGCGCGAGGTGGCCGAGAAGTCGATCGTGCTGCTGCACAACGACGGGACGCTGCCGCTGGCCCCCGGCGCGAAGCTCGCCGTCGTCGGGCCGCGCGCGGACGCGGCGGGCGCGATGCTCGGCTGCTACTCGTTCCCGCTGCACGTCGGCGTGCACCACCCCGACGTCCCGTTCGGTGTCTCGGTGCCGACGGTGGTGGAAGCGCTGCGCTCCGCCCACGACGTCACCTACGCCCTCGGCTGCCCGGTCACCGGCGGGGACGACGAAGGGATCGCGGAGGCCGTGTCGGCGTGCACGGACGCGGCGGTGTGCGTGGCCGTGCTGGGCGACCGGGCCGGGCTGTTCGGCGGCGGCACGTCCGGCGAAGGCTGCGACGCGCCCGACCTGCGGCTGCCCGGCCGGCAGGAGGAACTGCTGGACGCGTTGCTGGACACGGGCAAGCCGGTGGTCCTGGTGCTGCTTTCGGGCCGGCCGTACGAGCTTTCGCGTCAGCTGCCGCGGCTGGCCGCGGTGGTGTGCGGGTTCTACCCCGGCGAAGAAGGCGCGCCCGCGCTGGCGGACGTCCTCAGTGGACGGATCGACCCGGCCGGCCGGCTGCCGGTGAGCTTCCCGGCGGCGGGCGCGAGCCAGCCGTCGACCTACCTGGCGGCACCGCTCGGCCGGCGCAGCGAGGTGAGCACGGTCGACCCCACTCCCCTGTTCCCCTTCGGCCACGGGCTTTCCTACGCCCCGGCGACCTGGGTGGACGTCAGCGCGACGGGTTCGCTCTGGCCGACCGACGGCGTCTGCCGGGTCCGGGTGACGCTGCGCAACGACCACGACCGCGAGACCTCCGAAGTCGTCCAGGTGTACCTGCACGACCCGGTCGCCGAGGTGGCGCGACCCGAGCGGCAGCTGATCGCGGCGCGCCGGGTCACCGTGGCCCCGGGCGCGAGCGTGGTGCTCGACATCGGGCTGCACGCGGACCTGACCTCCTACACCGGGCGCGCCGGGCGCCGCCAGGTCGACCCCGGTGACGTCGAGCTGCGCGTGGGTACGTCGAGCGAGCAGATCGTCGCGACCCTGCACTGCACGCTGACCGGGCCGCGCCGGCACGTCGGCTTCGACCGGGTCCTGACCCCGGAGTTCTCGTTGTGAGACGCACTTCGCTGATCGCCGTGCTGGCGCTGCTGACCGCGTTGTTCGTCGGCGCCTCGGGCCGCCCGCCGTCGTCACACTGGGTGGCGACGTGGACGTCGATGCCGCAGCTGACCGAGCCGGGCAACCTGCCGCCGGCGCCCTACACCGGCACGGACCGGGTGCTGGACAACGCTTCCCTGCGGCAGACGGCGCACGTCACGGCCGGCGGGCCCCGCATCCGCCTGCGGTTCTCGAACGCCTTCGGCGGCGCGCCCCTGCCGCTCACGGCGGTCACGGTGGCGCGGCCGGTCGCCGGTGCGGCCGGGGTCTCCTCGGTCGTGCCGGGCAGCGTCGTGCCGGTGACGTTCCACGGCAAGCCTTCGGTGTCGGTCCCGGTGGGCGCGCAGGTGGTCTCCGATCCGCTGCCCTTCCCGGTGCGGCCCTTCGAGAACATCGCCGTGACGACGTACCTGGCGCACGGCCAGGCGTCCCTGTCGGTCACTTCGCACCCGGGCTCGCGGACGACGTCGTACCTGGTACCCGGTGACCAGGTGGCCGCGCCGGAGCTGCCCGGCGCGGCTCCCGTGGACCACTGGTACTTCCTCAGCGGCGTCGAAGTGCTGTCCCCGGCCTCGGCGGTGGCGGTGATCGGCGACTCGCTGTCCGACGGCCGCGGCTCGACGACGAACGGCAATGACCGCTGGCCGGACGTGCTGGCCTCGCGGGTCCCATCAGCCGTGCTCAACCAGGCCGCGGGCGGCAACCGCGTGCTGCAGGACGGCCTCGGCCCGAACGTGCTGGCGCGCCTGGACCGTGACCTGCTCGCCCAGAGCGGCGTGTCGTGGGCGATCGTGTTCGAAGGCGTCAACGACCTCGGCACGGCCACCCCGGCCGCCGCCGCGGACGTGGCCGCGCAGCTGATCGACGCCTACGACCAGATCCTGGTCCGCGCCCACGCGGCCGGCATCGAGGTGTACGGAGCGACGCTGACCCCGTTCGGCGGCAACACCGGCTACGACGCACCGGAGCGCGAAGCGGCGCGGCAGCAGGTGAACGCGTGGATCCGCGAGCCCGGCCACTTCGACGCGGTCCTCGACTTCGACCGCGTGGCCCGCGACCCGGCGGTCCCCACGCGCCTGCTGCCGGCCTACGACGTCGGCGACCACCTGCACTTCAATCCCGCCGGATATCGCGCACTGGGTTCGAGCGTTCCCGCGCGCCTATTCCGAACGGGCTGAAAGAAATGCCGGCTGGGCGGAAAGTGGACAATTCCTGGACGTCATTTTCCGCGCGTCATCACGGATCGCCGAACCGGACCTGACGGACGGTGATCACCCCGGCGAGCGCCGGATATCCGTTGGGACACAAGCGAGTCTCGAAGGCGGGGGCCTGTGCCGCGCGTCACAGGCTTCACCCTATAGTGGCACCCGTCTGTTCGTCCCCACAGTGAGCCGTCGCTCCCCGGGAAGGGAACCCATGTCCGACGTCATCAACAGCATCTTCGGCCGCCCCAAGAACGAAAACCCCAGCTCCGGCGGGTACGCCTACGGCACCCCCGAGCCCGAACCCGTGGTCGCCGAAGCCCCCGCCGACAGCGCCGAGGACACAGATTCCGCACCCGAGGCCGACGCGGCCACGGAAACCTCCGAAGTCGAGACCGCCGAAGACGCGACGGACTCCGAAGAGGACACCACCGACGCCGACGAGGAAACCGACGTGGTGGCCGAGGACGACACCGACGCCGACGCGAGCGCCGAGGAGGAGACGGACTCCGACACCGACGTCGCGGAAGACGAAGCGGTGACCGAGGACGAAGCCGAGACCGCCGCCGAGACCGAGCCGGGCGCGGAAGCCGAGACCGCCGCCGAGACCGAGCCCGTCACCGAAGCGGCGCCGGTCGCCGAGGTGGAGCCCGCCGCCGCGGTCGTCGCCGAAGCCGAGGCCGTCGTCACCGAAGCGGCCGCCGAGACCGAGACCCGGCCCGCGGCCGGCACCCGCGGCAGCACCACCGTCGCCGACGGCGTGGTCGCGAAGATCGTCACCCGGGTCGCCGCGAAGGCCGAAGGCGTGCACACCGTCGACGAAGACGGCATCAAGATCGAGCTCGCCGACGAGGTCGCCTGGATCACCATCCCGCTGGTGATCGCCTTCGGCCACGCGGTCAAGGCGCTCGGCGAGCAGATCCGGGTCGCCGTGATCGACGCCGTCGAACAGTACCTGGGCCTCGACGTCGAGGTCGTCGACGTCCACGTCACCGACATCCACTTCCCGGAAGCGGACTGAGCGCGGGCGCCCCGTCCCGCGGGACCGGGCGCCACCCTCGGCTGTCCTCTTCGGACGGTTTCGGCGGATGATCTCTCCCCCGCCGGGGTGAATCCGGTTCGCGAAGCCGCGGCGGCCGCTCCGCGCCGCCGTCGCACTGAGAGAACATCAGCCACTCCTTCGAGTGGCGCACTCCCGTTGATCTTCACCAGTACCGGTCACCGGCGTCACGGGACGTCGATTTCCCGCGCGGGTAAAGGATTTCCCGGCCCCGCCGAGCCCCTGCGCCGTCGTCGCCGGGTGCGGCGGTGCGCTGCTACTGTTCCGCCGCCCTGGTCCGGACCACGCCGGCCAGGTCCTTCTCGCGGGCGGCCGGCTCTTCGCCGCCCCGATTTCCGGAAAAGGCGACACTTGACCCCCCTGAACCACCCCGGTACGCGCGAGCCCGAGCCGGACACGCCCGACTGGCACGTCACCGCGTTCCGCGGACCGCGATCGGGCGACGGCGACCACGCACTGCTCGACGCCGTCCGCGCGCTGCGCGCCCGCATCCTGTTCGACCACGGCCGCCGCCCCGCGTTCCGCCGCGCGGACGGCACCCACGCCGACGACCAGGCCCTCGACTTCGGCGCCTGGCACTTCATCGCGCGGCGCAGTCCCGGCGGCCCGCCGCTGGGCTACATCCGGCTGTCCACACCGGACACCGGCGTCCCCTTCCAGTCCCGGGACTTCCTGGGCGCCGAAGGCTACGAGGAACTCCTGGCGACCGAAGGGTTCCCGGAAGCGGACGTCTTCGAGCACAGCAGGCTCGTCGTCGAACACCGCGCCCGCAAGCTCGGGCTCGGCCTCCACCTGAACGCGCTCGCCATCGGCGCGGCCCACCACCTCGGCGCGCGGGCGATGATCGGCACCTCCGGCACGAAGGACGGCCAGGACCGCTTCCACGAGCGCTTCGGCTTCCGGCCCGTCCGCGGCACCCGCCGCTACGTGCCGCAGTACACCGAAGACGTCGTGATCATGCTCCACCGCGTCACCGACGGCGGCGGGCAGCACCACGACCTGATCACCCGGCTGCGCGCCGAGTTCCCGGTCATCGCCGCCGCCGGCGCAGGCCCGCTGCTGCCCGCGGCGCCCGCGCGCCGCGCCACCCCGGTCACCTTGACCGGCGTCGCCGCGCCCGATCGCGACACCTACCGGCCGGTCCTGCACTCCGCCGACAGCCTCGGCGCGCTGCTGGCGTCCGGCGACGTCCGCGAAGTCCACGACACGATCGACGAGCAGCTCACCGAACTGGTCCGCAGCCGCGAACCGGCGTGCCGCGACGCCATCGCGGTGGAGCGCAAGAAGCGCGAGCAGCTGGCCGGCGCCGAGCCGTGGGAATACGGCACCTGGGCGTGGTACCCGTGGTCGGGGCGGCTGGTGCACGTCCTGCCGCGCGAGGAGTTCCGGCTGGTCCGCACCGACCGCAACCGCGGCCGCATCGAGCGCCCGGACCAGCGGCGGCTGTTCGGCAAGCGGATCGGCGTCATCGGCCTGTCGGTCGGCAACAGCGCGGCGCTGACGTTCGCGCTGGAGGGCATCGGCGGCGCGTTCAAGCTGGCCGACTTCGACGACTTCGGGCTGTCCAACCTGAACCGGCTGCGCGGCGGGCTGCACGACCTGGGCGTCAACAAGGCGGTGCTGTCGGCGCGGCAGATGGCCGAGATCGACCCGTACCTCGACGTCGAGATCGAGCGGGCCGGCCTGACGCCGGAGACCATCGAGCGGTTCTTCGCCGGCGGGCTCGACCTGCTCGTCGAGGAGTGCGACACGCCGTGGGTGAAGATCGCGGCCCGTGAATACGCGCGCGACCTCGGCATCCCGGTCGTGATGGACTGCAACGACCGCGGCATGCTCGACGTCGAGCGCTTCGACCGCGAACCCGACCGCCCGCTGCTGCACGGCCTGCTCGGCGACGTGAAGTCGGTCGACGTCCTGGAGCTGACCGCGCGGTCCCGGACCGAGCTGATCCTGGCCATGGTGGACGCGGGGCGGATCAGCCCCGAGCTGGCGGCGTCCTTCGGCGAACTGGGCCGCACCTTGAGCAGCTGGCCGCAGCTGGCGTCCGGGGTCGCGCTCGGCGGCGCGCTGTGCGGGGAGGCGGCCCGCCGCATCCTCCTTGGCCGCCCGTGCGCGTCGGGCCGCTTCTACACCGACCTCGACCAGCAGCTCGACCCGTCGCGCGACGTCTACGCGGGCGGTGCGCGATGACCGCGCTCCCGGTGGCCGTCGCGGGCACCGGTGTCCACCTGCCGCCGCGGGTCGTGCCGAACGCCGAACTGGCGTCGACGCTGGACACGTCGGACGAGTGGATCGTCAGCCGCACCGGCATCCGCACCCGCCGGCACCTGGCGCCGGACCGCGCCACTTCGGACATGTGCGTGGCGGCGGCCCACCCGGCGCTGGCCGCGGCCGGCGTCGCGGCCCGGGACGTCGACGTGATCATCGTCGGGACCTACACCTACGACCAGCCGCTGCCGTCGACGGCGCTGATCGTGAAGGACCTGCTCGGCGCGGACCGCGCGCTGACCCTCGACGTCACGCAGGCGGCGTGCGCCAACGGCGTCCAGGCCTTGTTCCTGGGCGCGCACCTGCTGCAGACGTCGGCGGCCCGCACGGTGCTGGTCCTGGCGGCGGACTGCGCGTCCCGGGTGACGGACCCGGCCGACCGCACGACGAGGGTGTTCTTCGGCGACGCGGCGGGCGCGGCGGTGCTCACCCGGGGTGGGCCGGGAGCGGCCCTGCTGGGCTGGGACTTCGGCTCGGAACTGTCGTACGACGTGGAAATCCCGGCACCCGGCGCCTACCTGAAGATGAACGGCCGCGCGGTCTGGGAAACGGCGACGCGCTGCCTGCCGGACAGCATCCTCCGGGCGGCGGACGACGCGGGCGTGCCGGTGGCGGAGATCGACCACTTCTTCCTGCACCAGGCGAACCTGAACATCCTGACGGCGGCGCTGGACAAGCTGTCCGTCCCCCGCTCCCGCGCCCCGATCACGGTCGACACCCTGGGCAACACGGGTTCGGCGGGGGTGTTCACGGCCCTGCACGAGCGGTTCGGCGCGGGCGCGGTCCGCCCCGGCGACACGTACGTGGTGTCGTCGATCGGCGCGGGCTTCCAGTGGGGCACGTTGTGTTTCCGCCACGGCTGAGCTGACCGGCTCCCCGATCCGTAACACGAACGGCGGCAGGGTCGACCGTAGGTAGACTGCCGTTGCGTACGGTGACGGATCGGGGAGGCGGCACATGCCCATCGACAAGGTGCGGGTGGATCTGGGCTGGGGCCCGGCCAAACTGTCCGGCGAATGGCGCCCGGACCAGGCCGAACGCGATGCGGCGTGGGAACTGTACGTCGAGCTGGTCACCCGCATCACGGTCGCCCCGCTCGCCCCGGACCACGGCATCCTGCGCGAGGCGCTCACTTCGCTGTACCAGCTGTTCGGCGTGACGCGGGAGATCCTGCGCCGGTATGGCCCGTCCGTGGCGAAGCCGCCCCGAAAGGGTGAATACCGCTTCGGTCACCTGGCGATCTGGATGCTGAACGCGGTCCTGCGCCCGGTACTGGCCCAGTGGCACCCGGCCCTGCAAGAGTGGGAGGCGAGCCGTCCCGACGGCACGGCGGTGGTCGTCCACGAGACGGCGTGGGAGCGCTCACCGGAGCTGCGCGCGGAACTGGAGCAGCTGCGGCTGGTGCTGCTGCAGTACGCGGAGATCTTCGCGAAGGTCTGCGAAGCACCGGCGTTGATCGACGCGACGCACGACATCCTCGCGCAGTACGAGGCCAAGCAGTCCTGATGTCCGGCAGACCGATCGTCTTCTGCAGCCACGCATCGGCGGACAAATCGCAGGTGCTGGCCTTCGCCTCGCGGTTGCGAGCGGACGGCTTCGACGCCTGGGTCGACGGCATGGAAATCGGCGGCGGCGACGACCTGGTGGACAAGATCAACGACGGCCTGAGCCGGGCTACCGCCGGGTTGATCTTCTTCTCCCGGCACATCGATCAGGCGTTGTGGGCTCGGTCCGAGATCAATTATCTGACCCATCAGGCGGTCCAGGGCCTGCGGGTGATCCCGGTGATGATCGACGAGGACGCCCCGGTTCCCCCATTGCTGGCCGCGTACTTGAGGCGGCCGATCGAGGATTACGAGGCGATCCGTAACGACCTGCTGGATCACCGCGATCGCGCCTCACTGGGCATGGTGCCGGACCGCTCTCGGGTCGAGCTGCTGGTACAACTGACGGCCCTCGACGAAGGGGTCCGCACCCGAGCGTGGCTTTCGGGGACTGAGATCGCCGACGCGACGACTCGGCTCCCCCCGCTACTCGACTCAAGCTACACACCGGCGCAAACGGACATCGCGCTGACCGCGGTCGGACGCGAATGCGGAACGCTCCTGTTTCCCGAAGGCGCTGCCAGCCGAGTCCAGGCGTTGCTTACCGGCCACCAACCTGGCGACCAGCTCGACATCGTTGTGGAGGCCGGCCCGGAACTGCTGCGCCTACCGTTCGAAACGGCCTGTCTTCCCGTCGGGGGAACACCTCTGCTCATCGCGATGGACGGCGTCACGTTGGCGCGCCGACCTCTGAATCCCCCGGCCCGCCTCACCCCCGCACTCGCTCCGCCACTGAAGATTCTCGCCGCCGTGGCCGCGCCCGACGAAGAAACGACCGCATCATCAGTGCTGGATGGCGAGCGAGAGCTGGCCCGAATACTGGATGCTCAACCGGACGCTGCCCAAGTCCGTCCGCTCGAGGTGGCCGGTCTGTCCGACATCACTGCAGCGTTGAAGCGAGACGAGTACCACGTCCTGCACCTGTCCGGCCACGGTAGCGCGGACGGCATTGAACTGGAAGACGAAGACGGCCGCGCGGTCCTGGTCACGCCCGAAGAACTGGCTTCGGCCATCCACGATGCGGGTCGCCCCCTCCCGCTGTTGTTCTTGTCATGCTGCGACCCACGAACCGGCGCCGGGACGACGCGCGGGCTGGCGGAGCGACTCCTTGATGTGGGGTTGAGCCAGATCATCGCGATGAACGGCGACGTCACCGACATCTACGCGACGGCGCTGGCGGCCAGGTTCTACCAGGAACTGGCCGATGCGCCGGATCGTGAGCCTGCGACAGCTCTGGCTCATGCCCGGCGGTCACTCGAGCGAGAGCGGCAGCGGGCAGCCGAGCGAGGGGGCGGCGAGCGGCCCGAGTACAGCGCCGCGACAATGTTCTGCGCGGGTGTGCCACAACCCGTAGTCGTCCCGGGCGAGCCGAGACCGCTGCATGCCCGGATCCCAGTGGGGTCGGCAGGGCCGGTTCCGTTCCTGGGCGTGGACGATCTGGTCGGCCGCCGGGCAGAAGTCCGTACAGCTGTTCGTACGCTGGCGGGCACCGGCTATCGGGGCGTGACGCTGTCCGGCATGGGAGGCCTCGGCAAGAGTACCGTGGCCGGCCGCGTGATCCAGCGCATGGTCGATCGGAGCTGGGCGGTCGCCACAGTCGCCGGAGTACTCGACTTGGCCGCGCTGTGTTCGGCGGTGCGGGAAGCGTTGGACGCGGTCGACAACGAGCGAGCACGCCTTCTGGTCGGCCAACTTGGCGATGAAAGCGCCGACGACCAGCTACGCATGGGGCGCTTGACCCGTTCACTGAGAGAGCATCGATTGCTCATAGTATTGGACAACTTTGAAGACAACCTCACGACAGGTGGCGAAAAATTCAACGAGACAACGACTGAAAATTTGATTAAGATTCTGACGAAGTCGGCGTCCGTCGGTCGGATTTTGATCACCTCTCGATATCCACTGCCGTCTTTTCCAGATCTGCTCGACCTCAGACTGGCCCCGCTCAGCAACGCCCAGACCGGCAAACTACTTCTTCGACTCCCGGGATTGAACGAGCTGACTCGAAAGAAATCTCAGGCAATCTTCCGCCTGACCGGTGGTCATCCTCGTCTTCTCGAACTGGTCGACGCGGCACTCCGAGGGGACACCACTCGGTTGAGTTCGATGACCGAGCGACTGAATGCTTACGCAGCAGAACACAGCATTGACCTGACACGTCCACGCGAAGACCTCACCGAGGCTATTTCCGACGCAATTACCATCGAGCTACGCGACATCGCACTTGACGATCTCTTCGCCGAGTTGACCGAGAACGAACGTGATGTGTTGCTGCAGGCAGCAGTTTCCACGATTCCCATCTCCTTGGCAATGCTCACTCAAATCCTTTCCGACAACGTCGACCCGGTCCTCGCCGCGCAACGGCTCGTTCGATTCTCGTTACTCACTGCAATTGGCGAAAATTACTTTGTCGAGCGCTGGACCGCCGAAGGGCTGCGCAGCCTGACAGCTACCGAAGACTGGCGCAAGCGTCTCAGGGCAGCAGCCGCCAGCCGCTTGAAACCGCAGCACACCGGCTTGATCGAAGTCGAGGACGCAATGGAGGGGGTGCGAAACCTGATCGAAGCGACGGACTTCGATAAAGCCAGCGACGAAGCTGTCTCGGTCTGCGATTTTCTTCGGACACACGGCCGGCTGATCACCGTCTCGTCATTCGCCGGTGAGTGCCTGACCCACCTTCCGATCACCTCACTGAGCGGACGTCTGATCGCCGAGGCTGAAGCCGAAGCCAATGTCGCGATAGGTCTGACAACCGCAGCCGAAGCGCGCTGGCTGACCATCACCAAGCTACTCTCCGAACGCACGCTCAACGAGCCGGACAACACCGCTGACCATCGCGAACTGTCCGTCTCCTACAACAAGCTCGGCGACCTCATGGCCGCACTTGGCCGTAGCGGCGAAGCCCACGACCTTTTCCAGCAGAGCCTCAACATCCGCCGCCGACTGGCGACAAAACACCCGGACATCGACGAGTACCAGCGCGATCTCTCCGTCTCCTACAACAAGCTCGGCGACCTCATGGCCGCACTTGGTCGCAGCAGCGAAGCCCACGACCTTTTCCAGCAGAGCCTCAACATCCGCCGTCAACTGGCGACAAAACACCCGAACTTCGACTACATCCAACGCGACCTCTCCGTCTCCTACGACCGCCTAGGAGACCACATGTTCGAGCTCGGAAGGAATGAGGACGCTCTTCGCTACCACCAACAAGGCCTCGAAATCGCCGAACAACTAGTAATAAGCCATCCACTCCGCGGCGACTACCAGCGCGACCTCTCGATCTCCTACAATAAACTCGGCGACCTCATGATCAGAATGGACCGACTCGAAGATTCCCTGCACCACCACGAACGCAGCCTCGGCATCGCCTTGCAGCTTACGACCCTCGAACCACAACGGTCCGACTACCAACGCGATCTGGTCATAATATTCGACAGGCTTGGCAGCCTCATGGTCAGACTGAACCGAGCCGAAGACGCTCTCCGGTACTGTCAACGAAGCGTTGACATCGCATTGCAACTGACCGCTCTCGAACCGCACCGCGCCGACTACCAACGTGATCTGGCTATCAGCTACGAACACGTGGGCGACATTATGGGAGACCTTGACCGCGGCCAAGACGCGCTTTATTACCACCAAAAGAGCCTCGAGATCAGTGAAAAACTGGCATCGAGCGAGCCGGACCGCGCCGACTACCAACGCAGCCTTGCCAACTCTTACGAACGCTTGGCCGAGAGTGAATCGAACGAAGGAAATTTAGAAAACGCGCGAACACAGATTCGCAAAGCGCTAGAAATCAGGAATCTCCAGTACGGTCAAGAGCCCGACCGGGTAGACATGACGGAGAACCTAGCGTCAACCCTCTGTCAGGCAATAATGCTCACTCAACAGATAGAACCGATGCATTCCGCCATCATCAAATTACTGAGACCCCTTGCAGAAAACGGGAAGATCACCAAAAAGGGTGTTTCCGTATTGCTAATTCTTCAGCAATTGACACAGGGAGCCGGCGCGTGAATATGCGGCGACAAGGAATCGATCGCATACTCTATGAGGATTCCTGATCGAGGTCGCCAAACGACGACGAGCGCCCCTGTAGGCTGGCCCGGATCGACACGCCTCACTCGTCCCGGGCCCGGGCGATCACCTCTTCCAGCCGCAGCGGGCTCGCCGGGTGGTGGGACAGGCACAGCGGCGTCGCCACCTGGCGGAACCCGAACGCCTCCCCCGCCACGTAGAACTGCGCGCGCTCCAGCCGTGAGATGTCCGCGACCGGACTCCCCTTCGCCCGGGCCAGCTCGTTGGCCGCCGCGATCTGGGCCGGGCTGTTCAACCGGCCGAAGAACTGCGTCATCGCGTTGCCGACGACCTGGTTGTGCAGCCCCTTCGGCGCCTGCGTGGCGAACAGCAGCCCCAGCCCGTACTTGCGGGCCTGCGACGCGAGCACGATCGTGCTGCGCGTACTCGCCGTGAGGCTCCCCGACGACGCCATCGTCTGGGCTTCGTCCATCACGAACAACGCGCCGAGCGGCCGCTCCCCCGCCGGGTTGCGCTTGATCCAGGCGAACAGCTCCATCTGCAGCTGGTTGACGAAGTTCTGCCGCTGCTCGTCCGCCTGCAGCCCGACGAAGCTGATCACCGAGACGCGGGCCCGCTTGCCGTCCGCGGGAGTCAGCAACACGCCCGGATCCACCGGTTCACCGCCACCCGCGAAGAGCGGGTCGTTGACCATCGCCGCCTTGAGCACCTCGGCCAGGCCGGCCGCGATGCGCTTGGCGTCGTTGAGGTTGCTGACGTCCTCGGGCAGATCGGTCAGCAGCTCGATCAGCTCGGGCAGGCTTCGTGAGCCGGTCTTCGCGTGCTCGACGACCGCCTGCCGCAACACGGCCAGCCCGATGTTGGTCTTCGCGGTGCTCCCGGTCAGCCGCGCCTGCGGAGCCAGGGTCGCCACGGCCACCTCGACGGCGGCGGCGAACTCGTCGGAGTCGTCGAGCACGCCGGCGAAGTCCGGCAACGGCTGGAAAGCGAGCGGTCGCCCGGTCGCCCGCCCCGGCGTCCACACGACGACGTCGGTCTCGGCGAGGTACCGCTTCGCGAGCTGGGCGTCGTCGGGCCCCCAGCTCTCCGGCGGCGTCGGCCAGGCGTCGCCGAGCCGGGCGAGGTCGTTGTTGGGATCCAGGACGATCGCGGAGACGCCCAGCAGCGCGCACTCCTCGACGATCCGCCTGAGCAGCACGGTCTTCCCGGATCCGGACCCCGCGAAGACGGCGGCGTGCTTGCGCAGCGCGGAAAGCTCGACCCGCACCGGCTCCCCCGACCCGACGACGGTCCCGAGCGTGATCTCCCCGTCGGCCGGTGGCGGATGGGTCCCTTCGGCAGGCTGCCCCGACGGCTTCTCCGGCAACACGGCGGACAGCAACTCGGACCGGCTCGCGGGCCGTCGGTCGATCAGCCATTCATGCAGTTCCCGGCCACCGTTGGCGAGCATCTTGTCCAGGGCCCAGAAGATCCGGACGTCGGCCGCGCTCGGCGGGATCGTCTTGCCGCCCGCGGTCGTGAACTTGTCCACCTCTTCCCGCGTCTTCGCGCCCTTTCCCCAGGCGTCCCGCAAGATCACGAGATGCCGGTTGTCCGCCCCTTGCCGCTGCCCCGCCGCGGACCGCGCCTTCCGGAACCGGCTCAGCGCGGCCCGCGGATCCCGTGCGGGAATCGCCCGGAAGGCCCAGTGCTCCTGGAGGTCGGCAGCTTCGTCGAGGGTCCGCGTGAGCCAGGCGTGCACCTCACTGCGGGCGTTCTGCCGCTCGCACGACCACTCGAGATCGTCATCCCCGACTTCGGTCACCCAGCACCGAAGGGCGGCGGAAAGGAGATCGGGCATGGCCTTGTCGACGCTCTTCTCGGCGAGCAGCTTCCCGGGATCGGCTTCCGCTTGCAGCTTTTCGAATTCACTGTCGAGCTCGGCGAACCGGTCACTCTCGACCGCCGTGCGCACGGGCGCGACCGGCACCGGGGTCTTCTCGTCGAAGGAAAAGAGCTCCCTGACCTGCCCGCTGCGCAGGCACGCGTCGATGTGCGCGCCGATCCGCTTCAGCAGCTCACGCGGTGTCCACTGCTCCCACGGCTCGTCGAACGCCTCGGGCGCCACGGGCCAGCTCGGGTAGGGCGGGGTGAACTCCATGGCCTGGTAGGCGACGCCCAGCCGTTTCTCGACCAGCGCCCGTCCGACTTCGGCGTGGGTGATCCGGCCGAGCATCAGCGATTCGCGGAAGCGATCCGGGACGGTTCCCGCCGCCTTCGTCTTGATCTGCTCCCACGTCGACGGCAGGCAAGCCAGCACGGTCAGGGTCTTGTGGGTGACCTCCCGCAGACCCATCAGCCCGTCGGCGATCTGCGCCACGAGCAGGTCGTCCCCGACGCCTTCGCGGAGCATGCCCTGCGTCGACCGCGCGACGAGCGTGTCGAGCTGGTCGACGGCGATCACGACCGGCCCGGTGAGGGCGAGCAGCCGCGTGATTTCCTGGACGAGGACGCGGGACGGTTTCGGCCTCGAGTAGATGTTCCACTGCCGGGCTTCCGACGTCAGCTCCGCGTCGCCGTCGAGGAAGTCCTCGCCGATGTACTTGGCGCCGCGGTCCCGGCTGGCGATGAGCACGAGGGCTCGCGCGGTGTCCCCGCATTCGTCGGCGACCATCTCGTCGAGCGAAGCCACCCCGTCGACGAACGCCTCGACGTCCTCCACCGTCAGCCCGCGCCCCCGCCGGATCCTCCCCTCGACCTCGGCGGCGACGTGCGCCCGCAGGCACACGCGCAGCAGGAACCGCTTCAGCTGGGACTCACCCGAATCGTCCGGCCGGGTCAGCCCACGGCGCAGCGCCTCGGCCGTGTTTTCCCAGAACGCCTCGGCGGCGGTGACGTCGTCGAGGAAGAAGTACCCCCGCGCGCGGTGCACCTGACGCCGGACGAGGCCCAGCAAGTGGGTCTTGCCGACCCCCTTCAAGCCGCGCAGGACGAGCCCGATCGGGCTGGGCCCGTCGCTGGTCACCGCATCGCGGATCCCCGTGTCGAGTGCGGCGAGCGCATCGGCGTGCAAGCCCTCGACGTGGTACGGCGAATCCCGCCAGACGTGGTCGGGGGTGTCCGCCCAGTCGAAGCTCAGCGTCGCCAGTGCTTTCAGCTCGTCCATCACGACGCCTCGAACGCGACGAAGTGGTTGTCCTCGCCGCCGATGCGGATCGCCGCTTCGTGGTCGGCCGCGGTGAGCGCCTTGCGGTTGTCCTCCGGGACCAGGTGCACCTCTCCCGCGCGGCTCAGTTCCTTCAGGACGGCATCGACTTCCGCCGCGGGTGCACCCAGCTTCGGCCGCAGGTCGACCAGGCCGACCCAGCCTCGAGGCTCCTTCACGAGCTCGCGGTAGGCGACGCGGATCCGGTCTTCGAGGTTGCCGCCCGACACGGTCGTCGCAGCCGGGACGGCTTCGCCCTCGGTGAAGACGTCGGCCAGCCGGAGCTTCTCGCGCTGCAGGAAGCCGTCCAGCCCGCCGAGGATGACGTACAGCGCCGCGGCCAGCGGACTCTGGCCCCGCTGCGGCGGCGGACCGCCCATCTTCAGTTCCTGCTCACACCACGCCCAGCCGCTCTCGCTCAGCTCGTGCACGAAACTCCGCTTGGGCCCCGTCCGGTCGCTGTCGACGTAGCCGAGCTTGTTCAGCCCCGTGCGTTCGGTGCCCGTGAGGGTGAACCCCACGACCTCCTCCAGCTCCTGGTTGGACACCTCCCGGCCCAGCACCATCAGCGTGAACATCGCCGCGGTCTGCTTCTGTCCCAAGCGGTCCGTCATTCGAGATCCTTCCGGTGCTGCGTCGTGGTTTTCGCACGGGTTTCGAGGAGGCGCAGGAGCCACTCGATCGCGTGGCGGGTCGGCAGGGGGGCGCCGTCGCGGACGTCGCCGTTCGGGGGGCGGGTGCGGGTGGCCACCGCCAGGTCGGCCGCGAGGTCGTTGGCCCGGGCGTCGTCGCCGGCGCCGATCGCGGCGCGGAGGCCCTCGATCAGCTCGTCGACCAGGTCCCAGCGGGACGGGCGCAGGTGCGCGTCGCGGGCCTGGTGCAGGACTTCGGCGACGTCGACCGCGTCGAGCAGCGGGGTGAAGCCGCGCAGCTGGCCGACCAGGTCGCGGGCCACCTCCGCCGGGCCCCGCGCGCCGAGGCGGAGGTAGCGCAGGTTGCCCACGTAGCCGGGTAAGCCGGCCGCCTCCGTGCCGGACGTCAGGACCGGGATGACCCGGCGGTCCTGGCCGAGCGTCCGGTGCAGGAACAGCTCGACCTCCGCCGACTGCCAGCGGCTCACCTTGCCGTCGACGACCAGGCACAGGTGGCGCGCGTCGTCCGCGGCCCTGGACAGCAGGGAACGGTCGCCCGACAGGGACTTCACGACCCGGACGTCCAGTTTCTCCAGTTCCGCGACCAGCTCGGCCGCCGGTCCCACCGACGAGCGCGGGATGCTGACGCGCAGTTCGTGGGTGAACTCGTGGCGGCTCGCGCGCACCGCCGCGACGTACGCGTCGCGGTTTTCCGCCAGCAGGTCGGTGCGGTCGAAGCGGCACGCGATCACCGCCGCGACCGTCTCCAGCGCGAACCCGATCTGGTCCGCGCTCGGCGTCTTCTCCGAGAGCACCGGCAGCTGCTCGCCGAAACTCCAGTACGACACGTACGGCAGCGTCAGGTGCCGGGACATCGTCTCCGGCGCGACGCCCTGGTCGAGCCACGTCCGGTACAGCTCGGCAGTCTCCCCGAGGACGATCCGCCGCCACTCCTCCGACCGGCCGTACTCCTCCCGGTTGTCGAAGCGCGACAGGACCGGCAGGACGGTCAGCCGGGACCGGTCGAACGGCAGCAGGTTCCGCGCCACGTCCGCGCGCCGCGCGAGTTCCATCGCGCCGCGGATGCTCTGCCGGTTCGCGGTGAACAGCAGCACGAGGTGGTCCGGCAGGTGCGCGGTGCAGATGCTGCCGATGTCGGAGATCCCGGTGCGGCTGTCGATGAGGACGAAGTCGTAGTCCGCGGTCCACTGCTCCCGGCACTTCTCGAGGTATTCGCCGAACCCCTCGTCGTACAGGACGTCCCAGTCGATCGCCTGGACCTGGCCGATGTACCCGGGCCCTTCGCTCCCGGCGGCGATGAAGTCGAGCGCGCGGGCGCCCCGCAGCCGCGTGACGTGCGCGCCCGGCGCGAACCGGCCGGCCTGGAAGTCCGCCACGAGGTCCACCACGCCCCCGCGCGGTTTCCCCGGCAGCTGCGGCCGGAAGTAGTCGACGAGCCCGGGCGCTTCGAGGTCCCAGTCCAGGCAGAGCACCCGGTGGCCCCAGCGGGCGAGCAGGACGGCGATGTTGGCCAGCGTGAAGCTGCGGCCGACACCGCCCTTGTAGGAGTAGAAGGTGAACACCGAACCCGGCATCCGTCAGAACCTCGGCATCCGCGCCGGCTTCGACGGCTCGGGAGCCGGCGTCAGCACCGGCCAGTCCGCTCGCCAATCCGGCGCTCGTTCGATGAGTTCTTCCAGTTCCTTGGCGATTTCCGCGATCTTGTGGTTGAACTCGAGGTACGCCGGCGCCAGCTGGAAGTGCTCGAACGGGTGGTTCCACTGCTGCAGGTCGCGCATGCGCCGCTCGTGGGCCCAGTCCGGGAAGTTCCGGGAGTCGCAGAAGATCACCGGGTAGATCAGCGGCCCCGCGGTCAGCTCCTCGCGCTTCGCCATGGAGTACCACTCCGCCAGGCACCATTCGTCCCGGAAGTACTTCGGCGAGCACACCGGAACCAGGACGCGGGTGTGCTGCAACGCCGTGCGCCATTCGACCGGCCAGCTGGTCCCGGTGGGCACGCGGTCGTCGCAGAATATCCGCGCGTCGCGGTAGAGGTTGTTGTCGAGCACTTCCGAGAGCCGCGGGTGGAAATGGTTTTTCACCCACGCGGAAATGTCCCGGCCGGTGCGTTGGTAGCTGATGAACACGTCGTACTCGTACACGCGTGCGCTCGCTCCTTCACCGCTCCCCACCAGGCAACGGCCATCCTAGGCCGGGCCGGAGCGGCCGGGAAAGGCGGGAAACTGGACAGAACCATGCCAGTACCTGGCCACCACTGGACAATATCTCCGGCCCACTCGAAAACCTTGACAAACGCCGAACCGGCGGATAATCGTTTTGCCGATGACCGACCGTGAAGCGCCCCGGGTGTTCGTCACCTACGCGCACGACACCCCAGAGCACAAGGAACTCGTGCACCGCTTCGCGTCGTTTTTGCGCGTCGGGATCGGCCTGGACGTGCACCTCGACGCCTGGTACGACAACAGGCGCCGGGACTGGTCGTTGTGGGCCACCGAAAACCTGGAGAAGGCGGACTTCATCCTCGTCGTCGCCTCCCCCGACTACAAGCGCCGCGCCGACGGCACCGCGATGCCGCACGAGGGCCGGGGGTCCCAGTTCGAGACGGCGATCATCCGCGACAACCTCACCCGGGATCTGCGCCGGGAGACCGAACGCGTGCTGCCCGTCGTCCTGCCCGGCCGTTCGATCGACGAGATCCCGGCCTTCCTCAACGCGTACTCGACGACGAGGTACTCGATCGACGAGTTCACCGAAGCCGGCGTCGCCGACCTGATCGCCGCGATCACCGGGCAGGGCCAGTACCCGATGCCCCGCCGCGGGACTTGGCTCGGCGGGACCCGCGAGCCGCGCGAAGTGCCCGCGGGCGAGCTGCCGTGGCTGTGCGCCAGCAACGGCGTGCGCCGCGGTCCGGCGTCGATCGGCGGCACGCACTACGAGGAGAGCATCGTGCTGCGGCCGACGTCGCCGACGGCCACCGGAACCGGGTTCGTCGAACTGGAGCTGGGCGGGAACTACCAGCGGTTCAGCACCGTCGCGGGCGTCCCCGACGACGCCAGGGACGAGTTCCAGGTCGGCCGGGTCCGGGTGGTGCTCGACGGGACCCCGCGCGCCCAGCACGACGTCACCGCCGGGAAGCCGGCCGCCATCGACCTCGACGTCACCGGCGCGCGCCTGTTGCGCGTGGAGATGTCCCGCCCGGGCGCCGCGACGTCGCCGTTCGGGTCGGCCGCCGTCGTGGTCACCCGGCCGGGGCGGCCGCCCGAGCTCGCGCTGGGCGACCCCACCATGACCTAGACGAGTAATGCGTAGTTCGTTCAGTGGTCGTAAGCGGTCAGGGATCGGGTGATGGGCCGGCTGGTGGCGCGGTTGTGCCGGATGGCGGCGGTAAGTGCCAGGAAGCGTCGGGCGACGCGGGCTTGCGGTTGCGGTAGGACGGACGAATCAGCCGGACCCCGCACTCGGTGAGGTAGTGGTCGCAGATCGCCATGAGCAGCCGCAGTCCCCAGAACCAGCGCGAGTGTGAACGGCAGAAGCCCTGCTTGGCCCAGCCGGCCAGCTCCGAACACTTGACCGTGGGCCGGGACCGGCCGTACTCCACCGGGGTCCACAGGTCGGTGTCGGCCGCCAGCCAGCGCATGACGAGCTTGATCAGTGGCAATGCGGCACGCAGGCGGCGGTTGTAGCCGGATTGGCCGGGCAGGAACCGTAGCCGGCGGGCCTCGGAGGCGCCGGCCGGTGAGGTGGTCGTCGATCTCGACGTGGAGTGCGGTGAGAAGGGTGTTCAGGTCCGTCGTCACAAACGGACCTTGGACACCCTTCGTCCGCCTCCGGTCACCACCCGGACTTACGCATTACTCACCTAGCCGCTCACGGGGTGATGACCACCTTCAACGCCGAGTTCGCGGCCGCGTTGGCGAAGACCTCGTACGCCTCCTCCACCTCCCCGAACGTGAACCGGTGCGTGCCCATGCGCTCGGCCGGGATGCGGCCCGACGCCACCATCTTCAGCAGCGTCGGGATCGAGACCGTGTCGACCAGGCCCATCGTCAGCGTCAGGTTCTGGATCCACATCTCCTGCATCGGCAGCTCGACCGGCACCCCGTGGACGCCGATGTTCGCGATGCGGCCACCCGGGCGGACCAGGGAGGCCGCCGTGCGCAGGGTTTCCGGGTAGCCGACCGCTTCGATCGCCACGTCCACGCCGAGGCCGTCGGTCAGGCCCAGCACATCGGCGCGGGTGTCCGGGCCGGCTTCGAACGCGTCCGTCGCGCCGAACTCCAGTGCCTTCTCGAGGCGGAACTTGTCGGAATCCACGGCGATCACCTTCGCTGCGCCCCAGAGCCCGGTCGTCAGGATCGCGGCCAGGCCGACCGCGCCGGCGCCGACCACCGCCACCGTGTCGCCCGGGCGGACGCGGCCGGCCAGGACGCCGACCTCGTAGCCCGTCGGCAGCGAATCCGCGAGGAAGATCGCCTGTTCGTCGGTGACCTCCGGCGGCACCGCGTAGAGCGAAGTGTCCGCGTAGGGCACCCGCACCAGCTCGGCCTGCGTGCCGTCGATGAGGTGGCCGAAGATCCAGCCGATCCCGCCGACCGTCTGACAGTGCGACGGCATCCCGCGCCCGCAGTACTCGCAGCGCCCGCACTGGGTGATGGCCGGCACGAGCACCCGGTCCCCCACGGCGAACGCGCGCACGGCGTCCCCGATCGCCGTCACCGTGCCGACCGCTTCGTGGCCGAGGATCCGGCCGTCGGTGACCGCGGCGACGTCGCCCCGCAGGATGTGCAGGTCGGTGCCGCAGATCGTGGTGGTGTCGACGCGCACGACCACGTCGGTCGGCTCCTGGACGGCGGCGTCCGGGACGTCTTCCCAGGCCTTCGCACCCGGACCGTGGTAGACCAGCGCCTTCATCGTCGCCTCCGTCGGCCGCCCGGCTCAGACGTCCGGGCCCGGCCGGTTCCGACGCTAGGACCGGGAACCCGGCCCGGCTGTCGCAATTCGAGACACGTCCGGCCCCAGCAGCGCGATCGACGCCCGCACCGCCACCTCGGTGACGTCGCCCGCGCGGCCGCCGTCCTCGACCGTGGTCGCGATCAGCTCGCGCAGGCCGCCCAGCAGGATCACCGCCACCTGGCGGGACGGCGGGCTGATCCCCGCCGCGCGCAACGACGCCGTGTCCGTGAGGCGCTGGGTCATCGCGATGAAGCCCTCCATCGCGTCGCGCTGCAGGTCGCGGGCCGCGGCGCCGAGGGCCGGGACGTCGCGGATCCAGCTCAGCGTGATCGCCGGCTCGGACTCCGCGCACGCGATCCACGCCTCTATCGCCTGGCGCACCTGCAGGGACCACTGCGCGGCGGGGTCGACCGCGTCGGAGATCTGCTGGATCATCGCGCGGTTCGCGTCGGCCAGCAGCGCGATCAGGCACTCTTCGCGACTCGAGAAGTGCTCGTAGAACGTCCGGCGGGAGGTGCGGGCGCGGCGGACGACGTCGGCCACCGTCGTGTCGCGGAAGCCGGTCTCGGTGATCGACGCGGCCAGGCCGTCCAGCAGGCGCTGGCGGTGCCGGCGGGTGTCGACGTCCACAGCGGTCACCCCTTCCTCTTGAAACCGGATGGTACACCGGCGTACCGTACCGACGGTACGGTCGCGTACCACCTTTCCGGGAGGGTCGATGACGACCATGACACGCCCCGCGACGCTGCCGCCGGGGCCGGCCGTGCCTCGCGCCGTCCAGGGCGTCTACGCGCTCACGCAACCGTTGCGGGCCATGCGGCGGCTCAAAGAGCGCTACGGCGACGCCTTCACCGTCGACGTGCCGATCTTCGGCAACGCCGTCGTGCTCGCCAATCCCGCCGAGATCAAGCAGCTCTTCACCGCCGGCCCCGACCTCGTCGACAACCTCGAAGTCAACCTCGGCCGCGTGCTCGGGCCGCGGTCGCTGTTCGCCCTCTCCGGCGACGAACACAAGCGGCAGCGCAAGCTCCTCGTGCCGCCCTTCCACGGCCGCCGCCTCGCCGCCTACGAGCGGATCGTCGAGGAAGAAACCGTCCGCGAGCTGGCGAGCTGGCCGGAGGGAAAGGCCTTCGCCACGCTGCCGTCGATGATGCGGATCACGCTCAACGCCATCCTCCGCGCGGTGTTCGGCGCCGAGGGGGCCGAGTTCGCCCAGCTGCGTGAGCTGCTTCCGCCGTTCGTCACGCTCGGGTCGCGCCTGGCCGTCCTGCCGATCCCGAAGAAGGGCCGCTTCAACCCGTGGCGCCGCTTCGAACGGATGCGCCGCGAGTACGACGCGATCGTCGACCGGCTGATCGCCAAGGCCCGCCCGGACGGCGACGACGTCCTCGCGATGATGCTGCAGACCCGCTACGACGACGGTTCCGGGCTCACCCGCGAGGACATCGCCGACCAGCTCCTCACCCTGCTCACCGCCGGGCACGAAACCACGGCGACCACGCTGGCCTGGGCCGTCGAACGCCTTCGCCGCCACCCCGCGCTGCTGGCCGAACTCGAAGCCGGAGTCGAGGCGGACGACGGGAAGCTCCTCGACGCGACCATCCTCGAGGTCCAGCGCAGCCGTCCGGTCATCGACCTCACCGCCCGCCAGGTCAAGCAGGACGGCTTCCGGCTCGGCCGCTGGACGCTGCCGAAGGGCTACAACGTGCTGGTCAGCATCGCGCTGGTCCACGACGACGACGCCGTCTTCCCGCACGCGGCCACCTTCGACCCGCACCGCTTCGAAGGCGCACGCCCGGATCTCTACCAGTGGATCCCGTTCGGCGGAGGCACCCGCCGCTGCCTCGGCGCCGCCTTCGCCACCATGGAGATGACCGTCGTGGTGCGGACGTTGCTGCGGGACTTCACGCTCGTGCCGACGACCGAGCCCGGCGAACGCTGGCACTCGCGGGGCGTGGCCTACGCCCTCGCCAAGGGCGGCCGCGCCATCGTGCGCCGCCGGAGCACCGGAGGAGATTCGTGACCGAACAGACCGCCGACGTCGGCCGGGGCATTTCCCTGGTGTACGAACGGATCGGGGACACCGGCGCCGAGCCCTTGGTGCTCGTCGCCGGCCTCGGCCAGCAGTTGCACAGCTGGCCGGACGCCTTCTGCGCGCAGCTCGCCGAGCGCGGCTTCGAAGTCGTCCGCTTCGACAACCGCGACGCCGGGCGCTCGACGCACCCGCGCTTCCGGCCGCCGAGCCTCGCCGGCATGCTCGCCGGGCGGTTTCCCGAGCAGCAGTACGACCTGCTCGACATGGCCGCCGACACCCTGGGCCTGTTCGACGCCCTGGACCTCGAAACCGCGCACATCGCGGGCGTTTCGATGGGCGGCATGATCTCCCAGACCGTCGCCGCGCGGTACCCGGACCGGATCCGCACCCTGACGTCGATCATGTCGACCACCGGGTCGCGCCTGCTCGGCCGTCCCGCGCTCTCGACGTTGCGGATGATGGGCGCGAAGCCGCCGAAGTCACGCGAAGAGGCCGTCGAAAGCGCGGTCCGGATGTTCCGGCACATCGGGTCGCACGGCTTCCCGTTCGACGAAGCCCGGGTGCGCGAGACAGCCGGGACGGGCTGGGACCGCGACCCGACGGCCGGCGGCGTCGGCCGTCAGCTCGCCGCGATCATGAAGTCCGGCAACCGGACCCCGCTGCTGCGCAAGATCACCGCGCCCACGCTGGTGATCCACGGTGACCGCGACCGGATGGTCCACCCGACCGGCGGCGGCGCGACCGCCCGCGCGATCCGCGGCGCCCGCCGCGAAACCATCGCCGGCATGGGCCACGACCTGCCCGAAGGCGCGTGGCCCACGATCCTCGACCTCATCGACAAGCACGCGAGGAGCAGCGATGTCACGGCCCCGTAGTGCCGATCCGACCGAAAGCAGACGGAAACGGTCCGCAGCCGATCCGCACGAGGCAACGGTTTCCGCCGTGACTGCCGGCGGATCGGCACGCAAACGTCACAGCCTCACTGGCCGGCCGGTGGTGATCACCGGCGCGGCCTCCGGCATCGGCCGCGCGCTGGCCACCCGGCTCTCCCGGCTCGGCTCGCCGGTCGCGCTGGCCGACGTCGACGCGGACGGCCTGAAGGCGACCGCCGCCGCCCTGCACGGCCGGGTGCTCACCCGGGTGCTCGACGTCCGCGACGCCGAAGACCAGCTCCGCTTCGCCGCCGAAGTGCGGGACTGGCTCCCGGCGCCGCTGGCCGCGGTGTTCAACAACGCCGGGGTCGCGGTCACCTCGAGCGTGCTGGACGCGGTGGCCGAAGACGACGACTGGCTGCACGACATCAACTTCCACGGCGTCGTGCACGGCACGCGCGCGTTCCTGCCGATCCTCGTCGAGCAGGGCGAAGGCGCGATCGTGAACACCTCCAGCGTGTTCGGCCTGCTCGGGATGCCGAACCAGAGCGCGTACTGCGCGGCGAAGTTCGCCGTCCGCGGTTTCACCGAATCGCTGCGGCAGGAACTGCACGGCTCCGCGGTCCGCGCGATCACCGTGCACCCCGGCGGCATCACGACGAACATCGCGCGCAACGCCCGCGTGCGCCGCGATCCGACCGGGCTCGGCCGCAGCCGCGAGGAGATGGCCGCGCAGTTCGAGGCCATGACCATGACCTCGCCGGACAAGGCGGCCGCGATCATCCACGCCGGCGTCGACCGCGGGAAGGCCCGCATCCTGGTCGGCCCGGACGCCTACCTGTTCGACGCGCTGGCCCGCATCACCCCCACCCACTACAACGCCGTGCTTTCGCGTGTGATGAGGCGCCCGCGGCGGAAGGAGGCCGTCCGATGACCGAGCACGTCGAAGTCCTGATCGTCGGCGCCGGGCTGTCCGGTGTCGGCGCGGCCCACCACCTGCGGACGGCGTTCCCGCGCAAGACGTACGCGATCCTGGAGGCCCGCGACGCCATCGGCGGCACCTGGGACCTGTTCCGCTACCCGGGCGTCCGCTCCGATTCGGACATGCAGACCCTCGGCTACCGGTTCCGGCCGTGGACCGACGCGAAGGCCATCGCGGACGGCCCGTCGATCCTGCGCTACGTCCGCGACACCGCGGCCGACGCCGGGATCGACCGGCACATCCGGTTCGGGCACAAGGTGGTCCGCGCCGAATGGTCCACGGAGGACGCGTTGTGGACGGTCGAGGCGGTGCACGACGGGAAACCCGTCGAGTTCACCGCGAAGTTCCTTTACCTGTGCAGCGGCTACTACGACTACGCGGGCGGCCACACGCCGGAGTTCCCGGGCCTCGAGAACTTCGGCGGCATGGTCGTGCACCCGCAGCAGTGGCCCGAGGACCTCGACTACACCGGCAAGAAGGTCGTCGTCATCGGCAGTGGCGCGACCGCCGTGACGCTCGTCCCGGCGATGGCCGAGCGCGCCGGGCACGTGACGATGCTGCAGCGCTCCCCCACCTACATCCTTTCGCTGCCGTCGGAGGACGCGCTGGCGAACCGGTTGCGCGGCCTGCTCGGGCCGAAGCTGGCGTACCCGATCGCGCGATGGAAGAACGTCGCCGTCAGCACGCTGATCTACCAGCTCAGCCGGCGCCGCCCCGGCGTGGTCAAGGCGATGATCCGCAAGGCCGCGATGAAGCAGCTGCCGCCCGGGTACGCCGTCGACACCCACTTCAAGCCGCGCTACCAGCCCTGGGACCAGCGGCTCTGCCTGGTGCCGGACGGCGACCTGTTCCGCTCGATCAAGCGCGGGGACGCCTCGATCGCCACCGACCGGATCGCCTCCTTCACCGAGCACGGCATCCGGCTGGAATCGGGCGACGAGCTCGAAGCGGACGTCGTGGTCACCGCCACCGGGCTGAAGCTGCTGGCCTTCGGCGGGATCGACCTGGTCGTCGACGGCGACCCGGTGAAGCTGCCGGAAACCATGGCCTACAAGGGCATGATGCTCAGCGGGGTGCCGAACTTCATCTTCACGATCGGGTACACGAACGCGTCCTGGACGCTCAAGGCCGATCTGGTCGGCGAGTACTTCGTCCGGCTGCTGCGCCACCTCGACCGCACCGGGCACGACCAGGCCGTGCCGGTCAACGACGACCCGGCGGTCACCGAGCGGCCGCTGCTGGACTTCGACGCCGGGTACGTGCTGCGGTCGATCGACGAATTCCCGAAGGCGGGTTCGCGGGCGCCGTGGCAGCTGGGCATGAGCTACGCGCACGACGTCGTCAAGCTCCGGCACGGGCGGATCGACGACGGCGCGCTGCGGTTCTCGCGACGGCGGGCGGGAGCGGGCAGACTGGGCGCATGACGCTCGGAACCGCCCCCGCCCGGGGCCGCTGACATGCACTCCGCGGGACTGGTGCTGCACCCCCGCCGCGACTCGGCGGCCGCCGTCGAAGCCGTGCTCGGCTGGGCGGGCAACCGGGGGATCGAAATCCTCGGCATCGAGGACGAGATCGTCCGGCTGGACTGCGCGGCGATCGGCGTGACGCCCGAAGAGCTCGGGCGGCGCGCCGACCTCGTGGTCAGCCTGGGCGGCGACGGCACGATGCTGCGCGCCATGCGGCTGGCCGACGGGCAGCGCGCGCCGGTGCTCGGGGTGAACCTCGGCAAGCTCGGCTTCCTGGCCGAGGTCGACGTCCCGGACCTGCCGGGCGCGCTCTCGGCGATCGACGACCACCAGTTCACGGTCGAGCCGCGGCTGGCCGTGGACGCGGTGCTCGCCGGGCGGCGGATCACGGCGTTCAACGACATCGCGGTGGTGCGCGTGCCCGGCGACGGCAGCGCGGTGGTCGCGGTCCGCGTCGGCGGGCAGCAGTTCGTGAGCTACTCGGCGGACGCGGTGGTCGTGGCGACCCCGACCGGCTCGACGGCGTACAGCTTCTCCGCCGGCGGGCCGATCACCAGCCCGTCGGTCGAAGCGCTGCTGGTCACGCCCGCGGCGCCGCACTCGGCGTACAGCCGGGGCATCGTCCTCTCGGTGCACGACGAGGTGACGCTGGAGCTGCTGCCGACCAGCGGGCGGCTCGCGGTGGAGGTCGACGGCCAGGTCGAGGGCTACGTCTCCCCCGGCGATCGCCTCGACCTGAGCGCCCGCCCGAGCGCGGCGCGGGTGGTCCGGCTCGGCATGACGACGTTCTACCAGCGCGCCCGGCGCAAGCTCCGGCTGACGGACTCGGCGGAGATCCCCGGCGACGGCGAGCTCTGAAGACGCCACTTTCCCTACGAAAGCTCCGCCTGGGTGGCCTGGGTCACATCTCGGGTGTGTCGCGCTTGGATCACGGAATGGTCACGGGTAGCGTCCGCGACTTCGCCTGAACCAGCCGAGCCGTCCCGGAGTGTTTCCACGCATGCTGTGCCCTTCACCCGCCCGTCCGTCCCTCCGCTCCCGGCTGCTCGTCCCCGGCGCCCTGGCCGCCTTCGCCGGGGCCGTGGTGCTCCTGGCCGTGCTGCACCTCGACCGGCGGGTGGCGCCGCTCGACCCGGTGAGCACGATGCTCAGCGACTACGCGCTGAGCCCCGGCCGCTGGCTGTGGGACGGCGCGCTGCTGCTGACCAGCACGGGCTCGGCGTTGCTGCTGGTCGCGCTGTACCGCCGCGGCCTGCTGGCGAACCCGGCCCTGGTGGCGGCGAAGGCGCTGTGGTGCGTGAGCCTGCTGGCGGTGGCGGTGTTCGCGAAGGATCCGCAGGGCGGCGCGATCACGGCGACGGGCAAGATCCACCTGTACGCGTCGGCGGTGACGTGCCTGAGCCTGCCGGTGGTCGGCTGGGCACTGGGCCGCCGGCACCGCGACGACCCGCGCTGGCGCCGGTTCGCGGCCTGGTCGCGGCGGCTGGCACTGGCGGCCATCCCGTTCTACCTGCCGTTCATCGTCCCGTTCGCGGTGAACGTCGTACTGGGCGGCCACCTGCCGACGGTGGCGACGGGCCTGGTGGAACGGCTGATGATGGTGCTGGAGATCGCGTTGCTGGCGGTGCTCGGGCAGTGGGCCCACCGCGCGATGCGCCCGGTTCAGGCGGGTGCGGGTTCGCCGTTGTCCGGCTGGCCGAGGCTGCCGAGGAACCGGGACGTGACGACCTCCGCGACGACGGCCTGAACGATGATTTCCCGCGACCGGATCGCGCAGCGGACGCCCTGCCGGAAGAGCCCGCCGTGCTCCCACAAGTGCAGCGGATCGACCTCCAGGAACGCCCTCGACCAGGTAGGCCGCGAACGACACCACGACCAGCAGGCCACCTTGCCCACGTAGGCGCCCAGGTCCCACAGCGCCGCGAAGGCGCGCTGCAGAGGGCGGCTCTCCGGCAAGGGGTCCGCGACCGCGAGCAGCCACGCGAACCCGCCGGCGATCGGGGTGCGCACCTCGCGCAGCCCCGGCAGGAGTGAAGCCAGCACGCGGACGAGTCGCACGAAGGCGGTCGTTCGCTACGCCTCCGGCTGCTCCCGCGTCCGGTGCAGCAGCCAGTCGCGCTCGGTCCGGATCAGCGCGTACCGCACCGACGACGTCCGCCCGTGCAACGTGAACAAGATCCGCTTCTCCGTCCGGTCGTGCTCCTCCCACCACCCCGTGTCGGCGACCTTCTTCGTCTCGTCCTCGTACCCGAGGTGGTCGAGCGCGTGATCGGGGACGGCGACCGCGAGCCGGTTGCCGCGGGTGTCCGGTGGCAGTCCCCGAGGCACCGCCCACGACCGCAGCACGCCGTCTTCCTCCAGGCGGAGGTCGAAGTGGTGCCGCGGCCGCCAGTGCTCGTGCAGCACGAAAGCCGGTCGCTCGCTCATCACCCCACGATGCCAGAACTCCCGGCTACTACCCGTTTTCCCGCGCGCCAAACAGTCCATCCGTGGACTTGACTCATTCCGAAGAAGCGCGCACGGTGGGGTCCATGAGCGATGTGACCACCGCGCTGCGGGCCGCCGGTCTGCGGGTCACCCAGCCGCGCCGGGCGGTGCTCGCGTGGCTGGCCGGTCATCCTCACTCCACAGTGGACGAAATCGGCACCGGGGTCCGCTCGGCGCTGGGTTCGGTTTCCACCCAAGGCGTCTACGACGTCCTGGGCGCGTGTACGGAAGCCGGCCTGATCCGGCGGATCGAGCTGCCCGGACACCCCGCCCGCTTCGAACGGCGGGCCGGGGACAACCACCACCACGTCGTGTGCCGCTCGTGCGGGCGGACGGAAGACGTCGACTGCGTGGTCGGCGAAGCACCGTGCCTGGCCCCGGACGACGCGCACGACTTCTTGATCGACGAAGCGGAAGTGGTGTTCTGGGGCGTCTGCCCCGGCTGCCGCGCCACTCCGCGGAAAGAGACACCGCGATGACGCAGTCCCCTCCCGAACCGACCACCACCGACGCCGGGATCCCGGTCGAGAGCGACGAACACTCGCTCACGGTCGGCCCGGACGGCCCGATCCTGCTGCAGGACAGCTACCTCATCGAGCAGATGGCGCAGTTCAACCGCGAACGCGTCCCGGAGCGCCAGCCGCACGCGAAGGGCAGCGGCGCGTTCGGGCGGTTCGAGGTGACCGGCGACGTCAGCGCGTACACCAAGGCGGCGGTGTTCCAGCCGGGAACGACGACCGACCTGCTGATCCGCTTCTCCACCGTCGCCGGGGAGCGGGGCAGCCCCGACACCTGGCGCGATCCGCGCGGCTTCGCGGTGAAGTTCTACACCAGCGAAGGCAACTACGACATGGTCGGGAACAACACCCCGGTCTTCTTCATCCGGGACCCCTTGAAGTTCCAGCACTTCATCCGCTCGCAGAAGCGCCGCGCGGACAACAACCTGCGCGACCACGACATGCAGTGGGACTTCTGGACGCTGTCGCCGGAGTCGGCGCACCAGGTGACGTGGCTGATGGGCGACCGCGGCATCCCGCGGACCTGGCGGCACATGAACGGCTACAGCTCCCACACCTACATGTGGGTCAACGCCGCCGGTGAACGCTTCTGGGTGAAGTACCACTTCAAGACCGACCAGGGCGTGGAGTGCTTCACCCAGGACGAAGCCGACCAGATGGCCTCGGCCGACACCGACTACCACACGCGCGACCTGTACGAGGCGATCGAGCGCGGCGACCACCCGAGCTGGACGCTGAAGGTGCAGGTCATGCCGTTCGACGACGCCAAGACCTACCGGTTCAACCCGTTCGACCTCACGAAGGTGTGGCCGCACGGCGACTACCCGCTGATCGATGTCGGCCGGATGACGCTCGACCGCAACCCGACCGACCACCACACCGAGATCGAGCAGGCCGCGTTCGAGCCGAGCAACCTGGTGCCCGGCATCGGCGCCAGCCCGGACAAGATGCTGCTCGGCCGCCTGTTCTCCTACCCGGACGCACACCGCTACCGGATCGGCGCGAACTACCGGCAGCTGCCGGTCAACGCGCCCGTCGCGCCCGTCCACAGTTACAGCAAGGACGGCGCGATGCGGTACACGAAGGTGTCCGACCCGGTGTACGCGCCGAACTCCAAGGGCGGCCCGCACGCCGACGTCGCCCGCTACGGCACCCCGGCGGGCTGGCACACCGACGGCGACATGGTCCGCACCGCCTACGCGCTGCGCGAGGACGACGACGACTTCGGCCAGGCCGGCACGATGGTCCGCGAAGTCCTCGACGACGAGCAGCGCGCGCGGCTGGTCGACAACATCGTCGGACACCTGCTCAACGGCGTGGGCGAGCCGGTGCTGACGCGCGCCTTCGACTACTGGCGCAACGTCGACAAGGACCTCGGCGACCGGATCGAGTCCGGTGTGCGCGCCAAGCAGGACGAGAAGGACCCGAAGGCCGCCGACCAGGGCAACCCGGCGCGCTCGAGCATGCAGCGCAAGGCTTAGCCCTCCCCGGAGCCGGCGGCGGCGCACGGGCTAGGTTGGACCTCCGCGCGGGGGAACAGCCAAGGAGGCCCGAGTGAACGTCGCCGGCGGGGTGCTGCCGGTCGCGGCCGCGGTGGCGCTCCTCGTGTTCGCGGTGCGGCTGGCGCGCGAGCCGCGGCGGCTCGGCAACGCCGTCTGGCTCGGCGTGGCGCTGCTGCTGACCGCGCTGTGGCTGCTGCGGGAAACCCCGGTGCTGGTGGCGGTGGCCGGCGCCGCGGTGGTGCTCGGCGCGCTGGTGCTGCCGGTCGCGCTGGTCGTCAACGGCATCCAGATGTGGCGGCGGGAAGGGCGCAGCACCGGGAACCTCCTGTCGCTCGGCCTCGGTGCCGGCCTCCTCGCGCTGGAAGCGCTGTTCTTCGTCCCGCTGGGGCGGTGGGGCTCGGCGCTGGTGGGCATCGCGGCCGTGCTCGCCTGCTACTTCGGGTTCCTGTTCCTGTCGCTGCTGGTGTATTCCGCGGTGTACAGCCGGATCGGACGGCGGGGCGGCATCGACGCGATCATCGTGCTCGGGTGCGGCCTGGCCGGGAATCGGGTGCCGCCGCTGCTGGCCGGGCGCCTCGATCGCGCGCTCCGGCTCGCCGCGCGGGAACCGGAGCCGCCACTGCTGGTGGTTTCGGGCGGGTGCGGTCCCGGCGAGACGGTCACCGAGGCCGAAGCGATGCACGCCTACCTGCGGGAGCGCGGGATCCCGGCCGAGCGGATCCGCCGCGAGGACCGGGCCACCACGACCGAGGAGAACCTGCGCTTCTCGGCGGAGCTGCTGCCGCGCGACGCCCACCGGGTGGTCGCGGTGACGAGCAGCTACCACGTGTTCCGGGCCGCGGTGGAGTGCCGCCGGCTGCACCTGCCGTTCCACGCGACCGGGTCGCCGACCGCGCGGTACTTCCTGCCGAGCGCGCTGCTGCGCGAGTTCGCGGCGCTGATCCTCCACTACCGCCGGACGACGATCGCGGCGTGCGCGGCGATCGCCGGCACCGGCTTGGTGCTGGCGTTCACGGCCTAGTGTCCTGGTCGGCGGTCTTGGTCCAGACGAAGGGCTTGGGGTCGTCGTTCCAGGCGCCGATCCAGGCCTCGACGTCGGCTTCGAGTTCGGTGACGCTGCGGTGGGCGGATCGGCGGAGCTTGCGGTTGGTCAGCTCGGCGAACCAGCGTTCGACCAGGTTGAGCCAGGAGGCGCTGGTCGGGGTGAAGCGCACGGGGAAACGCGGGTGCTGCAGCAGCCAGTTCTTGATCGCCGGGGTCTTGTGTGTTGGCGTCGATGGTCGTGAGGAATTTGGAACTCCTGATGCCGGTGCCGTCGGTCGTGCTGGGCGATCACCGACCCGGTGGCCGGGTTCAGGGCGGCGAACAGGCTGGTGGTGCCGTGCCACACGTAGTCGTGGGCCGGCATCACGGCACTTTAGACACTGACCACGAGATCAAGACTCAGGACACTGGACGTACGGGGCCATCAGGCCGCCCGAACAGAGTGCCGGCGGACAAGGGCCACTCCCGCCGGGCCATCCGCTCCTTCCTGCGCCGCGGCCGGTTCGCCGCCCGGCCCACGACCGCGCTTCCGCGTCACCCCCTCCGTGCGCTAGGTTCATCCGCAGATCTGGTTTGCCCAATAAACCAGTTACGAATCCGGGGAGCACACATGACCGATCTGCCGCCGGCCGCGCTGCTCGACGAGATGACGCGGCTGCGCGCACGGACCCGGGCGGACCGGCACGCCTACGTCCCGCCGCTGCTGCTGTTCGGCGTGCTCGTGCTGCTGGCGCCGCTGTGGGCCGAGGGCGGGCCGCCGCGGTTCGGGCTCGCCGGGGTCTGGTTCGGGACGCCGTTGCAGCTGTACTGGCTGGCCGTGGTCGTCGGCGGGTTCCTCGCCACGGCCGCCTGGTACCTCTACCGCGGCCACCGCAGCGGGGTGCGGACGCCGATCCGCGGCTACCTCGCGATCGGGCTGGTCGGCGTCCTCGGCGTCTCGCTCGGGCTGCCGGTGGTGGAGTCCTTCGCCTACCGCGTCGCGCGGTCGCCGTACGCGCAGCCGTCGTTCACCGTCCCGGTGGCGACCGTCGCCCTGCTGGCCGGCGCCGGGATCCTGGCGCTGCGGACGCGGCTCGACGGCCGGGGCGCGCGCGGTGCGGCCACGGCCGCCACGATGGTCTGCGGCTTCGTCGTGCTGGCGATGCTCGACCTCGCGCTCGCGCCCGCCCGGCCGTACGCGCCGCTCCTCACGATCGCGCTCGGCCTGCTGGGGCTGGCGTGGCTGGAGCGCAGCCGGGTGCTCGGCGTCGTCAGCGGGCTCTTCGCGGCGTCAGCGCTGCTGGTGAACCTCTACAACGTGCAGCACGTCTTCTTCCACCTCGGCCTTTTCGCGCGCTACGAAGGAGAAGCGACGATGGCGTTCACGAACACGCTGCCCCCGGGGCTGGTGCTGCTCGCGGGCGGCGCCTTCGCGGCCTGGCACGAGCGGCGGCCGCGCGCGTGAGCGAGCACCCCGCGGCCGGCCTGGACGAAACGGTCCACCAGCGGCACCGCCTCGGCATCCTCACCATCGCCGCCGAGGCCGGGAAGGTGGACTTCGGGTACCTGCGCCGGACGCTGGACATGACGGCCGGGAACCTTTCCCGGCACGTCACGATCCTCGAGGAGGCCGGGCTGATCGACGTCGAGAAGGGGTACGAGGGCAAGCGGCCCCGCACGTGGATCACGATCAGCCCGGCGGGCCGCAAGGCACTCGCCGCGGAGGTGGCCGCGCTGCGGGCCCTGGTGTCGGCGGTCGAGCGCGCGGTCCCGGCGCGGCCGCGCACGACCTGATCCAGGCGTCAGCCGGGTGCTTGGACCTCGGTCGCGGACCTCTCCCGGCCGGCCGCCCACGACGCCAGCAGGACCAGGCCGTCCGCGGTCGCCGTGCCGGCCGGCGCGGTGTAGACGTTCAGGAGCAGGCCCGGTTCGGCGGGCAGCTCCATCGACTCGACGTCCAGGTCGAGCCGGCCCACCACCGGGTGGTGGATGCGCTTGCGGCCGGACCGGTGGAGCCGGACGTCCTGAGCCGCCCACCCCCGCCGGAACGGTTCACTGCGTGCCGACAGTTCCTCGACCAGGGCGAGCAGCTCCTCGTCGTGCGGATCGCGGCCGGCTTCCATGCGCAGCTTCGCGGCCACATCGCGGGCGACCCGGTCGTAGTCGACGAAGAACGTCCTCGCCGCTTCGGGATCCAGGTACACGAACCGCGCGGTGTTCGCCGGCCGTCGCGGGTCGGCCAGCACCGGTGAATACAGCGCGCGGGCCAGGTCATTCACGGCCAGCACGTCGTAACGGCCGTTGCAAATCCACGCGGGCGCCTCGGTGGTGGCGTCGAGCACCCGCTGAAGCGCCGGACGCACCGTCGCGGCGGGTCGCCGGCGGCGCGGACCGCCGGGCGCCCCGGACTGCCGCGCGAGGTGGAACAGGTGATCGCGCTCGGCCTCGTCGAGGTGCAGGGCAGTGGCCAGCGCGTCGAGGACCCCGTCGGAGGCGCCGGCGAGGCCGCCACGCTCCAGCCGCACGTAGTAGTCGACCGACACCCCCGCCAGGAGAGCCACTTCTTCGCGACGCAGGCCTTTGACCCGGCGGTTGCCCCCGTAGGCGGGCAGTCCGGCCCGTTCGGGCGCGATCCGCGCGCGCCGCGAGCTCAGGAACTCCTTGATCTCGGTGCGCAGATCGATCTTGGCCACTCCCCCACCCTAGGCGCTGTCCGCGGGCGGAGGGAGGTACTGCGGGTACCCCGCGACGGCTACGTACCGGTCGCGGTAGTGGCGATGCCGCCGTCGCTCGGGATGACGGTGCCCGTCAGGTAGGACCCGGCCCGGCTGGCGAGGAACACCGCGATTCCCGCCATGTCGTCGTCGCGGCCGAGCCGGCGCAGCGGGGCCTTCGCCGTGATCGTGTCGCCGACGGCGTCGAGCGTGGCCGCCATCATGTGCGACGGGAACGGTCCCGGGGCCACCGCGTTCACCGCGACGTGCTGGGGGCCCAGTTCCCTGGCCAGCACCCTGGTGAGCTGGTGGAGCGCCGCTTTGCTGGCGGCGTAGGAGTAGTTGGGCGACTCGGCGACGTGGATGGCGGCGATGCTGCCGATGTTGATGACCCGCGCGGGATCATCGGCCGTGCCCGCCCGGCGAAGTGCGGGGAGCAGCGCCTGCACCAGCCAGAACGGCGACTTGAGGTTGAGGTCGAGCACCGTGTCCCACGCCTCGTCCGGGAACGTCGCCAGCGGCTCGCGCCACATCGCTCCCGCGTTGTTGACGAGGATGTCCAGGCGGTCCGAGCCGGCCTGGACGAGATCGGCGAGGCGCCGGCACTCGCCGTGCTCGGACAGGTCGGCGGGGATCGCTCGGACGTCGCCGAATCCCGACAGCCGGCGCTGTGCCTCCGCGCACGTGTCCGCGTTGCGCGAGCTGATGACGACGCGGGCGCCGGCCTGCAGGAGGCCGCGCGCGATCATCATCCCGATGCCCTTGGTGCCGCCGGTGACGAGTGCGTACTTCCCGCTCAGGTCGAAAAGGCCTGAGTGGGTGGTGAACTGGTGGTCCGCCATGGGTTTTCCGTTCCTCCTGCCGTGGAAGCCGTGAGCCGGCTCAACCAGGTTCACAGGCGTCCCGGACGGCCGGGAGACCCTGGTGGGACAGGGACCGGGAGGACCCCTCTCGCCAAGCCCGCCGCTGCCACTGGAGACCGCCCGGTGACAGACGCGATAGCGGAAGATCAAGGCCACCGGCCTTCGACGCCGGTCCCGGCAAGCCGGGCAACGTGGCCGAGCGGTGCGTCGACCGGCTCGACCAGTTCCGGGGCCTGGCGACCGCTGGAGCGGACGAGCCGCCTGTCACCGCGCCGAGTTCGTCCTTGCCTGCATCGTTCTCCGCCTCCGATGAAGATCCGCAGGACACGCCCTAAGCCGGCCGCAGCACCGAAACGGCGTGAGCGACCCCGTCCTCGGCGCGGAGCCGGGCGCCGACGTACTGCGCGCCGCGGCGGAAGAGCGGGTTTCCGGTGAGCTCCCGCAGCCGGGCGGTCAGGCCTTCGGCGTCGAGTGCCTTGAGCGGCAACGGTTTCGGCCCGGCGCTGAGCCGCGAGACGCGGTCACCCCAGTAGGGCTGGTCGGAGAAGACCGGGCACACGAGCGACGGCACCCCGGCCCTCAGCGCCACGGCGGTGGTCCCGGCGCCGCCGTGGTGGACGACGGCCGCGGTGCGCGGGAACAGCCACCCGTGCGGGACGTCGGCGACGGCCAGCAGATCGTCGTCGTCGAAGTCGCCTTCGGTGGCGAGGAGGCCGCGCAACCCCGCACGGCGCAAGGACGTCCGGACGGTCTCGAAGGTCTGTTCGGCTTCGGCCGGGCGCATGCTCCCGAACCCGACGTACACCGGCGGCGGGCCGGCGGCGAGGAAGTCGCGCAGCCGCGGGCCGGGGCGCCACGGACCGGCGTCGAGGAACCAGTACCCGGTGACGTGGACGTGCGCGGGCCAGTCCGGCGGCCGCGGCACGACGGCGCCGGAGAACCCGCACAGCACCGGCGCCCGCCGCCGCGGCCCCCGCGCTCCAGCCGCGGGCAGGCCGAGAGTTTCCCGGCGCCAGTGGTCGATTTCGGGACGCAGGAGCTGCCAGGCCAGAGCGTCGACCGCGGGGAAGCTCAGCTGACGGCCCCAGGGTCCGAGGCGTCCGGCCGCGGGGAGCAGCGGGTGCGCGAAGGCCCGGGTCGGCACGCTGGGCTGGTAGTGCAGTTCGGCGTTCGGGACGCCGAGGTGGGCGGCCAGGTGCGTACCGAGGAAGCCGAGGGTGGGCGCGAGGATCAGGTCCGCCCCGGCGGCGCCGGTGTGGGTGTCGGCGAGCAGCCGGGTCAGGATCGGCCGGAGCACTTTCCGCAGCCCGCTCACGAACTTGTGCGGGCTCCCGGCGGTCCAGGCCCGACCGGCGGCCGAGCCGAGGACTTCACCCGGATCGGCGGAGAGCGGGGCGAAGGCAAGCCCGCGTGCTTCGATCAGCCCCCGAAATCCCGGCGCGGCGAGCACCCGGACCCGGTCCCCCGCGGCGGCGAGCCCCTGACCGAGCGCAACACACGGCTGGACATCCCCACGCGAGCCGGGCGCGACGATCACGACCAGGCGGCTCAACAGCCGACTCCGACGATGCGGTCCCCGACCACCGCGGACCGGGGTGGTGAGTCGCGGCGCCCCGCCGCAGTTGGCCACGGCACGCCCTGCCTCACCATCCGGCCGCCACAGCCCGGCCACCGGTCCCACGCCACCGCCCCGCCGCCGTAGGCGTTCATCGCTTGGCCGCCGCAGCCCGGCCACCGGTCCCACGCCACTGCCCCGCCGCCGCAGGCGCTCATCGCTTGGCCGCCGCGGCCCGGCCGCCAGCCCAACGCCACCGCCTCGCCGCCGCACGCATTCATCGCTTGGCCGCCGCAGCCCAGCGACCAGCCCCACGCCACCTCACCGCCGCGGGTCGTCACCTGGCCGCCGCAGCCCGGCCGCCAACCCAGCGCCACCACCCCGGCGCCGCACGCGCTCATCGCCTGGCCGCCGCAGCCCGGCCACCAGCCCAACGCCACCACCCCGCCGCCACAGACGCTCATCGCCTGGCCCCCGCGGCCCGGCCACCGGTCCCACGCCACCGCCCCGCCGCCGCGAGTCGTCGCCTGGCCACCACAGCCCAGCGCCGTCGCCCCGCCGCCGCGGGCCGTCGCCTGGCCACCACAGCCCGGCCACCAGCCCAGCGCCACCGCCCAGCCGCAGCGGGTCGTCGCCTGGCCACTCCAGTCCGGCCACCAGCCCAGCGCCACCACCCCGCCACCACACGCGCTCATGGGTTCGCCGCTACAGCCCGGCCACCACCCCCACACCACCAACGCGCCGCCGCGGGTCATCGCTTGGCCGCCGTCAAGCGATAACGCAAGCGGAACGGCAGGTTCGCCAGAACCGCCGCCACCCGGGCGTCCGTGCCCACCAGGTACCGCGGTGCCGGGCGGCGGGCCGTCAACGCGCGGACCACCACCTCCGCCGCCCGGCGGGGCGGGACTCCCGTCCGCGCCGAACGGGCCGCACTCCGCTCCGCCGCCTCCAGCTGTGCCGCGTACCGCTCGAGGCCCGCCGCCGGAAGAGTCGCGCGCACCTGCTCGGCCGCCGCGCGGGCTCGGGGCCAGATCGGGGTCGCCACCGCGCCCGGCTCGACCAGGACCACCTCGATGCCCTCCGGGGCCAGCTCCGCGCGCAGGCTGTCCGTCAAGCCGACCAGCGCGAACTTCGACGTGTGGTACGGCCCCACCATCGGGCCCGCGATCCGGCCGCCGATCGAACCGAGCGTCACGACCCGGGCCGTCTCCGCGATGCGCAGGGCCGGGAGCATCGCGCGGGTGACCGCGAGCTGGCCGGTGACGTTCACGTCCAGCTGCTCCCGGAACGCCTCCAGCGGCACGTACTCGAGCGGGCCGGGCCGCGCGAGGCCGGCGTTGTTCACCAGCCCTCGCACCGGTCCGCCGGCCGCGACGCGCTCGCCGCACGCCGTGATCGATGCCGGGTCGCGCAGGTCCATCCGCAGCACCGTGACCGCGTCGCCGTACGCGCGGGCGAGGTCCGCCTCGTCGCCGTCCGTGCGCACGCTCGCCCACACGTGTGCGCCGCGCCGGACCAGCTCCGCCACGCACGCGCGGCCGATGCCGCCCGACGCGCCCGTGACCACATAGGACACCCGCGTCACGACGCCGCCGCCAGCACCTGCAGCATCCGCGGCCACGTCTTGTGCAGCTGCTCCTGCCAGTACGCCCACTGGTGCGTGCCGGGCCCGTAGAGGTCGGTCGTGACCGGGACGCCGAGGGCGCGCAGCCGCCCGGCCATCGCCGTGGTCTGGCCGCCGCACAGGAATTCCAGGAGCATCGCGCCGGGCAGGACGTCGATCGGGAGCTGGGCGTCCAGCGGTCCGGGCAGGCCGTTGCCCGCGGAGAGGTACAGCTCGGTGCCGCGCAGGCGTTCGGCGTTCACCAGCGGGTCGTGCGCTTCCCAGCGCGCCGGTTCGCGGCGACGGTCGCCCCAGAGAGCCTCCGGATCCAGGCGGGCGGAAGCGACGATCGCGTCCGTGAGCAGCTCACCGGTCGGGCCGGCCGGGTTGAGGTTCCCGCTGTAGGAGGCGGCGTAGCGGAACACGCCGGGCCGCCGCGCGGCGAGTTCGATCGCGCCGTAGCCACCGAGGGACAGCCCGGCGGCCGCACGCCGGCCGTCGCCGCGGTAGCCGCGGTCGATCAGCTGCGGGAGCTCGACGGCGGTGAAGGTCTCCCACTGATTCAGCGCGATGTCCTTGCCGTAGTTCCACCAGTCGCTGAAGAACCCCGCCGGCCCGGCACCCGGCATCACGACCAGGACGCCGGCGTCGTCGGCCAGCCGCCGGACGTCGGTGTTGGCGCTCCAGCCGCGGTAGTCCTGCAACCGGGTCTCCCCGGCGAGCAGGTACACCGCCGGCCACGTCCGGTCCGGGTGCTCCGCCCAGTCGCGGGGCAGGATCAGCCGGACCATCGCGTAGGCCCCGACCCCGGTGGAGCGCACGGTGAGGTCGAGTACCCGCGCGTCACCGTCCACAGTGGTCTCGGCGACGACGTGCGAGCCGTCGTCGGCGCGTGGCCCGTCCGCCGCCGCGGCAGGGGTGCCGGGCAGCACGCACGCCACGGCCGCCAGCGCGGCGAGCCACCTCGAAGACATGCGCATACGCTTTCCTTTCCGAAGGTCCCGACGATGCGCCCAAGCTAAAGTAATCAGGCCGGAAAACGCAATTGTCTCGTCCGCCACACGACCGGACAATGTGAATTGCAGGCAAACAAACTCCCCCATACGGGTGAGCCGACGAGCACGCTCGGTCACCAAAGTCGGACGGACGTGCCAAAAACTCACCGGTAACCTGCGATCCAGCAGGTCACGCCGTGTACACGAGCAGCGTTTACGGGATCTTGAGGCCCTTCCGGTAACCGATTTCTTGCCCTAGCCTCGCCCGTATCGCCGGGTTAGGCCGCCCTCGCCGCCGTCCCGTCACGCGTCCCAGCGCCGGGACCCGAAAACCCCGAGAATGCTCCCGAAAGGGTCCACCATGGCTGCCCGGAATCGTTTCCCCCCGTTTCGAATCGCCGCGCTCGCGGTCGCCGCCGCGGCGGCGTCCACCATTTCCGGACCCGCCGAAGGCGCGACACCCAGCCCGTCCCCGGTTCCGCCGGCCGCGCTGCTGCCGGCCGAAGCGATCCCCGCTCCCCCCGCACCGCGTGCCGGGTTCGACGTCGCCACCGCACTGTCCACTCTGGACGCCAAGGACGACGGCGGGTGCACGGACGTCGTGCACGGCAGGCTGCTCCGGGGCCCGGCCACCGGCCAGGGCTTCCAGACGGCGGTCCCGGGTGGGCAGGTGAGCGAACTGGTCGCGCGCACCCCGGACCCGCCCGATCTCGCCGCGTGGACCGCGAAACTCCGCCAGTGCGCGAGCGTGACCGTGGACGACCAGGACCTCCCCACCGTCTCGACGCTCACGACCGGGACCGCACCCGCCGTCCCCGGCGCGAAAACCCTTTCCTACCAGCAGGTCCTGACGCTGCCCGGCCAGCCGGCCGAGCTGCCGGGACTGCGCCTGCGCACCGTCGCCGTCGCCGCCGACGACGTGCTGGTCGTGCTCCGCGACGCCGGCACGACCGACCTCGACCTCGACACCCTGGCCGTCGCCGCGTGGCAGCACGCGGCCGCGCGGCTGGGCCGCTAGCCAAGGAGAACCCATGTCCGACGTGAACTTCCCGGCGGTGGGCGGCGGCACCCTGACCGCGTGCCTGCGGCACTGGGCGGCGACCACCCCCGACTCCCCCGCCCTGACCTTCGCCGACTTCGCCACCGACCGCGACGGGCGGCGGCGCACCCTCACCTGGCGCCGGCTGGGCGAACGCGTCGACGCCGTCGCGGGCGCCCTCCCGGTCCGGCCCGGCGACCGGGTCGCCGTGCTGTGCCCGCAGGGTCCGGACTACGTGGTCGGGTTCCTCGCCGCGATCACCGCGGGCGCGATCGCGGTGCCGCTGTTCGACCCGGGGCTGCCCGGCCACGCGGGACGGCTCGCCGCGGTGCTCGCCGACTGCGCGCCCTCGGCCGTCCTCACCACCACGCCGAGGCAGCCGGCCGTCGAAGAGTTCGTCGGGGACGTCCCGGTCGTCGCGGTGGACCGCCCCGGCCCGGTGCGGTCGTGGCCCGCTCCCGAAGCGGTCCCGGACGACGTCGCCTACCTGCAGTACACGTCGGGCTCGACCCGCACGCCGGCCGGCGTGGTGCTCACGCACGCGAACGTCCTCGCCAACGTCACCCAGGCCGTGCGCGGCCTCGGCCTCGACCCGGGCGCGTCGACCACCGTCTCGTGGCTGCCGCTGTTCCACGACATGGGACTCGTGCTCGGCCTGATCACGCCGCTGGCGCTGGGCCTGCGGTCGGTGCTGATGGACCCGCTGGCGTTCATCGAGCGGCCGGTCCGCTGGCTGGAACTGCTCGGCGACCACGCCGGCGCGTGGAGCGCCGCACCCAACTTCGCGTTCCACTACTGCGCGAGCCGGATCCGCGACGCCGAACGCGCCCGGCTGCGGCTCGGCCGCGTCACGGCGATCGTCAACGGCGCCGAGCCGATCACCCCGGCCGTGCTCGACCGCTTCCACGCCACCTTCGCGGCCGCCGGGTACACCCCGGACAAGACGCGCCCGGCGTACGGCCTCGCCGAAGCGACCGTGTTCGTCACCACCGGGCCCGCCGCCGCCCCGCGCGTCGCGACGTTCGACCGCGACGCCCTCGCGACCGGCACCGCGCGCCCCGCGGCCGACGGCGTGCGGCTGGTCGCCTGCGGTGCCCCGGCCGGGCAGCTCGTCGCGCTCGTCGACCCGGAAACCGCGGTCGCGCTCCCCGACACGTCGGTCGGTGAGATCTGGGTGCACGGCCCGAACGTCGGCGAGGGCTACTGGCAGAAACCCCTGGAGAGCACGGAAACCTTCGGCGCGCGCCTGGCCGGTGACCGCGGCGACCTGCCCGAGGGGCCGTGGCTGCGGACCGGCGACCTCGGTCTCCGGCACGACGGCGAGCTCTACATCGCGGGCCGGATCAAGGACCTGATCATCGTCGACGGGCGCAACCACTACCCGCAGGACGTCGAAGCGACCGCCGCGTCGGCCGACCCCGAGATCCGGCCCGGCAGCGTCGCGGCCTTCGCGATCGAAGGCGCCGACACCGAGGCCGTCGTCGTGGTCGCGGAGCACCGCGCGCACGCCGACCTGGCCGAAGCGGCGGAACGCGCGCTGGTCACGACGGTCCGGCGGCTGGTCGCCGACGCGCACGGGCTCGCGCTGCGGGACGTGCTGCTCGTCCCGGCGGGGCGGGTGCCGCGCACGTCCAGCGGGAAGATCGCCCGTGCCGCCTGCCGTGACCGCTACCTCGCCGGTGACTACGGGAAGGCGTTGGCACGATGAGAAACCCGGACACCCTGCGCCGCTGGCTGCTCGACGCGGTCGCCGAGCACACCGGCCTGACCGCCGAACCCGACCGGCCGCTCGGCGACTACGGCCTGTCCTCCCGCCAGGCCGTCGGGATCGCCGCCGACCTCGAAGAGCTGCTCGGCACCCGGCTGCCGTCGACGCTGCTGTGGGAGAGCCCGACCATCGACCACCTGGCCCGCAGCCTCACCTCCGGCGCCGAACCCGAACCCGTCGCGGCGGTCCGGGACCGCCGCCGGACCGACCCGATCGCCGTCGTCGGCCTCGGCTGCCGCTTCCCCGGCGCGGACGGCCTCGAGGAGTACTGGGACCTGCTGCGGACCGGGCGCGACGCCGTCCGGACCGCGCCACCCGGGCGGTGGAGCGCCGACGCCGCGCCGGTGGTGGGCGGCTTCCTCGACGACGTCGCCGGGTTCGACGCCGAGCACTTCGGCATCACCCCGCGCGAAGCGGCGACGATGGACCCGCAGCAGCGGATGCTCCTGGAGGTGACGTGGGCGGCGCTGGAGCACGCCGGGATCGCGCCGTCGTCGCTGCGCGGCAGCCGGACCGGCGTGTTCACCGGTATCGCGACGCACGACTACGGCCACCTCACGATGACCGGCGGCACCCCGGACCTGTGGACGGCGACCGGCGCGGCGGGCAGCATCGCGGCCAACCGGCTGTCGTACGTCTTCGACCTGCGCGGCCCGAGCGTGGCGGTGGACACGGCGTGCTCGTCTTCGCTGGTGGCGGTGCACCACGCGGTGCGCGCGCTGCGCGACGGCGACGCCGACCTGGCGCTGGCCGCGGGCGTCAACCTGATGCTGCTGCCCGGCCCGACGGCGGCGTTTTCCGCGGCGGGCCTGCTCGCGGCGGACGGCCGCTGCAAGACGTTTTCGGCGGCCGCGGACGGCATCGCCCGCGCCGAAGGCTGCGGCGTGGTGGTCCTCAAGCGCCTGGCGGACGCCGAAGTGGACGGCGACCGCGTCCTGGCGGTGCTCCGCGCGTCGGCGGTCAATTCGGACGGCCGGTCCCACGGCCTGGCCGCCCCCAACCCGGCGGCGCAGCAGGCGATGCTGCGGGAGGCCTATCGCGGACTGGATCCGTCCACTGTGGATTACGTGGAGGCGCACGGGACGGGGACACTGCTCGGTGACCCGATCGAGGCTCGTGCTTTGGGTGCGGTTTTGGGCGCGGGGCGGGATGCCGGGTCGCCGCTGCTGATCGGGTCGGTGAAGACGAACATCGCGCACGCCGAGGCCGCAGCGGGGATCGCCGGGGTGATCAAGGTGGTGCTGGCGCTGGTGCACGGCGAAGTCCCGCCACAGCTGCACTTCGCGGCGCCGAACCCGCACATCCCGTTCGAGGAGCTGGGGTTGCGGGTGGTGAGCGAGGCGACACCGTGGCCACGGCGCGGTGGGCGCGCGGTGGCGGGGGTGTCGGCGTTCGGGTTCGGCGGGACGAACGCGCACGTGGTGCTGGAGGAGGCGACGGTTCCGGAGCCGGCACTCGGTGAGGACGGCCGGACCGGATCGCGAGCCGTCCCCGGCGGCCTCGCCGGCACGAGCGAGAGCGGCGGGGTCCAGGCCGGGAGGCAAGCCACCCTCGACAGCGGCGCCGGGGCCCCGGCACAGGCCACCCTCGGTGAGGTCGGACCCGGGCGGCAAGCCACTCCCGCCGACGGCGCCGGGACCCCGGCACAAGCCACCCTCCAGCTCGGGCGTGGCGGACCGCAAACCGCTCCCGGTGGCGGTGTCGCCGGCGTTCAAGCCGGACCGCAAGCCGCCCTCGGTAGCGCCGGGGTTCGGATCGCCCTGCTGTCCGCCCGTACCCGGGACCGGCTTGCCGAGCGGGCCTCCCAGCTCGCGCGGTGGCTGGATTCCCCCGCCGGGCAACGAACTCACCTTGCCGATGTCACCCACACGTTGTTCCGGCGGGACGATGCCGGTCCGCACCGGGCCGCCGTTGTCGCCGGGGACCGCGGTGAGCTCGCCGCGCTCCTCCGGGAAGTCGGGGCCGGGGCCGATCCGCTGCCCGCCGGTGCCGTCGCCGGGCGGGCCGTCGGCGGGGAAGGGCCCGTGTTCGTCTTCTCCGGGCACGGTTCGCAGTGGGCCGGGATGGGCCGCGGGCTGCTCGCCGCCGAACCGGCGTTCGCCGCGCAGGTCGACAAGCTCGGTGATCCCTTCACCGAGCAGACCGGGCGGTCGCTGCGTGCGCTGCTCACCGCCCGGGACCCCTTCTCCCTCACCGAAACGCAGCTGGCGATCTTCGGCACGCAGCTCGCGCTGGCCGCCCGGTGGGAGGCGCTCGGGGTCCGCCCGGCCGCTGTCGTGGGGCACTCGCTCGGGTCCGCGGCCGCCGCCGTCGTGAGCGGGGTGCTGACCGCTGATGAGGCTGTCCACCTGGTCGCGACGCGGGCGCGGCTGCTCGGCACCGTCGGCTCGGGCGGGGCGATGGCCGCCGTCGAGCTGACGCCGGAGGAGGTCGACCGCTACCCCGGTGTCGAGCTCGCCGTCGATGCCGCGCCCGGGCAGGTGACCGTGGCCGGGGACGCGCCGGTGCTGGACGCGCTGGTCGCGGAGCTGACCGCGGCCGGGCGGAGCGCGCGCCGGCTGCCGGTGGACGTCGCCGGGCATTCGCGCGGGGTCGAGCCGGTGCTGGGCGCGCTGCGCGACGCCCTCGCCGAGCTGGGCGGGCGGCGGCCGCTGGTGCCGTGGTACGACACGGTGCTGCCCGACCCGCGCGAGCTGCCCGACTTCGACGCCGGCTACTGGGCCGCGCACCTGCGGCGCCCGGTGCGGTTCCGGCAGGCCGTGACCGCGGCCGCCGCGGACGGGCACCGCGTGTTCATCGAGGTTTCCCCGCACCCCATCCTGCGCGGATCGCTGGCCCGCACGCTCGAGGCGGCCGGGATCGCGGACGCGGTGGTGACGGGCACCCTGCGCCGCGGCCAGGACGAAGTCCGCTCGTTCGGCGCGGCCGCGGCGGCGCTGTACTGCGCGGGCACGCGGATCACGCTCTCCGCCCCCGACGACGGCGCGAAGCTGACCGACGTCCCCCCGATGCCGTGGCGCCACGAACGGCATTGGTACACCGGCCAAACCACGCCGCCCGCGCCCGAGCGGCCCGTGACGACCCGAGCGGCACCGCCCTCCCACGGCACCGGCGACCGGCTCACCGAGATCGTCGCCGCCATCATGGGGATCTCCCCCGGCCGCCTCGACGCCGACGTCCCCCTCGTCGAACTCGGGCTCGACTCCCTCATGGCGAACCGGATCCGCGAAGCGCTCCGGCGTGAACTCGGCACCGACCCCGACCCCGCCGTCTTCCTCCGCGGCGCCACCCTCGCCGACCTCAACCGCGACCTCCGCCCGACCCGCGGCCGGGCCTGGGACGCCGCCGACCGGCTGGTCCTCCGCCTCTGGCACGAACACACCGGTACCGATCCCGGCGGCACGCACCTCCGCCTGACCGGCACCGCACTACCGGAGCACCTCGCCCAAGCACTCGCCGACGGCCTCGCGACCGAACTCGGCACCCCGGTCGACCCCGCCGAACTCCTCAAACACGACTCACTGGCCGCCATCGCCGAAGTGGCGCGGGCGATCCTCGACACCCGGCAGGAAAGCCTCCTCAAACCCGGCGACGCCGGCACCGCCCCGCTCCTGCTCTTCCACCCCGGCGGCAGCACCTGCACGGTCTACCGCCCGCTGCTGGACCGGCTGCCCGCCGGCGTGCCGTGCGCCGGGTTCGAACGCGTGCCCGGGACCAGCATCGAAGAGCGCGTCGAACGGCTTCTCCCGCTCGTCCGCGCCCGCCGGCCGCACGGGCCCTACCGGCTCGCCGGGTGGTCGTTCGGCGGGGCCTTGGCCTACGGTGTCGCCGCGCGGCTCGCCGACGAGGGCGAAACCGTCGAGCTCGTCGCCCTCATCGACACCATGCTGCCGCTGCCGGAACCGGACCTCGACCCGCGGGCGTCGTCGGCGCGGCGGTTCCTGCGGTTCACCGGGTACGTCGAAGGCACCTACGGCCGCGCGGTGCGGCTCGGCCACGACGAACTCGCGTCACTGCCCGAAGAAGACCAGATCGAGCTCACCATGCGGCGGGTCGCCGAAGCCGGGTTGCTCAGCCCCGGCGTGCTGCGCCACCAGCGTCAGTCCTTTTTGGACACGCTGGCGGCCGAACGCGGGACGCCGCGCCGCTACGACGGCCGGGTCGTGCTCTACCGGGCGACCGAGCCGTACGCCGCCGGGCTCGCGATGGAACCCCGGTACTCGCGCACGGACCTCGCGGCCGGGTGGGCGGAGCTGTGCCCGCGGCTGGAGATCGTGCCGGTCGCCGCGCACCACCTGTCCGTGATCGACCCGCCGCACGTCGACGTCGTCGCGCGGCACCTGGCGGGCCTGCTGTGGCCGTGACCCGCGCCTGGCCGCTGCTGGCCGTGCTCGGGGCCGGCTTGTTCCTGGTCGCGGTGGACGCGACCGTGCTGCACGTGGCGCTGCCCGACGTCGTCCGGCAGCTCCGGCCGGGCGCCGCCGCGCAGGTGTGGATCGTCGCGATCTACCCGCTCACCGCGGCGCCGCTGCTGCTGCCGTTCGGCACGCTCGGCGACCGGTACGGACGACGGCGCGTGCTCGTCACCGGCTACGCGGTGTTCGGGCTCGCGTCGCTCGGGTGCGCGGTCGCGCCGGACGTTCCGGCGCTGCTCGCCGCGCGGGCCGTGCTCGGCTGCGGCGGCGCGCTGATCATGCCGGTGACGATGTCGCTGCTGCGGGAACTGTTCCCGGAGCAGCGGCAGCGGCGGGCGGCGATCGCGGTCTGCAGCGGCATCGCCGGCACCGGCTCGGTGTTCGGGCCGGTGCTCGGCGGGGTGCTCGTCGAGGCGTGGGGCTGGCGGGCGACGTTCCTGGTCAACCCGCCGGTGATCCTCCTCGCGGTGGTCGCGGCGCTGCGGTGGCTGCCGCGGTCCCCGCCGGGGCGGCAGCCGTGGGACGCGCTCAGCGCGCTGCTGGCGGCCGGCGGCGTGCTCGGGCTCGCCTTCGCGGCCGGGCCGTCGGGGGGCGGCTTCGCGGCCGGGGCGGCGGGCGCTGTCCTGATCGGACTGTTCGTGCGCCGCCAGCGCCGGGCGGCGGTCCCGTTGCTGGACTTGACGTTGTTCCGGCGGCCGGGCGTGCCGGGCGCGGTCGGCGGGGTGCTGCTGGTGATGAGCACGCTGGTCGGGCTCGGGTTGCTGCTGGCCCAGTACCTCCAGGTGGTGCTCGGCCTGTCCCCGACGGCCGCCGCGGCCCGGCTGCTGCTGGTGCTCGGGGCGTCGGCGGTGGGCAGCGTGGTGGCACCCGCGCTGCTCACCCGGTTCGGCAACGCACGGGTCCGCACGGCGGGGTTCGCGGTGACGGCGGTCGCCTTGCTCGCTCCGGCCGCCGGGGCGCTGACCTCCGCGTGGTGGCTCGGCGGCGCGCTGGTGGGCACGGGGTTCGGGATGGCGCTGGCGCTGACGTCGAGCACCGACACGTTGCTCTCGGCCGCCCCCGCGGACCGCGCGGGTGGCGCGGCGGCGGTCGAGAAGACCGGCTACGAGCTGGGCGCCGGGCTGGGCACCACGGTGTTCGGTTCCCTGGCGGCGGCGGTCTACGCGGGACGGCTGGTGGTGCCGGCGGGCGTGCCCGAAGCGGCTGCGCGGCTGGCGTCGGCGGGTCCGGCACAGGCGGAAACGGCCTCACGGGGGCTGGCGGCGGCGGACGAGCTGCTCTCGGCAGCGCGAACCGCCTGCACGGCGGGAGTGCAGGCGGCCGCCGGTGTCGCTTGTGGACTGTTCGCGCTCGCCGCGGGTGTCTCGATGCGCCGCCGGAGCAGGAAAACAAGCCCCGCCGTGTAGGTCGTTATACGCTCACTGGAACCACTGGCCGGCCCCCGGCCGCGACCCGACCGGGCGCACCTCCGGGATCGGGAGCGAGCCCTGGCTCGGCGGCCAGAGCGTCACCGCCGGGACGTGGCGCAGCTGGGCCCGCAGGCTGTGCAGCGGCAGCGGGCGGCGCCGGGTCAGCAACGTCGTCGTGCGCGGGTGCAGGTCGACGAACGGGTAGGTCGCGTGCAGGGCCGCCAGGCGGTGCTCCAGACGCCGGCTCCGGTCGGTCAGCTCGTGCGGGTACACCGCCGGCTGGATGACCAGGAACTCCCCCGGCCCGAGCCGGACCGCGCGGTCGAGGGGGCGCAGGCCGTCGCGCAGGAGGTCGGCGATGTTCTGCTCCGTGTGCATGCGGATGCGGGTGCCGTGCCGCCGCTCGAGGGCGCCGGGGTCGTCGACCGCGACGAAGACCAGGCCCAGCGGGACCGTGTCGGTCGCGTCGCCGAGCCAGGACTGGATGCCCGCCAGGGTGTCGAGGCCCGTGTCCGGGTCGACGGCCGGGCCGGTCGCCGGACGCGGCTCCGCGCGGGAACGGGCCTTGTCGAGCTTGGTCGCGACGTGCCGGAGCGCCGCCTCGGCGCGGCTTTCGACGTCGAGCGCCGGCGGGGTTTCGACCGAGGCGAGCACCTCGCCGACCTTGCGCCGGACCGCCGGGGGCAGGCGGTCGCCCATCGCGTCGCGGAGGCGGACCACTTCGGCGTACGCCTCGTCGCGGCGCAGGCCCCAGCGGCCGCGGAACAGGCGAGCCGCTTCGACCGCGGTCGCCTGCGGGTCGATCTCGTCGAGGTCCTGCGCGACGACCGAAGCGCCGAACGTCGGCGACAGCACGGCCACCGACCACTCCCGCGCCATCGGCTCGTCCGGGCGCAGCAGCACCGGGGTGACGCCGTGCGGCAGGTCGGGACGGCCGGAGTCGACCATGCCGACCACCGTGACCGCGGCGCGCCGCGCGATCTCGGCGTAGACCTCCCGCTCGCGTTCGAAGTACGGGAGCCGCTGGAACAGCGCGAACACGACGGTGTCGTCGCCCGCGCCTTCGGCCAGGGCCGCGCGCTCCACCGCGTGCGACGCCGTCACGAGGGCGCGCTTGGAAAGCACGCCAGCGCGCGGATCTGCGTCGGGCATGGGATCGCCTTCGCCGGGGAAAGGGAGACAACAACCGTAAGAGAGCCCGCCGCGCCCGGCTAGTCACACGATGGTGCGAACTCAGAAGTGGTCGCGCTCCGCCTCCCGGGCGACGACCTCGGCCCGGTCCGCGAGCCGTTCCAGGCCGCTCAACGGCTGCCGCATGCGGTGATTTCCCTTCAACCGCGTGGCATTCCGGTCGAGAAACGCCCAGTAGCCCGCGGTGAACGGGCACGCGTCCGGCCCGGTCCGTTTCTTCGGGTCGAACACGCAACCCGGACAGTGGTCACTCATCCGGTTGATGTAGGCGCCTCCGGCGGCGTAGGGCTTGGTCCCGACGACCCCGCCGTCGGCGTACTGGCTCATCCCGATCACGTTGGCCGGCATCACCCAGGGGAAGCCGTCGACGAACGCCGTCGCGAACCAGCGGTTCAGCTCGGCGGGGTCGTAGCCGCGCTGCAGCGCGTGGTTGCCCAGCACCATCAGCCGCTCGATGTGGTGGGCGTAGCCGCGGTCGCGGACGCCGGCGAGCGCGGTGCGCAGGCAGGCCGCCTCGACGGCGTCGGCGTCCAGCGAACGCCACCACTCCGGCAGCTTGCGCCGCGCCTGCAAAGCGTTGCGGTGCAAGTACTCCGGCCCCTGGTGCCAGTACAGGTGCCACACCCATTCACGCCAGCCCAGCACCTGGCGGACGAACCCCTCGACGCTGCTCAGCGGCGCCTCGCCGGCCCGGTACCGCTCCTGCGCCTTCCGGACGACGTCCCGCGGGTCGAGCAGCCCGAGGTTGAGCGGGACGGACAGCAGCGCGTGCGCCATCGCCCAGTCGTGGGTCAGCATCGCGTCCTGGTGCGGCCCGAACACCGGCAGCCGGTGGTCGAGGAACCGCTTGAGCGCGCGCTGGGCTTCGTCGTGCCCGACGGCGAACTGCCGCGGCCCGTCCACGCCGACCGGGTGGATCTCCCCCGCGCGCTCGGCCGCGTCGAGGTCGGCGCGGACGCGGTCGTCGATCTCGTTCTCCCGCGGGTGCCACGGCGCGGGGACGTCGAGGCGGGTGCTCTTCGGGGGCGGCTGCCGGTTGTCGTGGTCGTAGTTCCAGTGCCCGCCTTCGGGCTCGCCGTCGGCTTCGAGCAGCACGCCGAACTTCCGCCGCTGGTCGCGGTAGAAGTCCTCCATGACGAACCGGGTGCGCCCGGCGGCCCACTCCGCGAAGTCCGCTTTGGACAGCACGAACCCGGGCGTCGGCAGGATCTCCGTGACGACGCCTTCGCCGTGCAGCTTGCGGACGAAGGCGTCGGCCGCGTGCGACGTCGGTTCGTGCACGACGACCGGCCGCCCGAACTCCCGCAGGCCGGTGCGGTAGTCCGGGGCGTCGACCAGCGTGACGCGGTCGCCGAGGTCGGCCGCGAGCCGGTGCAGCGCCGCCTGGACCAGGTGCAGCTTCTGGCGGTGGAAGGGTTTCGCGGCGAAGGCCGCGGCCGAGCGGATCACCAGGACGTCCCGGTGCCGGTGCTCGGGCGTGCCGTGGAAGTGCGGCCCGAGCTGGTCGGCGAACAGCCACAGCGCGGGCTCGTCTCGCATGCGGGGAACGCTAACCCGCTTCCGGCGGCTCCGCAGCGTACGCCCGCAGCACTTCCGTGGTGTCCCCGAGGAACCGCGCGACGACCTCGGCGTGCGCCGGCGTCAGCCCGTCGGTCAACCGGGTGACGGCGTCGACCAGCGGCGCGAGCGCGACCCGGACCTCGTCGCGGGCGGCTTCGCTGAGCACGAGCGTGATCCGCCGCCCGTCGCTGGGGTGCGGGCCGCGGCGGACGTGCCCGGCCGCTTCGAGGCGGTCGACCAGCACGGTGGCCGACGCCGAGCGGATCTTCAGCGCGTGCGCCAGGTCCACCGTGCCCATCGGCGTGCCGAAGGCGAGGTGCTGCAGCGCCTGCACGTCGGTGGCGCCCAGCCCGAGCCGGCGGGCGAGCGCCGCCTGGACGTCGTGCGCGAGCGAGAGCAGCTCGCGCAGGGCGAAGTTCACCCGAAGGGCTACCGGAACGTCTTCCACCAGGCCATTCTAGGTTAGCTAGACAATCTAGCGAGTTTTGCTACCGTGGAGCTCGTGGACGTCCGAGCGATGAATGCCGAAATGACCGCGAAGCTGATCGGTGCCCCGGCGGAGCCGCCGCCCGAAGGTGGCTACGCGCTGCGGGTCGTCGAGACCCGCGGCCGCAGCTCCGGCAGCCCCCGCCGGGTACCGCTGGCCGTGGTGGCGAAGGACGGCGGGCACTACCTCGTCTCGCCGGTCCGCGACCGCGACTGGGTGGTGAACCTGCTGGCCACACCGGAGTGCGCGCTGCTGGCGGCCGGTGAGCGGGCCGAGCGCCGGGCCGAACCGGTCGGCGGCGACGAGGCCGCCGGGGTGGTCGCCACCTACCTGGCCGCGATGTCCGTGCCGTGGGCGGTCAAGGCGTTCCCGGTCCCCCAGGACGCCGGCCACGAGCAGATCCTCGAGCACGTGCCGGGGATGGCGGTGTTCCGCCTGTCCACAGTGGACCCGGCGTGAGCGTCGCGGTCGCGGGTGGCGGCCCCGGCGGGCTGCTGCTCGGCTACCTGCTCGCCCGCGCCGGGATCGAGGTCACCGTGCTGGAAGCCCGGTCGGACTTCGACCGCGACTTCCGCGGCGACTCGCTGCACCCCTACACGCTCGAGCTGCTCGACCGGCTCGGCCTCGCCGCGGACCTGCTGGACCTCGACCACTTCAAGGCGCGTTCGTTCCGCTTCCACACCCCGGCCGGGGTCTACAGCTGCGCCGATTACGACCGCCTCCGCACGCCGTTCGGCTACGTCGCGCTGATGCCGCAGGTGCGGTTCCTCGACTTCCTCGCCGAGCGGGCGAACGCGCTGCCGACGTTCCACCTGCGCACGAACGCCAAGGTCACCGGCCTGCTCGAGGACGACGACGGGACGGTCACCGGCGTCCGCTTCCGCGGCGGCGAGCTGACGACGTCGCTCGTCGTCGGCGCCGACGGCCGGTTCTCCACCGTGCGGCGGCTGGCCGGCCTCGAAGCCCGCCCGCTCGGCGCCACCACCGACCTGCTCTGGTTCCGGCTCCCGCGCTCCCCCGGCGACCCGCCCGACGCGGACCTCGACCTGTACTTCGGGCGCGACGCCTACGTCGGCGTCCTCGGCGGCGTCCGCGACTGGCAGGTCGGCTACAGCATCGAGAAGGGCGCGTACCCGGCGTTGCGCGAACGCGGGGTCGAGCCGATCCGCGCCTTCGTGCGCGAGCGCGTGCGGTGGCTGGCCGACCGGGCGCACCTGCTCACCGACTTCTCGCAGACGACGCTGCTGTCGGTGGACATCTCCCGCGTCGAGCGCTGGCACCGGCCCGGCCTGCTGCTGCTCGGCGACGCCGCGCACGTCATATCCCCGGTCGGCGGCAACGGCATCCTGATGGCGGTGCAGGACGCCGTCGCCGCGGCGAACCGGCTGGTCCCGGCCCTGCGGCGGGGCACGGTCACCGACGAAGACCTCGCGGCCGTGCAGGCCGCCCGGATCCGCGCGATCGAGCGGGTGCAGGCCGATCAGGTGCGGGTGGAGGAGCGGGCGGCCGCGGCGCGGGCCCGCGGCCGGGGCACCGCGCCGCCGTCACTGCTCAAGTACCTGTTCGCGATCCCGGCGCTGCGCACCCGCGGGGCCCGCGGCAACGCCTACGGCCCGTTCCCGCCTCAGCTGGACGAATCCCTCTTCGCGTCGTAGGAGGTCCAGCCGCCCTCCCCTTCGGCCGCTTCGACGTCGGCGTCGGAACTGGCGGCGTGCGTCATGGCGGCGATCGTGCGCTCGAGGCCCTGCTGGACCTCTCCGCCCTCGGCCTCGCGGACGCTGTGCAGCGTCACGGTGATCTGCGAGGACGCCGGGCCGTCGTCGTCGATCCGCAGCTCGCCGTGGTAGTCGTCGGGGCCTTCCGCACCCCACTTGAGCGACCGGGTGCCCGGGTCGGTGTGCAGCCAGGCCTCGCTCGCGACGCGCTTGCCGTGCACCTCGGCTTCGACGTGCACGCTGTCGCCGCCCTTCGGCTCGGCCACCTTCATCTCCGGGAAGTACCGGGGCAGGTTCTCCGGGTGGCTCAGGAACGCGAACAGCTCGTCGGCGGGGATGTCGGCGGTCGCGGTGTGGCGGTACTCGGTCATCGGGGTCACCTTTCGTCGGTTCGCCGGTTACCCCTGAAGCCGTGCATTAAAAGGCCCCGCACGGGGAACCTGAGGGACATGACGGCCACCGAACCCGAAACCCGGCGCGGACCCGCCCCCGTCCAGGGCATGGGCATGCTGATCGGGTTGCTCTTCCTCGTGCTCGCCGCGCTCGAGCTGATGTCGGGCGTCACCGACGGCGGTGGTCCGCACGAGCTGTTCGGGGTGTTCTCCGTGTCGGGGCTGTGGGCGCTCCTGCACCTGCTGACCGGCGCCGTCGCGGTGTTCTGCACCCGCTCCTCGCGCCTGGCCGCCCGGTTCCTGGTCGCGGCGGGGGGTGTCTACGCCGTGGTCGGCCTGGTCTTGCTGCTCCCGCTGCCGCAGGCGATCACCGACGCGCTGCCGATGAACACCGCCGGGCTCTGCCTGGTGCTCGGCCTCGGCACGGCGATGCTCATCCTGGGAGCGGGCTGGCTGCAGCGCGGGCCGGGACGGCGCCGCTGAGGTCGTCGGCCGGCCGCGGGAACCGCACCAGCACCGCCGTGACCAGCACCGCGAGCCCGAACAGGACGTAGCCGTTGCCGGTGAGCTGCTGGAGGAAGTCCCAGCGGTGCTCGACTTCGCCGCCGCGCGGCCACCACCACTGCGGTCCCGCGACGAACAGCACCACGCCGACGCCCGCCAGGGCAGCGATCCCGCGCCGCCGCGTGCGGCGGGCCAGCTCCGCCCAGCCGAGCAGCACGACCACGGCCCACACCCAGTGGTGCGTCCAGGAGATCGGCGAAACCAGCAGCCCGCCGAGGGCGTTCAGGCCGAGCGCGATCGTCGTCTCCCCCGCGGCCAGCGCGCGCCGCACACCCAGCGCGGTCAGCACGAGCACGACCGCCACCAGGGGCAGCCACCACGCCGTCCGCGCGTCCGCCGGGACCCCGGCCCGGGCCAGCAGGCCGAGCAGCGACTGGTCGCCGGCGTAAGTCGGCTCGCCGACGCGGCCGGTGTCCCACAGCGCGCCGGTCCAGTACCGCATCGAATCCGCGCCGGCCAGCAGGAAGCCCAGCGCCGTCGCGGCCAGGAAGGTCACGCCGGCGGTGATCGCCGCCCGGGTGTCGCGGCGGAGCAGCAGGTACAGCAGGAACACCGCCGGGGTCAGCTTGATCGCGGCGGCGAGGCCGATCAGCAGGCCCCGCGGCCACTGCGGCGCGGCCACGAGGACGTCGAGCGCGACGAGCGCGAGCAGCAGCAGGTCGATCTGGCCCGCGTACAGCGTCCGCAGCACCGGCTCGAGCGCCTCGGCGACCAGCAGGACCGCAGCCACCCGCCACCGGTCGCACCGCTTCCCGAGCGCGCGCAGCACCGCCCGCAGCACCAGCGCCAGCACCCCGAGCGTCAGCAGCGTGAGGGCGAGGCAGGCCGCCCAGTACGGCAGGACCGCCAGCGGCGCGAGCAGGATCGCGGCGAACGGCGGGTAGGTGAAGAGCAGGGACTGGCCGTCGCCGGTGGGCGGCAGCGTGCCGTACAGGTCGTGGCCGTGCAGCAGCGCCGCCGAGCCGAGCCGGTAGACGTCCAGGTCGACGCGGTAGGCCGGGAACCGCCACCGGCCGTCGTTGTAGGACACCAGCAGTGCCGCCAGGACCAGGACCTGCGCGCCCGCCAGTAGGTGTTTCCCCCGCATCCCCAGCATTCTGTCGGGTCACCGCGCGGGAGCCATCCGGGTATCCCCCGGACCGGACCCGGGGAAAACCGGTTGCCCGCCGTGCCACCCTGGGCGGATGGGGACCCCGGAAGGCTTCGCGCACCGCGCCGACGAGCACGGCGTCGTGACGATCACGCACCACGGCCGTCCCGCGGGCACCCTCCGCGGCGCCGCGGCGACCCGGTTCCTGGCCGCGATCGCGCGCGGCGACGACCCGCAGCTGCTGATGGCCCGCGTGACCGGCAACTACAAGCACGGCAACGAACGGCGCGCCCGCGAGCACCCGCGCAACCGCGGCCGGTGACTTTCTCGCCCGTTCGGGTCAAGCGGCAGGACTGGATGGGTTAGCATCTGCCCCCGTGCCGAGCTCGCCAAAAATTCACGCCAATCCCAACGTCGGCTTCGCGTGGCTGAGGATGATCGGCGCGATCACCGTCATCGTCGACCACAGCATGCCGCTGCTGCACCCGCAGCGGCTGACGATCTTCCCCGTGTCGTGGCACATGTCGCCGGGGTACATCGCGCTGATGGGGTTCTTCGCGATGAGCGGCTACCAGATCCAGGACAGCTGGACGCGCGACCCGTCGTGGTGGCGCTTCTCGGCGCGGCGGCTGCTGCGGATCATGCCGCCGCTGGTCGTGGTGCTGCTGGTGACGGTGTTCGTGATCGGGCCGCTGGTGACGACGTGGCCCGCGCACGACTACTGGACGCACATCCAGACGTGGCGCTACCTGGTCGGCACGACGGTGCTGTTCTACATGCAGCACGACCTGCCCGGCGTGTTCGCGGGCAACCCGTACCCGTTCTCGGTCAACGGCGCGATCTGGACGCTGCCGATGGAACTGCTCGGCTACGCGCTCGTCCTCGTCGTCGGCGTGGCCGTGCTGATCGGCCTGCCGCGGCTGGTCCTGTTCCTCGTCCTCGGCGGCATGGTCTACACGGACACGGTGCTGCACGCGACGTTCGAGCAGCACGGCCTCGGCGGCTCGCTCCTGGTCGTCCCGATCGGCTCGACGGTGTCGTTCCTGGTCCCGTTCGTGATCGGGATGGTGCTGCACGCCTACCGCGACCGGATCCCGCTCAAGCCGTGGGTGGCGCTGGTGCTGTTCGGCGCGTACCTGGCGCTGAGCCAGACCCCGGCGAGCCGCTACCTGCTGGCACTGAGCGCGGCGTACGGGGCGATCACCCTGGCAATGCACTGGCCGCGGCGGCTGGAGGCGGCCGGGCCGTGGGTCTACGGCAGTTACGGCACGTACATCTGGGGCTTCCCGATCCAGCAGCTGTTCATCCTCGCGGGCGTGCGGCAGGTGTGGCTGCTGATCCTGCTGGCGGTGCCGTCGGCCTACCTGGTGGGGCAGCTGTCGTGGAACTACGTGGAGAAGCCTACGCAGAAGTTCCGCCGGTATTTGAAGACGCCGGCCCCGGTGCGGCGTCCGGTGGCGGCGCCGCCGCAGATCCCCGCCACGGCGGCCGCGCCGCTGCGGAGGTCTTGAGTTTCTTCGGCGGGCCGGGTGTGGTGCGTCGCGAATGACCCACCGGGGACGTCGAAGGCCGCGAATGGGTCATTCGCGACCTCCCCTTGGCCCGGCTGCCCGGCCCTGCGGAGACCTTGAGCCCTCCGACGGCATCGGGTTCCCCGCCCGGCCCGGCCAGCGATCCCGCGGAGATCACCGCTTCCCACCAGCGTCGGGGGCGCCACCCGGCCCAGCCGACAGCCCCGCGGAAACCTTGAACTCCCCGGCGGTACCGGATGCGGCGCGTCGGGATGACCCATTGGGGACGCCAGAGGGCGCGAATGAGTCATTCGCGCCCTCCCGCTGGCCCGACCGCCCGACCCGACGGAGACCTTGAGCCGAGCCGGGCGGCATCGGGTTCCCCGCCCCGGCCCGGCCACCGATCCCGCGGAGATCACCGCTTCCCCACCAGCCTCGAGTGCGCCGCCCGGCCCTGCGGAGACCTTGAGCTCCCCGGTGGCGCCGAATGCGGCGCGTCCCGAATGACCCATCGGGGACACCAGAGGCCGCCAATGAGTCATTCGCGACCTCGCCCCGCCCACCGGAGATCTTGAGTTCCGCGCTCGGCCTTCGGCATGCTGGCGGCGTGACCTACGACGTGCAGAGCATCCGCAAGCACTTCCCCGCGCTCGCCGACGGCGCCGCCGCCCACTTCGATGGGCCCGGTGGCTCGCAGGTCCCCGATCTCGTCGGGGAGGCGGTCGCCCGCACGCTGTGCGCCGCGATCGCCAACCGCGGGGTCGTCACCGCCGCCGAGCGACGGGCCGGTGCGGTCGTCACCGAGGCTCGGCAGGCCGCCGCCGATCTGCTTGCCGCCGAGCCGGGCGGGGTCGTCTTCGGGCGCAGCATGACCCAGCTGACCTACGACTTCTCCCGCGCGCTGGCCAAGAACTGGGGCGACGGCGACGAAATCGTCGTCACCCGCCTCGACCACGACGCCAACATCCGGCCGTGGGTCCAGGCCGCGGCGGCCGCCGGTGCGACCGTCCGGTGGGCGGACTTCGACCCCGCCACCGGCGAACTCGCCACCGGGGCGATCACCGCCCTCCTTTCGGAGCGCACCAGGCTGGTCGCGGTCACGGCGGCGTCGAACCTGCTCGGCACCCGGCCGGACGTCCCCGCGATCGCCGCGGCGGTGCACGACGCCGGCGCGCTGCTGTACGTCGACGGCGTCCACCTGACCCCGCACGCGGCCGTCGACGTCACGGCGCTCGGCGCGGACTTCTACGCGTGCTCGCCGTACAAGTTCCTCGGCCCGCACCTCGGACTCGTCGCGGCGGCGCCGGCGCTGCTCGAGACCCTGCACCCGGACAAGCTGCTGCCCTCGACCGACGCCGTCCCGGAGCGCTTCGAGCTGGGGACGCTGCCGTACGAACTCCTCGCGGGCACCACGGCGGCCATCGACTTCCTCGCCGGGCTCGTGCCGGGAACCGGCGACCGCCGGTCGCGGCTGCTCGCGTCGCTGGAAGCCTTGGAGGAGCACGAAAACGCGCTGCTCACCCGGCTCGACGAGGGCCTGGCCGCGATTCCCGGCGTGACCCGGTACGGCGCACCCGGACGCCACCGCACCCCGACGACCCTGTTCTCGGTCGACGGGGTGCGGTCGCAGGCGGTGTACGAGCACCTCGGCACGCAGGGGGTCAACGCCCCGGCCAGCAGCTTCTACGCGATCGAGTGCTCGCGGCACCTCGGGCTGGGTGACACCGGCGCCGTCCGGGCCGGGATCGCGCCCTACACCACGGAGGCCGACGTCGACCGGCTGCTCGCCGGGCTGACGTCGCTCCCCCGCTGACTCACGGGTCTACTTGGGGTCCTGGTCCAGCTGGGTGGCCTTCACCGCGTTGCCGACCTGGGTGCAGTCGTCCGTCGTGATGCCGGCGGTGCCCGCCTTCGCGAGCGCCGCGCACGAGGAGTTCAGCGCCTCGCCGACGTCCTTGAAGGTCGCGCTCTGGGTGAGCGTGTTCTCGACGCCCCACCAGACCTGGACGGCCTTGTCGAGGCCGAGGCCGCGAACGGTCTGCCCGTTGAACGTGTCGCCGTCGGTGATGAGGTAGTCGGCCTTGTTCACGACGCCGTCGTTGATGTGCTCGTCCGGGTTGTTCGTGTCCCAGCCCGGGCCGTTGACCATGTCCGGCTGCGGGGACAGCGACGAGCGCGGGTCCTTCATGTTCCGGATCGCGCCGAGCGACGAGCCCGCGCCGAGCAGCCAGCGGTTGCCGCCGGTGTCGTTGGGGTCGTTCGACGTGATGCCGATGAACTTGCCGAAGACGTCCGACAGTCCCTCGTTGATCGAGTCGGCCTGGCCGCCGCTGAGCCCGGACGTGTGCTGCGTGACGCCGTGGGTGAGCTCGTGGCCGGTGATGTCGTCGGTGGTGACGCCCTCGCCGAACGCCATCTGCTCGCCGTCCCAGAAGGCGTTGGCGAACGGGCATTCGCCGTCGACGCAGATCCGGACGGTGCCGCGCAGCGCCTGGCCGGTACCGTCGGAGTAGTCCGCGCCGATCAGCTTCGTGAGGTCGACGTTGACGTACTTCTGGTAGAAGTCCGACGCCTGCCCGAAGAAGGTGTAGACGTTGTTGACGTCCGCGACGCCCGACTCGGCGCCGCCTTCCTTGCGGGTGACGTCGAAGGCGGTGCCGCAGCGGACCGAATCGCTGCTGCCGCTGACCACCTTGTGGTTCGCGTCGCAGACGTCGCGGTTGGCCTCGCGGACCTCCGACCACGACGTGACGACGTCCTGCGTGCCGGCCTTGACGACCTCGGTCCACTTGTCGTCGAGCTTCTTGCCGTGCACGGTGACCTGGTAGGTCGGCATCGCGACGCCGTCGCCCTTCGCGCCGCCGAGGGTGGCGTCGTACCAGTACGCGCGGGGCGCGTCGGCCTTCAGCGTGTTCGCGGCCAGCCCGGTGCGCTTGGCGACGTCCGCGATGGCGGCGTCGGTGGCCCCCGCGGCGCTCGCCGGGAAGGACCCGGTGGTCTTCTTCGTGGTGCGGCCGTGCGTGGCGAGCACCGCACCCGCCTTGTCGCGGACCTGGATCAGCTGGCCGCCGAACACCGGCACCCCGCCGATCTCCTGCTGGGACCGCAGCACGCTGCCGAACGGCATCGCGAGGGGGTTCAGCGCGTGCATCGACGGCTGGGCGATGGTCGCGTAGGCGGGCGAACCCGTCGTGAGCAGCGACACCGCGACGACGGTCGCGCTCACCGCCGCCGTCCCTGCGATGACCCGTTTGCGTGACACCCGGTACACCTCCGTGGAAGCTTGATCACCTGACGTGAAGTCCGAGCAGGTTCACATGCCCCGAAGGGGGCGCACACCGGTCGAAAGTAGGTAACTGACCAAGTCCAGCCGAGTTTCCGGTAGTTAATCACCGACAATTCGGACGATCAGGAACCAGCGACGTCAGGGCCGGGCCGGTGGTGACGCGGGCGGGGCCACCACCCGCAGCTGCAGCATCGCCGCGAACCGGGCCTCCGGGTCCGTCATGTCGAACCCGCCCACTTCCGCCAGCCGCCGCAGGCGGTACCGGAACGTGTTGGGGTGCACGTGGACCGCGGCCGACGCGGCGATCACGTCGCCGAACGCGTCGAGCCAGGCCCGCAGCGTCTCGACCAGGTGCGCGTGGTGCTGCTCGTCGTATTCGATCAGCCGCGCGACCGGCCCGGTCGGGCGGTCGCCGCGGACGGCGACCAGGTCCTGCAGCTCCAGCAGCAACGCCTCGACGTGGACGTCGGCCAGCAACGCCACCCGGCGGCCCGCGCGGCTGCCCGACCGCAGTACCCGCAGCGCTCGGTCCGCGCTCGCACGGGCTTCCGGGAGTTCGGCCGCACTGCGCGCCACCGGACCGATACCGACCACCGCCCGGACGCGGTCGCCCACCCGGTCCAGGAAGTCCTTCGCGATCCGGAGGGCGCGCCGCTCGCCGTCGGCGTCGCGGGTCACCGGGACCAGGCCGTACGCCGTGTCGCCGACGAGGGCCGCCGCGCAGCGCGGGTGCACCGCGCTCAGGTGCATCGCCAGGCCGTCGGCCAGCCGCTGCCGCTCGGTCGCGATTTCGGCGTCCTCGGCGCCGTTCTCCGACACCGCCAGCGCCAGCACGACGACCGGCTGGTCGGCCAGCCCCAGCCGGCTCAGCGCCTCGCGCGCGGCGGCCCCGCCCTCCAGTGCCGTGCTGAGCAGGTCCGCGCGCAGCCGCCGTTCGACGTCGGCGCCCGCCCGCACGCGCAGCAGGTGCAGCGCCACCAGGCGGGCCGCGTCGCAAAGGGCCTGGGTGCGGTCGGGCGTCAGCGGTTCGCGCACGGCGGCCCAGATCGAGCCGAGGATCTCGTCGCCCGCCCGCACCGCGACCGCCACCCGCGGGATCATGAATCCGTCGGGGCTTTCCGCCGGCCGGTCGACGAACACCGGCTGGTCGCTGCGGTAGAGCTCGCGGAACACCCCGCGGTCGGCCAGCATCCGCGAAAACCGCTCCGGCACCTGCCGCCCCAGGATGGTCTCGACCCGCGACGGGTCGGCTTCGTCCTGGTGGCCGGAGAACGCGAGCACGCGCGAGCGGCGGTCCTCGATCGTCACCGGCGCGTCGATGAGCGCCCCGATCGCGTTGGCCACCGCGAAGAGGTCGCCCGACGGCAGCCCGGCCAGCGTCTCCGGTTCGGCGTCGCCGACGTCGCCCTCGGCCAGCAGCGACCGCAGCATCGCGGCGAGCTGGGCCCAGGACGCGCCGCGCGCCAGGCCCAGCAGGGCGACGCCGGTCTCCTCGACGGCGGCGGTGATCGCCGCGGTGACCGTGACCGGGGCGCGCAGCACGAGCCCGGCCGCGTCGTGGCGCGCCAGCGAGCGCAGCTGCCGCACGACTTCGCCGGGCTCGGCCAGCCCGACCCCGAGCACCAGGGCGTGCTGCGGCAGCGCGGGTTCGTCGAGCGGGTCGTGGATGGCGACGCCGCCGATGCCGCCCGGGCGGTCGGGGTCGCCGAGGACCAGGTCCAGGAGGGTGCCGCCCAGGTCGTCGAGGACGCGGCCGAGGCTGGCGTGCGGGCGCAGGTTCACCGAAACGAGCACCTCCCGAAAGCTAGGCGGGACGGCGCCAGCCTAGTTCGTCGGAGGGCACGAAATCAGCACCCGTTTTCGTCGGCGGGCACTAACTCGCGGTTTCGCGGTGCCGCGAGGAGTTGCCGGCCGCCGCGGCGTAGAGCCACGCGAACGCGGCCCACATCCCGGCGAAGATCAGCCCGACCGCGACGTAGGCGACCGTCCACAGCACGAGCGGGGTGTCGGTCTTGCGTTCCCGCTGCAGGAACGAGATCTCCGAGACGAAGTCGCGCTTGCCGGACCCGGCCGTGATGGCCTGCGCGTTCGCCGCCGGGTCGGCGGGTGCGTAGATCGGCGCGAGCGCCATCAGCCGGTCGGCGACGTGCAGCCGGATCCCCGCCTTCCACTGCCCGAACACCGGCAGCGGCTCGGCCGTGCGGTAGACGCCGGGGCCGAGCTTCTCCAGCGGCGCGGAGTAGAAGTCCCCGCCCTGCCAGGCGAAGCCGGTGAGCCAGACGGCGTCGTCGGCGAGGTCGGGCCGGCTGATCGTCACGGTGGCGTCCACCCAGCGGGGCGTCCCGCCGCCGTGCGGGTTGGAGATCTCCTGGCCCGCCGCGGCTTCGGTCAGCCGGACGTCGGCGGCGAGCCCGGGCGGCGGGGCGAGCGGCGCCGCGACCGCCGCCATCAGCGCGACGACGCCGAGGGCGCCCACCAGCCCGGCGGCGTGCCGGGCCCCGAACCCCCGCCGGAGGCGGGAACCCGCGGCGACGTCCTCGATCCGCTGGTACTGCCACGCGCCGATCAGCGCGCCGCCGATGCTCGCGGCCGCACCGAAGGCGAGGAAGAGACCGAGGTCCGCGGCAGGCCACGGGTCCGGCATCAGCCACTGCGAGAACGCCCACTCGCCGAGCAGGCCGAGGGTGCCGCTCGCCAGCCCGGCCACGACCGGGAACAGCGGCCCACGCACGAGCAGCGCGACGACCTCGATCACGACGGCTTCGGCGGCGTACGGCAGCAGCGAAGCGACGTGCAGGTCGGCGACGAGCGGGATGATCGAGAACACGGCGCGGGAGACCAGCAGCACGGCGACCACGATGAGCGCGCCGCCCGGTCCCCACGAGAGGCGGCCGCAGACGAGCGTCCAGCTGCCGATCAGCCCGACCAGCACCACCTGCGCGAGCATCGGGAACTGCGGCACGCCGAGGTCGAACTCCATCAGGAACGCCGACGCGCCCATCATCCAGGCGCCGGCCAGCACCGGCCCGAGCAGCCGGACGAGCGGGCCGGTGGCGCCGGCCTGGCGGGCTTCGGCCAGCAGCAGCTGCAGGCCGATCACCACGCCGACGCCGCCGCCGATCATCAGCACGTGGGTGGGTCCCCACTCGGTGACGTCCTGGCCGAAGAGCCGGTGCCAGACGTCGTCGAGCGGGAAGCCGGCGATGCCGACCAGCCCGGTCAGCATCATCTGGACGCTGCCCATCGGCACCCGCCAGTGCGGGCCGAGCTTGAACGTGCGCCGGGGCAGCTTTCCCTTGGCCAGCGCGGCGCTGAGCACACCGCTGGCGAAGATGCCCATCAGCCCGAAGTAGATCGGGTAGTGCGACGGGTTGGCGAGCGGGCCTTCGTCGCGGCCGAGCTCCATGTGGATCGGGACGTCCCAGTAGACGCCGATCAGCGCGGACATCCCGGAGAGGAAGGCGACGAACATCGGCAGCGCGGCCCAGCGCGGCAGGCCGGACAGCTCGCCCGACCAGTCGGCGAGACGGCCCACGAGCGTCCGTTTGCCGGCCCGCGTCCGCAGGACGAAGATCGCCAGCGGGATGAAGACCAGCAGGAACATCAGCAGCGCGACGACGATCTGGCCGAATTGCGCGCCCCCGGCCGGGGGGCTGTTCTCCTGCGCCAGCAGCATCGCGTGCGCCTTCCTGATTCCGTGAACTGAAGTAACTGTTACTGTTCGTCACACGATAAGCCGGGCGAACCGCACCGGCAAGCCCGGGGTGGCCGCAACCGGACATCCCGCACGAGGAGAAGGACAACGATGCGGCGGATCCTGGTGCCGGTGACAACATTCGCGCTGCTGGCCGGCTGCGGCACGCCCGCGCCCCCGGCCCCGGCGGGCGAGCAGGTCGCGCAGTTCACCGTGCGGGGCGGCAAGCGGGTCGCCGGGCCCGACCGCGTCGAGGTCGCCCCCGGCCGCGCCGTCCGGCTCGAAGTCACCTCCGACACCGCCGACGAGCTGCACGTCCACGGGTACGACAAGGAGGTCGAGCTGACCGCGGGGCAGCCCGGCTCGGTGTCGTTCACCGCCGACGTCCCCGGCCTGTTCGAGGTCGAGCTGCACCACAGCGGGGCGAAGCTGACCCAGCTGCGGGTCGGCGCGTGAGGATCGTCCTGACCCACGGGCTCGGCGGGCGCTCCGACCTGCCGGTCCCGCTCTGGCTCGCGCTGTACGCGGGCGCGGCGGCCGTGCTCGCGTCGTTCGTCGCACTGACCCTGTTGTGGAAGACGCCGCGGCTGCGGGGTGCCGAAGCCGGCCGTCCGCTGCCGTTCGCGCGCTTCCTCGACTCCCGGGTGCTTTCGTTCGTCCTCAAAGGACTCGGGCTGGTTTTCCTCGCCGGGTTCCTGGCGATGGCGTGGTTCGGGCCGGGTACGTCCGCGGCCAACCCGGCGCCCGCGTGGTTCTACGTGTGGTTCTGGGTGGGGCTGGTGCCGCTGTCGCTGCTGTTCGGTCCGGTCTGGCGGCGGATGAACCCGGTGCGCACCTTGGCGTCGCCGTTCCCGGGCCGGCGTCCGCTGCCCGCCCGGCTCGCTTACTGGCCCGCCGTCGTGAGCCTGCTCGCGTTCCTCTGGCTGGAGCTGGCTTCCGGCCACTCGGACTCGCCTCGGCTGATCGCCGGGTTCGTCACCCTGTACGTCGTTATACACGTGACCTGCGGCGCGGTCTTCGGGCCGCGGTGGTTCGATCGCGGCGACGGGTTCGAGGTCTACGCGGTGCTGATCGCCGGGCTGTCCCCGGTCGGCCGCCGCGACGACGGCCGCCTGGTCGTGCGCTCCCCGCTCGACGGGCTGCTTGCCCTCGGCGGCTCCCCCGGCCTGACGCCGCTGGTCCTGGTCGTCCTCGGCTCGACGGCGTTCGACGGCCTGACCCGGCTCCCGTTCTGGAGCGACCTGACCCCGTCGATCCCGCTCGCCACGGCCGGTTTGCTCGCAGCGATCGCCCTCACCGCGCTGGCGTACGCGGGCGGCATCCGGCTGACGCGGCCGTACCTGCGCAAGGGCACCGAGCCGTACGCGGGGTTCGCGCACACGCTGGTGCCGATCATGGTGGGCTACACGGTGGCCCACTACTTCTCGTTCGCCCTCTTCGAAGGCCAGCGCGGCTTCGACCCCGCGGTCGTCGACTACACGCTGGTGTCGACGGCGGTCATCGCCGTGGTCCAGGTGGGCGCGATCGTGCTGGGGCACGTGCTGGCGGTCGGCTCGGCGCACGACCGCGCGCTCGGCGTGCTGCGCGGCGGCTACCGGACGGTGGGCCAGTACCCGCTGCTGGCCCTGATGGTCGGCTACACCGCGGTCGGCATCTACCTGGTGTCGGGCGCATGACCACAGTGGACACCGCGGCGCGGGTGGTGATGATGCACCAGGGCGGCTGGGACGAGATCGCCCTGTTCACCGGCCCGGTCGCGATCATCGGCCTGCTGGTCTTCCTCGCCCGGCGGCAGGTGCCCCCACCGGACGAGGAAGACGACGACGAAGTCAGCTAGTCAGCTTCGCCGCCACGTTGTACGCCTCCACCAGCAGTTTCGCGTTCGGCACCCGGCGCCGCGGCTCGACGCGGATCGTGCGGGTCTCCCCCGGCAGCAGCCAGAAGTAGTTGTCGTCGTAGCGGGTCGGCAGGACGCGGTCGGTGCCGTTCTTCTCGCGCAGCGACAGCCGGATCATCGCCGCCACCGTGCGGCCGTCGTTGCGGACCGTCGCGGTGAACGCGTCGCCGTCCGGGCGCAGGGACGTCGTCAGGCGCGCGCCCGGGAGCTGGTTCAGCGCGCGCATCGCCGTGTCCGTCCGGTAGCGCCAGTACGTGTTCTCCGACAGCACCGCGCCGTGGGCGTCGGTCAGGGTCAGGCGCAGCAGGTGCAGGTCGGGCTGCCCGTCGGCGAACGGGACCGTGAACGCCGCCGCGGCCGAAATCGGGGCCACGTCGAGCTTCTGCTGCTGCGCCGGGCCCAGCGCGACGCCGTCGAGGCCGTAGAGCCGCGCGGTGGCGGTCACCCCGCTCAGCGCGCCCGGCGTGTGGTTGACCACGCGGACCTGCCACGTCGTCAGGTCGGCCTGCACGTGGTGGTGCTCGCAGCCCTTGCGCGCGCCGTAGTAGCTGCCGTTGACGTCGAGGTCGTAGTCGTAGGTCTGCCAGACCGTGCTGTGCCACGCCGGGTGCGACATCCACAGCAGCACGCCGGTGGCGTCGTTCCAGAGTTTCGCGTTCCACGCCTCGAAGATCGCGCGCATGCTCTCGTAGTTGACGAACTGCGCCTTGCGGCAGAACTCCGCCAGGCTCGTCGACGGCGCCAGCGCGCGTCGATCGCCGCGAGGTAGCTCTGCGGGGACTGGTTGCCGCCGGTGGACCAGTCGTGCAGGAACCAGGGTGCGCCGATCGGCCAGCCCGGGTCGTCCTTCCCGACCAGGTTGCGCATGCTCTCGACGACCGACACCGTCGGCAGCCCGATCTCGCTCCAGAACCCGGCCTTGCCGCCGGTCGCCTCGCCGGTGAAGTACCGCTTCGGGTCCTGCCAGTAGTACGGGCCGTCGCCGGTGATCACGCCGCCCGCGGAGTTGCCCTGGTAGAGCAGGTCGGTGCTGGAGTGGACGATGTCGCGCAGGGCGTTGTCGATGATGGGCGGCGGCGTGCCTTCGTTGCAGCCGAACCAGACCGTTGCGCACGCGTGGTGGCGGTAGCGCAGCACGGTGTCCTTCGCCTGCGCGAGGAAGATGTCGTGGTTGGCCGGGTCGGTCGACCAGCCGTCCCAGAACTCGTTCCACAGCAGGATCCCGTACTTGTCGCAGGCGTCGAACAGCTCCTGCCTATACGACGAGCCCACCCAGTTGCGGATCAGCGTGAAGTTCATGTCCCGGTGCATCGCGACGACCGCGTCGGTGCGCTCGGCGGGCATCCGGCGCGGCAGCTCGTCCCAGCCCCAGCTGCCGCCGCGGGCGAAGATCTTGACGCCGTTGACCAGGAAGGTCAGCGGCTTCGGGCTGTTGTCGACCGAGGCCGCGTCGGTCCAGGTGCCGCCGTCCTGCGAGACCTGGATCTTGAAGGTCGCGGCGTACGCGGTTTCCCAGGTGAGCACGACCTTGTCGAACGCCGTCGCGGCGCCGAGGTCGACCTGCAGCCACTGGTTGTCGTCGTAGGCCGACGTCCAGCGGGTGTTCGGATCGCCGTCGAACGCGCGCTCGGGCGGGTTGCCGTCGGCCACCGACAGCGAGCTCGACGGCTTGCCCTGCGCGACGTCGGCGCCCGAGCTGTCGAGCACCGACATCGTCCAGAGCGAGAAGCCCCAGCTGGTCGCGCGCTTGAGCCCCTGCATCCGGACGAACCGGGCGGTCTGCGGCGCGAGGTCGACGGTCTGCGTGGCGCGGCCGTCGGCGATGACGATCGGCAGGTCGTACTGGTAGCCGATCTCGCGCAGGCCGATCTTGACGGTCCGGCGGTCGCTGGTGGCGGCGCCGATCGCCGCGGTGAGCGTCAGGTCGTACAGGTTCGGGTCGCCGTACCCGTTGGGCCACCACAGCTTCGGGTTCTTCACCACCTGCTTCGGGAATACGACGTCGGTGGTCTGCCCGGCCGGGACGGTGACCGTGCTCGACACGCTGACCGGGCCGAACGCGGCGCTGACCTTGACGCGCTGGGCGGTCGCGGCGGCGTTGCGGACCGGGACGGTGAGCGTCACCTCGGCGGTGCCGGCGTCGGGCACCTTGGTGTCGGCGCGGACGTCACCGAGCACGGCGGCGCCGGTCGAGCGCAGGCGGACGTGGTCCCAGATGCCCGAAGCGCGGTCGCGGACCGCGGGCATCCAGTCCCAGCCGGACACCGCGAGGTAGGTCGGCGAGTTGTCGAACATGGTGCCGCCGGCGTCGACCCAGGAGCTGCCGTCGGCGCCCTTGTCCCCCGGGCTGCCCGGGCGCGGCATCGGCGAGATCTTGACGGCGAGCGCCTGCTCGCCGGAGCGGCGCAGCGCCGCCGTGACGTCGAATGCGCCGCGGCCGAACGGGTGGCTCTGCGTGCCGATTTCGGCGCCGTTGAGCCAGATCCGCGCTTCGTGGTTGACGCCGTCGAACTCGAGCCAGACGTGCCGGCCGGGCGAGGTGTCGAGGCCGCGCGGGAGGCCGAACTGGCGGCGGTACCACCAGGCGTGCCGGGAAAGCGCTTCCGGGACGTGCAGCTGGTTCATCCCGGAGACCGGGTCGGGCAGCTGGCCCTGCTCGACGAGCGAGGCCAGCACGGTGCCGGGAACCGTGGCGGGCAGCCAGCCCCGGGTGTCCACGGTGGACGCGGAAAGCGCCTTGCCGTCGCCGGTCGGCGCCCAGTCGTCCATCGTGAGCACCCAGCCGGAGTCGAGCGGCACGGTGCCGTCGGGCGCCACGGCGAGCGCGGGCGGGTCGGCGTGCGGGCGGAGCGGGAAGCTGGTCCAGCCGTGCACCGCCGGGCGGTTCTGCGGGCCGCTGCCGAAGACCTGGAAGCCGTTGAGGCCCAGCGGGTTCGTGGTCGAGCGGCGGCTCGCGGTGAAGCGGACCCAGCGCGCGGTGACCGACAGCGGGATCGTCACGACACCGCCGGTGCCGGCGTCGGTGTGGTGGACGGTGCGCCAGGCCCGGCCGTCACCCGAGACGTCGAGGTCGAAGGCGGTGGCGTAGCTCGACTGGACCTCGGCGCCGCTGGTGCGGCTGCGGGACGCGGCGGCGTCGAAAGCCGGGTCGCCGGGCTGCGCCTCGAAGGTGAGGACGACGGAGTCGATGCGGCAGGCGGCCTGCAGGTCGACGACGATCCACTGCCCGTCTCCTTGGGCGGCGCGCCAGCCGGAGCCGCGGACGCCGACCTGCGCGAGGCCGTCGACGGCGAACTCGGCCGGGGTGGCGGCGTAGGCGGTCGAGGAGACCTGGACGGGCCGGAAGAGCGCGAGGTCGGTCTTCGGCGTCACCGCGGCGGGCGCGGCCGAGGCGACCCCGGGCAGCACGGCCGCGAGCCCGAACCCGGCGAGCAGCCCGGTCCCGGCCGCGAGAACGTGCCGCCGCGAGACAGCGGCGACTTCCGCGCGCTCGACATCCGGGGCGATGCCGTACTCCTCCGCCATTGCGAACTCCGTTTCCGGTGGGCTGACAACGTTGCCAGGAAGCTTCCGCCGAGCCCGTCGGCAGGGTCAAGAAGACAAGGTGGACAAGAATTAGGAAAAATGACATCGATGTCGGCGAACCGGTCAGCATGCCCCGTTGAGCGGTGCTGGGTACGGTTGCATCGAACTCGCACCGATCTTCCAGGAGGCGTCGTGGTCGAGGTCGAACGAACGCTCACGGTGCCCGTCCCGGTCGAGGCCGTCGCGGGTTACCTGCAGGACTTCGCGCACACGGAGGAGTGGGACCCGGGCACGAAGTCGTGCACCCGAACCGACGCGGGCCCCATCGAGGTCGGCGCGCGGTGGCACAACGTGTCGGAGTTCCGCGGCCGCGAGACGGAGCTGGACTACCGGTTGACGCGCCGCGAGCCCGGCCGGGTGACGTTCGTGGGCTCGAACAAGACGGCGACGTCGACGGACGACTTCACGCTGACGGCGGACGGCGGTGGGACGAAGGTGCGCTACCAGGCGAAGATCGAGTTCCACGGGCTGGCGAAGCTGGCAGGACCGCTGTTGAAGCGCGAGTTCGAGCGGCTGGGTGACGAGGTGGTGCCGGAGCTGACGCGGGCGCTCGGGAAGCTGGCCTGACGCCTGCAGGGGTGGCGAGGAATCGGCCTGGACCGGGCGGCGACGCTGGACCGGCTCGACGACCTTGCGGCGGCGGTCGCGAGGGGGCGACTCGCCCCGGCCGAGCCGGCCGCGATTTCGTCGGGGATCCGAACCTCGCTCACGGTGGCACCCACCGAGCCCGATCTGATCGGCCGGTTCCCGACCCCTGCTCGAGGCGACTTCCGCGGACCAGCTCCCGGCCGCCGGGCCGCGATCCCCTCAGCCCGCTCGCCGCCCCACCCGCGAGCGGATTCCGCCGACCGGCTCCCGGCGGCCGGGCCGCGATCCATGGGTCGGCTTCCGGCCCCGCCTGCGAGGCGAATTCCGCCGACCCGCTCCCGCCGGCCGGGCCACGTTTCTATCGGGCCGCCGCACCCGCCGCCTCGGCGAGCCGCGCTACCGGCACGTCGCCCGCATCTGCCGAGCGGCAAGCCGCGACCCGACTGGCTCACCTGCAAACCCGCCACCTCGGCAAGCCACGCTTCCGGCACGTCGCCCGCATCGGCCGACCGGCAAGCGGCGACCCGACTGGCCGACTTGCAAACCCGCCACCTCGGCAAGCCACGCTTCCGGCACGTCGCCCCCATCGGCCAGCCGGCAAGCGGCGACCCCACTGGCCAGCTGCAAGCCCGCCACCTCGGCGAGCCGCGATTCCACCGCCGGCCGACTAGCCAGGCGAGGTGCCACGCCCGCCTACGGCCGAGCAGCGAGCCGCTCGAGCTACACCTCGGCGTACTCCGCTGCCAGCTCCACCGCCGACTCGAGGTCGTTCACCCTCGGGTAGCCGCGGTCGCCCAGGTTGTCCCAGCCCGGGCCTGCCGTGCCGACCGGGCGGCCCAGCGCGCTCACCCGGGCCGCCAGGAGATCGTCGGCTGTCGGTGGGCTCATCGACCACAGGACCACCAGCACCGGGTCCAGGCGGGCCGCCAGGTCCGCCAGCGCCTCCGCCGGGACCAGCTGGCCCAGGTACGCCACCGGGATGCCCGCCTCCGCCAGCGTCGCCCGCAGTGCCTCCATCGGCAGGGAATGCCGCTCGGCCGGACAGCACGCCAGCAGCACCGGCCGGCCCGGGACCGCCGCCGGGAAGCGGACGCTGAAGCGCTCGTAGGCCAGGGAGATCTGCGTCGTCAGCGCCCACTCCGAGCCGAAGCACACGTCGCCGCGCTGCCAGCGGTCTCCCAATCCGCGCAGGACCGGGGCGAAGACGTCCGTCCAGGCCGCCGCCGGGCCGAGGGTGCCGAGGGTTTCGTCCAGGAGGCCGGCCATCGTCGCCGAGTGGAGTTCCTCCGCCGCGTCCGCGAGCTCGCGGGCCCGGTCGGCCGCCGGGATCTCGGGTGCGCCCGCTTCGCCGCCGAAGGCCGCGGCCGCCGCTTCGCGCACCGGCATTCCGCGGGCGACCAGGCGTTGCATCTGCTGGAGGCGGCGGACGTCGGCGTCGGAATAGCGGCGGTGGCGGCCGGCGCCGGCCGGGGGGCCGATCCCGTACCGCGCGCTCCAGCTCCGCAAAGTCACGGGCGACACGCCCAGCAGCTCGGCGACTTTGCCGGGTGCCCAGGCTCCTGCGTCGACGTTCTTGGCTTCCACCGCTTCCTTTCGCCTCACGGACGGCGAACCGCCGAAGCTTAGCGACGCCCGGCGCGCAGGGGGACGCGGCGGCGGGGCGAAGGCCTGCCGCGTCCCCCTGTCGGCGCCGCGGGGGCGCCGGTGATCCGGCCCGCGTCAGCCGGATCCGGCCGGCCGCGGGGCGTGGCATCCGACGCGACCGGCGAGGTGCCGGGGAAACGGTGGTGCTGCCCGAATACGGTATACCCGCGCGCAACGCTTGTGCATCGTTAACCCTCGAATGTCGTAGCGACCCGCCCCGGACGAGTGATTTCACGCCGACCGGGGTACCACTCGCCGCAAGGGGCGACTGGAGGGAACCGATGACCGAGCACCGCACCGCGCCCGAGCTCTCCACCAGGACGGACGCCGGGATCGTCACGGTCCGCTGCACCGGCGAAGTCGACCTGGGCACGGCGTGCCGCCTCCGCGACCGGCTGCTGGCCCCGATCCGCGCGGGCGCCCGAGGGGTCGTCGCGGACCTCACCGAGACGACCTTCTGCGACTCGACGGTCTTCAGCGTCCTGGTCGAGGCCCAGCGCGACGCCGACGAGCGCAACGTCGCCTTCGCGATCGCCCCGGGCGACACGGCGGTCTTCCGTCCCCTGCACATCCTCGGTCTGGACCGGACGCTGCCGCTGCACCGGGGACGCGCGGCCGCCCAGGCGGCGGTGGCGGAGGCGCCGGTCGTGAGCCGCCGGGTGTCCTGACTCGCGAAGTCGGTCGACCGCCGAGGGAAGCCGCGGCGAAGGATCCAACAGGCCGCGCGGGATCGGCGGGCATTCGGGCGACTGGCGCATGGCCCGGCAGGGCGCGCGGGATCGGCGGGCCCTTGTGCGACGGGCGCCGTGGCTTGGCAGGCGATGGCCGCACCGGCGGGCCCGCAGGCGGCTGGCACATGGCAGGCAGGCCGCGCAGGATCGGCGAGCGCCGTCTGGCGCGGATTCGGAGGCTGGGCCGCACCGGCCGACCCCGGGCGGCGAGCGCGCCACTGAAAAGCGGGCTGCGAACGCGCCACGAAAACAGCGGCCCCCAGGCGGCGAGAGCAACTCCGGCGTCGCCCGGCAAGCCGTGTCACAACGGCCGGCCGCACCCGCGGACCCGACGACTGCGGGCGCAAGTCGCCCAGCAGGCCACAGCCCACGCGCACCGACCGTGGCGGGCCACCCGCACAAGTCACCGATCGCGACACTCCCCGATCGGGTGGATAGCCGGGCACCCGTCCTGACCTGCCGCTATCGTCCGGCACGGAAAGTCCACTGTGGACAGGGGGAGGTCCCGTGCGCGTGACCCATGCCGCCCTCGCGGCGCTGGCGGCCTGCGGGCTCGTGGTCCTTTCGGTCCCGATCGGCCTGTCCGCGGCCGCCGATCCGCTGCCCGGCGGGCTCGGGCCGTGCGTGCCCGGGTCGTGTCCCGGGACTTTCCCGCCGGTCGGGAACGGGGCCTTCGCCGGGCGGGACAACGCCATCAACGTCTTCGCCGGCGGTGACATGCGCGTCACCGGGAGCGCCGCCGAGGCCGAAGGGCGGGTGGTCGTCGGCGGGGACTTCACGCTGCGGAAGACCTCCGGCTCGTCGATCTACAACGTCGGGGTCGCCGGGGTCGGCTCGCGCGTCCCGCCGCCGGACGGGGCCGACTTCCTGACCGTCGGCGGGGACCTCTCCGTGGCCGGTGGGCAGCGGCTCGACGCCGTGGGTGACTCCGGTGGCGGGGTCGTCCGGCACGCCGGGAACGTCAGCGGCACCGTGATCGGGACCGTCGTGCACGACACCGCCGCGATGAAGCCGTACGCGGGGCTGCGCGCCGAACTCACCGCCGCCAGCGAGTGCTACGCCCGGGCCGCGGCCACCGGGACCGTCGTGAACCAGAACTACCAGACGCTCTTCACCGGCGACGGGAAGTCCGCGCTGCAGGTCTTCACCGTCACCCAGGACATCGCCGGCCCGGGCGGTGCCACCCAGGGCATCGCGTTCGAGGGCATCCCGGCCGGGGCCACGGTGCTGGTCAACCTCACCGGCTCGGCCCGGGTGATCAACACCTACAGCGGCGGCCTCGACGACAACGACCCGCTCAACCGCCTGCGCCCCCGCCTGCTGTGGAACTTCCCCGACGCCCACGTGGTCCGCCTCACCGGCAGCGGCATGTTCCAGGGCAGCGTGCTCGCGGGCCGCCCGGACGGCACCACGACGGTCACCCTCCCCGGCACCAACGGCCGCTTCTTCACGGCGGGGAACCTGGTCCACGGCTCCGGGGCCGGCCAGGGCAGCGGGCAGGAGTTCCACGCGTACCCGTTCACCGGCGACCTGCCCTCGTGCGCGAAGCCGCCCGAGCCGACCACCACGACCACGGTCACCACGACCTCGACGGCGCCCACGACCACGCCGACCAGCACCACCACACCCACCAGCACCAGCACCACGCCGACCACCTCGACCACCGAGCCCTCCACCACCGAGCCGTCGACCACGACCCCGACCACACCCACGAGCACCACCGAGCCGTCGACCACCACCCCGAACACGGTCACCAGCACCACACCCACGACCACCGAGCCCACCAGCACCACGACCCCGTCGGGCACCACCACGGTCACCTCGACCACGGTCACCACCCCGACCGGCACGGCGACGACCACCACCCCGACCAGCACGGAGACCTCCAGCACCACCCCGCCCGGCCCGAACCCGGCCCCGACCACCCCGGGCGGGCACGGACGGCTCCCGGGCACCGGCACCGACCTGGGTCCCGTCCTCGGCCTCGGCGCCCTGCTGCTCGCCGCCGGCATCGCGCTCGTCTTCCTCTCCTCCCGCCGCCGGACGCGCTGACGCTCCACAGTGGAGCGCGGCCACACTGCGGGCCGACACGAGCCGTGTCACGATCGGGTGACCTCCGGACGGGCCCGGCCCCCGGAGGGCATTCGATCGGGACGAGGCGGATCCCGCGCCGTCGGCGCGTCCGCGAGGTGGACAGGGTGCTGGCGGAGACTGACGCGGACAGAAGGACCGAAGAGCGGACGAGCACGCGCGGCCGGTGGCTGCCCGCCTACGGGGCGGTTCTGGGTGCCGTCGTCTTCCTCGTGGTGCGCGGGAGCCTCACCGACGACGCCTACATCACCCTCGCCTACGCCAAGAACCTCGCCGTCCACGGCGAGTGGGGCATCATCCCCGGCTCGCCCGCGAACTCCGCGACGTCGCCGCTGAACGTCCTGCTCCTCGGCGCGCTGACACTTCTCACCCGGGTGGCCGGCGGGCCGCACCCGGTCGTCGCGCTCGGCGTGCTGACCATCGCCTGCGGCGCCGCGCTCGGGTGGGCGTGGCTGCGGCTCGGCCGGCGGCTGGCGCTGCCGCCCGCGGCCGGGGTGCTCGGGGTCGCGCTCGTGCTGCTGAACCCGTTCGTGCTGTCCGCCGTCGGCCTGGAAGTGCTGCTGATCCCGGCCGTGCTGCTGGTGCTCACGGTCCTCGCGCTCGAAGGCCGGCCGCTCTGGTTCGGCGTGGTGGCCGGCCTGGCCGTCCTCACCCGGATCGACCTCGGCGTGTTCGTGGTGGTCATCGCGCTCAGCGCGCCCGAGATCCGGCGGAAGCTGCTGCCCGCGGCCGGCGTCGCGGTGCTCACCTCGGCGCCGTGGTTCCTGGTCAGCTGGATCGCCTTCGGTTCGTTCGTGCCCGACACGCTCGCCATCAAGCAGACGCAGGCGGGGCTGTTCGCGCCGTGGAGCTACAGCACCGGCCCGGTGATGTACTACCTCGGCTGGCCGGTCACGGTGCTCGTGTCGTTCCTGCCCGCCCTGCTCGGCGTGGTCGCGCTCGCCGCGTGGGCGGCGGCGCGGTTCGCGGTCCGGTGGCCGCTCTTCCCCGCGCTCGGCCCGGTCGCGGCGCTGGCCGGCGGCGGGGTCCTCTACTACCTCGCCTACTCGTTCATCGGGGTCGGCCCGTTCCACTGGTACTACGTGGCGCCGGTGACCGCGGGGAGCGCTTTCGCGGTCGCCGCGTTCGGCACCTGGTACGCCCAGGCGCGCGAACGGCCGGAGCTGCGGACCGGGCCGCCGGTGCTCGCGCTCGGGCTCACCGGCGTGCTCGTGCTGAGCGGTGCCGCGGTCGACGGCGCCCAGGGCCTGCCGTGGCCGTCGCCGGTGGTGTTCGGGAACTGGGCCAGCGCCGACGACTACGCGCGCGTCGGCACCGAGCTCGGCGCGCGGCTCGACGGCGCCAGCGTGGCCAGCCCGGGTGAGATCGGCACCCTGGCCTACTTCTGCGAGTGCGCCATCCTCGACGAGTTCTCCGACCGCGGCGAGGCGGTGAAGCTGGTCGAGAAGCGGATCGCGACGGCGAACCCGCTGATGAGCCTGGCGCTGCGGGTGAACTACCACTGGCTGGACACCTCGGTGGCGCCGCGCAAACCGGACTTCCGGATGCAGTACGCGTCGGGCCCGGCGACCGGACCGGACGACTGGCAGGTCCGGTCCGCGGCGAAAGGTGTCGGCCACTTCGTCTTCACCCGGGAGCCGTGAGCACGCCGCTCATCTGAGCAGTGACGGAAAACTCTGGTATTTCCCCTGGACGCCAGACTGCGCGAAACCCCCGTGAGGCCATAGGGTTTCGGCATGAAGGTCGGCCTGCTCACCCGGGAGTACCCGCCGGAGGTCTACGGCGGCGCCGGGGTCCACGTGGAGTTCCTCGCCCGGGAGTTGCGGCCGCTGGTCGAGCTCGACGTGCACTGCTGGGGCGCGGACCGCGCCGACGCCACCGGGCACACGGATCCCCACGGCTACCGCCAGCCCGCGTTCACGACCATGGACATCGCGGTGTCCATGGCGAACGCCCTCGAAGGCCACGACCTCGCGCACAGCCACACCTGGTACGCGAACCTGGCCGGGCACCTGGCGAAGCTGACCCACGGCATCCCGCACGTCGTCACCGCGCACTCGCTGGAGCCGCTGCGGCCGTGGAAGGCCGAGCAGCTCGGCGGCGGCTACCGCGTCTCGTCGTGGATCGAGCGCGAGGCCTACGAGGCCGCGGACGCGATCGTCGCGGTCAGCGGCGGCATGCGCCGGGACGTCCTCGCCGCCTACCCCGCGGTGCCGCCCGAGCGCGTGCACGTGATCCACAACGGCATCGACACGGCGCTCTACCGCCCCGACCCCGGCACCGACGTGCTCACGAAGCACGGCATCGACCCGGACCGGCCGTACGTGCTGTTCGTCGGCCGGATCACCCGCCAGAAGGGCGTCCCGCACCTGGTGCGGGCCGCGGCGAAGCTCGACCCGGGCGTCCAGCTGGTGCTGTGCGCGGGCGGCGCGGACACCCCCGAGCTGGACGCGGAGTTCCGCGGGCTGGTCGCCGAGCTGGAGCGGACGCGCACCGGGGTCCGCTGGATCCCCGAGATGCTGCCGCGCCCCGAGGTCGTGCAGCTGCTCACCCACGCGACGGTGTTCGCCTGCCCGTCGGTCTACGAGCCGCTCGGGATCGTGAACCTCGAGGCGATGGCGTGCGGCACCCCGGTGGTGGCCAGCGACGTCGGCGGCATCCCGGAGGTCGTCGACGACGGCCGGACCGGGCTGCTCGTGCACTACGACGAGCGTGACCCGGACGGGTTCGAGGCGGGCCTCGCGGCCGCGCTGAACGAGGTGGTGGGCGCCCCGGACCGGGCCGCCGCGATGGGTACGGCCGGCCGCGAGCGCGCGGTCGGCGAGTTCGGCTGGAGGGCGATCGCCGAGCGGACGGTCGCCCTCTACGAAGCGTGCGGGAGGTCGTCGTGAACACTGGAGCCGACGTGCTGGGCATCGTGCTCGCGGGCGGCGAGGGCAAACGGCTGATGCCGCTCACCGCCGACCGCGCCAAACCCGCCGTGCCCTTCGGGGGTGTGCACCGGCTGGTCGACTTCGTGCTGTCGAACCTGGTGCACGGCGGGTTCCGGCGGCTGTGCGTGCTGACGCAGTACAAGTCGCACTCGCTCGACCGGCACATCTCGACGACGTGGCGGCTCTCGGCGCTCACCGGCGAGTACGTGACGCCGGTGCCGGCGCAGCAGCGGCTGGGGCCGCGCTGGTACCAGGGCAGCGCCGACGCCATCCACCAGAGCCTCAACCTGGTCTACGACGAGGACCCCGAGTACATCGCGGTGTTCGGCGCGGACAACATCTACCGGATGGATCCCCGGCAGATGCTGGACGCCCACATCGCCTCCGGTGCCGGCGTGACGGTGGCCGGGATCCGCGTGCCGCGGTCGGAGGCGAGCTCGTTCGGCGTCATCCGGACCACCGACGGGCTGATGATCGACGCGTTCATGGAGAAGCCCGAAGACCCGCCGGGCCTGCCGGACTCCCCCGAGGAGTCGTACGTGTCGATGGGCAACTACATCTTCACGACCAAGGTGATGCTCGAGGCGCTGCACGCGGACGCCGACAACGCGGCCTCGCACCACGACATGGGCCGCGACATCATCCCGGCGCTGGTCAAGTCGGGTGAAGCGGCCGTGTACAACTTCAACGGCAACGTCGTGCCCGGCGAGACCGAGCGCGACCACGGCTACTGGCGCGACGTCGGGACCATCGACAGCTACTACGACGCGCACACCGACCTGATTTCGACGCACCCGATCTTCAACCTCTACAACCGGAAGTGGCCGATCCTCGCCCACCCCGGCCAGCGCGCGGCGGCGAAGTTCGTCGAAGGCGGCTCGGCGAACCAGTCGATCGTCAGCAACGGCTGCATCATCTCCGGGGCCCAGGTCGTGGACTCGGTGCTCTCCCCCGACGTGCTCGTCGAGCAGGGCGCCGTGGTGCAGGGTTCGGTGCTGCTCGACGGCGCCCGCGTCGGCCGCGGCGCGGTGGTGCGGCGGGCGATCCTGGACAAGAACGTCGTGGTGCCGCCGGGGGCGCACATCGGTGTCGACCTGGCCCGCGACCGCGGGCACTACCACGTCAGCGAAGGCGGGATCGTCGTGCTCGGCAAGGGCGAACGCGCGATCTGAGGGGCTCAGGAGCCGGCGGCGGCCGAAATCCGCTCGACCACCTGGCGGGGGTCGATCCCCCAGCGCTCGGCGAGCTCGGAGATGGTGGCGCCCGCAGCGTACTCGGCGGCGATCAAGCTGTTGACGACGCCTGCCACGGCTCACTCCTCGACTACCGGGTGCACGAGCACCCGAAATGCTACATGTTCACTGCGGACGTCGAACAAAGTGCCACACGTCCGGCGGGCCGGCGTCCGCTCACCGCCCGGCTTTGTCCGGTTCCTGCGCCGGATTACCCGTATTCGCCTTCGCGCGCGTGGCACTGAAGACCGCGTCGAAGATCGGTGTCGGTTCTCGTTCGTCGCGCTTCGGCCGTTCGTCGTTCGGCGCGCGCTTTTCCTCTCCCACGCGCCCAGTTTCTGCGACGGCGGCCGGTTTCGCTCGGGCAACACCGAAAATCGCCCGGCCGGGGGATCACCCGCGTGGCGCCGATTTCCGCTTTTCCCGGCGGGGAAAAACCGATTTCCCGTCGCGCGATTTCCGGGTGCGCGGGGAATAACCGCGGGTCGGGCGGGATTGCACCGGACATGAAAGCAGTCGTCTACCGCCGTCACGGCGGACCCGAGGTGCTGGCACTGACTGAGCGGGCCGCGGCGGACCCGGGTCCCGGTGAAGTCCGCGTCCGGATCGTGGTGTCCGCGGTCAACCCCACCGACTGGAAGGCCCGCGGCGGCGCCCGCGCCGAACCGGGTGCCGAGGTACCCGAGACGGTGCCCAACCAGGACGGCGCCGGCGTGGTCGACGCCGTCGGCCCGGACGTCACCGGCTTCGCGCCGGGCGACCGCGTGTGGGTGGTCATCGCCGGCGCGTACGGGCCCGGGGCGGGCACCGCGCAGGAGTACACGGTGCTGCCGGCGGCCAAACTGGTCCGGCTGCCCGACGGGGCGGGCTTCGACGAGGGTGCCGGGCTCGGCATCCCGGCGCTGACCGCGCACCGGGCGCTCACCGTCGCCGAAGACGGGCCGTCCCGGCTCGCCCCCGGCGCCCTCGACGGCCGCACGGTGCTGGTCAGCGGCGGCGCGGGCGCGGTCGGCAACGCGGCGATCCAGCTCGGCCGCTGGGCCGGGGCGACGGTGATCGCGACGGTCAGCAGCGACGAGAAGGCCGCCCTCGCCCGCGCGGCCGGCGCCCACCACGTCCTGCGCTACCCCGATCCTTCGCTGGGCGCCCGGATCCGCGAAGCCGCTCCCGACGGCGTCGACCTGGTGGTCGAGGTCGCGGCCGGGGTCAACGCGAAGCTGCACACCGAGGTGCTGCGCCCGCGCGGCACGGTCGCGATGTACGGCGACGACCGCGGCACGGGGACGGTGACCCTCGAGTTCGGCGCGAACGTGTGGCTGAACGCGCGGTACCAGTTCCTGGTGCTGTACACGGTGGGCGAGGACAAGCTGCGCGCCGGCACGGAGGACGTCACGGCGGCGCTGGCCGACGGCGCCCTGCGCGTGGGCGAGGACCGCGGCGTACCGGTCCACCGCTTTTCCCTTGCCGACACGGCGAAGGCGCACGCGGTCTCGGAGGACGGCGTCACGGGCAAGGTCCTGATCGACGTCACCGCTCCCTGACCCGCCGCTCGTGCGCGACCACGGCCGGTGGCAGGTGGTCGAGGACACGGTCACCGACGTCGTGGCCTGACCTGCGGGTGCGCCGGGCCGGGGGGTCCCGGCGCACCCGGAGTGCGCGTTCCGTCCTTCCCCCGCGGTCCGACGTTCTACCATCGCCCGCGGAGGTGGGTGTGGAGCCGTTGGGACCGGGTGAACCGGCGCGGGCCGGGCGGTACCGGCTGCTCGCCGCGGTCGGCGCGGGCGGGATGGGACGGGTGCTGCTCGGCGTCGGCCCGGACGGCAGGCTCGCCGCCGTCAAGCGGGTCCACCGGCAGTTCGCGCACGACCCAGGCTTCCGCGAGCGGTTCCGCCGCGAGGTCGAGGTCTCGCGGCTGGTCTCGGGTGCCTACACCGCGGCGGTGCTGGACGCCGACCCGTTCGCGCCGGCGCCGTGGCTCGCCTCGGTCTTCGTCGCCGGGCCGTCGCTGCAGGAAGCCGTCGACGCGACCGGGCCGCTGCCGCCCGCCGCGGTCCGGCACCTCGCCGCCGGGCTCGCGGCCGCGCTGACCGGCATCCACCGCGCCGGGCTGGTGCACCGGGACCTGAAGCCGGGCAACGTCCTGCTCGCCGAGGACGGGCCCCGCGTCATCGACTTCGGCATCGCCCGCGCCGCGGAAGGCGCCACCGACCTGACGCACACCGGCGTCATCCTGGGTTCGCCGGCGTTCATGTCGCCGGAGCAGGCGGACGGGCGGCCGCTGACCCCGGCGAGCGACGTCTTCTCCCTGGGTGCCCTGCTCGTGCTCGCCGCCACCGGGCGCAGCCCCTTCGCCGGGGCGTCGGCGCCGCAGTCGCTCTACAACGTCGTCCACACGCACCCGGATCTGCGGGCCCTGCCGCCGGACCTGCGCGCGCTCGCCGAGTCGTGCCTCGCCAAGGACCCGGCCCGGCGGCCCACACCCGCGCAGCTGCTCGAACTGCTCGGACCGCTGCCGCCGGTGCAGCGCCCCTGGCCGCCCGCCGTGCACGCGCTGATCGCCCGCCGCCAGGCCGAGGTCTCGGCCGTCGTGGCCAAGCCGCCGAAGCCGCGCCGACGCCTGCGGGTCGCGCTCGCCGCCACCGCGGCCGCCGTCGTCCTCGGCGGCACGATCACCGCCGTCGCCCTGCTGAACGGCGACGACGGCGCGACCGCCGCCCCGGCGAACAGCACCCTGCCAGTACCGGCCACGACGACGTCCGCGCCGAACCCCGACCCGCTCGGCCCGGACAAGCTGCGCGGGGCCGACCCCTGCGCGGTGCTGCCGTCGGTGCCCGGGACCGGGAAGCTCACGCCGAAGATCGGCGTCCACTTCTTCGCCTGCACCTACGAGACGGCGCAGGGCCAGTGGCTGGAGCTGACGATCGGTGGCCCGGTCGCGGCCAAGGGGACGCCCGCCGGAGAGCTCGACGGCCGGCCGCTGAGCGTCGAGGACGAGACGACCCGCTGCACCGCGGCCTTGCCCGTCGTGGACCGCCCGGCCGCCACCATCGGCGTCGAGGCGAGTGACGCGGCCGGGAAGTTCGCCAAGCCGTGCGACACGGCGAAGGCCGCCCTCGGCGAAGCGGTGAAGCGGCTCCGGAGCTTCGATTCCCCTGTGCCGCAGGGAAGTCTCGCGCCGGTCGACCCGTGCGGGCTCGTCCCGGCGGCGACCGCCCAGCGGATCCTCGGCCCGGTCACCAAGGTCGAACCGACCGGGCTGCACGAATGCCACTGGCAGGTCGGCGGCGAAGTGACGCTGACGCTCGAACGCGGCAGCCGGCCGTTCGTGTCGAAGGATTCCTACTACGACTCGGCGGGCACCGTCGACCTCGACGGCGTCACCGCCTTCTTCACCACCAAGCGGTTCAACCCGGCGAAGGTGCTCTGCAGCCTGACCTGGCTGCACCGGCCGATCGACGAACGGATGTCGGAGAATGTGACCGTCGCCTACAGCACGTCCGCGGGCTCGCTGGGTCCCGACGAGACCTGCCGCCGCACGCAGGACTTCGCCAAGGCGGCCCGGCCGGGGCTGCCGAAGCCGTGAAGCCACTCGAAGCGGGCGAGGCCCGCACCGCCGGGAAGTACCGCCTGATCGCCGAACTCGGCGAGGGCGGCATGGGCCGCGTCCTGCTGGGCGTGGCCCCCGACGGGCGGCTCGTCGCGCTCAAGCAGGTGCACGCCGAGTTCGCGCGCGACCCGCACTTCCGCGGCCGGTTCCGGCAGGAAGTCGTGGCCTCGCAACGGGTCTCGGGAGCGTTCACGGCGGCCGTCATGGACGCCGATCCCGACGCCGAAACGCCGTGGCTGGCGTCGGTGTTCGTCACCGGGCCGTCGCTGAAGGAAGCCGTCGAAGCGACCGGGCCGCTGCCGGTCGAGGCCGTGCGCAGGCTCGCCGTCGGGCTGGCGACCGCGTTGACCGAGATCCACCGCGTGGGCCTGGTCCACCGCGACCTCAAGCCCGGCAACGTGTTGCTCACCGGCGACGGGCCACGCGTCATCGACTTCGGCATCGCGCGCGCCGCCGAGGGCGGGGCGGACCTCACCGGGACCGGCGGCATCGTGGGCTCCCCCGCGTTCATGTCGCCGGAGCAGGCCGAAAGCCGGCCGCTGACCCCGGCGAGCGACGTCTTCTCCCTCGGCGGCCTGCTCGTCATGGCGGCCACCGGACGCGGGCCCTTCACCGGTTCGACGACGGCGCAGCTGCTCTACAACGTCGTGCACGCCGTACCGGACCTGACCGCGGTGCCGCCCGGGCTGCGGGCGCTGGTCGAGCCGTGCCTGGCCAAGGACCCGGCGCGGCGGCCGTCGCCGGCGCAGCTCCTCGACTTCCTCGGCTCGGTGCCGCCGGGGCCGTGGCCACCGCCGGTGCACCGGCTGATCGAGGCGCAGGACACCGCGGTCCGCACCGCGCTCGCGTGGCCGGCGCCCGAGCCGCTGCCCGCCCCGCCACGGCGGCGCCGCTGGGTGCCGCTCGTCGCGGTGGCGGCCGCCCTCGTCGCGCTCGCCACCGGCAGCCTGGTGGCGGTCGAGGTGTTCGGTGCCGATCCGCCGCCGCCGAGTCAGCACCTGGACCCGGTGAGCCTGGAAACGCTGCGGCGCACCGATCCCTGCCGGGTGCTCGACGGCGTCTCGGTCGCGGACGTCGGCAAGCTGCGGGCCGAGCCGGACCCGCTGTACTTCGACCGCTGCGACTTCAAGAACCGGTCCGGCGCCAGGATCGGCGTCAAACTGGGCGATCGGATCTACGTCGAGGGCGGCCGGCCCACCGAGGACCTCGACGGCCGGCCGGTGCTGTTGAGCGAGATCAGCGGCAGCACGTGCGACGCGAGCGTCCAGCTCCCCGCTCAGCCCGAACTCGGCGTGACGGCGCTGGCGAAGACGTGCGCGCTGGCGAAAACCGCGCTCGGGACGGTGCTGCAGCGCCTCCGCGACGGCGGGATCGGGTACGCCCTGCCGCCGGGCACGCTGCTCGCGCTGGACCCGTGCCAGGTGCCCGAGAAGCCCGAGGCGGTGCTGGGCCCGGTCCGCCAGGTCACGCTCAACCGCCTCCGCGAGTGCGAGTGGACGGCCACGACGTCGCTGCGGCTGACGTTCGAAAAGCTGACCGTGGTCCCGGAGGAGGGCACACCGGTCGACCTCGGCGGGGTGCCGGCCACCCGCCGCGAAACCGGCGACAGCTGCACGGTGACGTGGAACCACCGCCGGTTCGACGCGACGCACGCGGAGCACGTCCGGCTCTTCGCGACGAAGCCGGGCGGCGGCGCCTGCGACGCGGCGGTGGCGTTCGGCAAAGCGCTGGTGGGCAAGCTGCCCCGGCCGTGAGTCAGCCGCGCAGCCCGCGGCGCAGGGCCTCGACCTCGTCGGCGAACATCCGGCGCGAGATCCCGGCCGCCTCGACCATGCCGGAGCCGTGGAACGTACCCGGGTAGTGGCGGAGCTCGACCGCGACACCCGCGTGGGCCAGGCGCTGGGCGTACTCGATGCCTTCGTCGCGCAGCGGGTCGAACTGGCACGTCGTCACGAACGCGGGCGGCAGGCCGGTCAGGTCGGTGGCGCGGGCCGGGGCCGCGTACGGGGAAACGCCGTCGCCGCCCGGTTCCGCGCCGAGGTAGCTCGTCCAGCTGAAGATCGCGTTCGGGCGGTTCCAGACCGGGGTGTCGACGTACGCCCGCATCGACGGGGTGGTGAGCCGGTCGTCCAGTTCCGGGATGCCGAGGTACTGGAAGGCGAGCGCGGGGCCGCCGCGGTCGCGGGCCAGCAGCGCGACCGCCGCGGAGAGGCCGCCGCCCGCGCTCTCGCCGGCGACGCCGAGACGGGCCGGGTCGACGCCCAGCTCGTCGGCCTTGGCTTCGAGCCAGGTCAGGGCCGCGTAGCAGTCTTCGACCGGCGCCGGGAACGGGTGCTCGGGCGCGAGCCGGTAGTCGACCGAGACGATCACGATGCCGAGCTCGTCGACCAGGCGGAGCAGGGAGGTGTGGAACATGTCGAGGTCGCCGAGGACGAACCCGCCACCGTGGATGTAGAGCAGTCCGGGCACGGCTTCGGTGCGCCCGGCCGGGGTGTAGACGCGCACCGGCACGTCCGGGGCGTCGGACGGGCCGGGCACCGCGGTGTCCCGGACGTCGATCGGGTCGGCCGGCTCGTAGCTCGGGAGGACTTCTCCCAGCTGCGACATCGAAGACCGCGCGGCCAGCAGGGATTCGTGGTCGGTCAGGGCCACCGCCGGCAGCATGTCCAGCCAGGGCAGCAGCTCGGGGTCGATCGCGTAGGTCATGCCCCCGATCATCGGCCGCCCGCCCGGCCCGGGCCACCGCCACGCGGCGGGCGTTGGTGCCGCGGAACTCGCCATCCGGCGGCGAGCGCGCCTATCGTGACGGCATGAAGGGGCTGCTGCTGCGGCTGTCCGGCCTCGACGCCGACGCCGAGAACGCCGTGCGGGTGATCGGGTTCTTCGACCGCTTGATCACCGCGCGAGCGGACCTCGACACCCTGGTCCGCACGACGGCCGACCTCGCGGGCTGCCCGGTCGGCGTGCACGCGCCGGGCCGCGGCCTGTCCCTGCGCGCGGCCCCGGGCGGCGAAGTTTCGGCGCCGGGGACGGCACCGACCGGGTCGGCGGTCCGCTCGCTGGAGGGTGGGGTGGCCGTGTGGGTGGCTCGCGCGGGCGCGCCGCTGCCGCTGGACGACATGCTGCTGGAGCGGTTCGCGATCGCGACGGCGATCTTGCTGGAGCACTCCGGCGTGCCGACGCCGGAACTCGGGGATCCGGCGCTGGTGGAGCTGGCCCTCACGGAGGACGCGCGGACGGCGGAGCGCTCCCGGGCACTGCACCTGCTGGGATTCGGCCCGTCGGCCCGGCTGCGGGTGCTGGCCACGGTGGGCGGGGAGGTACCCGCGGGCCGGTCGGCGCTGCTCGGGAACGTGCGGGCGGTGCTGGTCGCGGATGCCCCGCGGTCGCCCGACGGCTCCGGTGCGCAGGCGACCGCGACCCCGGCCGGTCACCGCGTGGGCGTCGGCCCCCTCGTACCCGCCATCGAGGTCGCTCGCTCCTGGGCCGCCGCGCGGACCGCGCTCAAGTTCACCTCCGACGGCGACCCCGTCGTCTCGTGGGAGCGGCTCGGCAGCCTCGCCGCCTTCGAGGGCGCGCTCTCCCCCGCCGGCCTCGCCGAACTCGCCGACGTCCGCGAGCTCGACCGGCTCGCCGCCGAGACCCACGGGGAAGACACCCTCGCCGCGCTCGAGGCCCTGTGCGCCACCGGGTCGGCTCGCAAGGCGGCCGCGGTGCTGCACCGGCACCACAGCACCATGCCGGCGCGGCTCGCGCGGGCCGAGGCCGTGCTCGGGTTCGACGTCGACTCCCCCGCCGGCCGCTTCCGGTTGCACCTCGCCTTGATGCTGCGGCGGTTGCGGGACAACGCCGAACTCAGCCGACCGTCCTGAGTGGACCGCGCACCAGGTCCGCCGCCGCGGCGGGCCAGGACGGGAAGGCGAACTCGAAACCGGCCTCCAGCAGCCGTCCCGGTACCACGAAACGGCTCTTCAGCAGCAGCTCCGGGTCGCTGCGCAGCACGAACGCGCCGAGCGCGGCCATCCACCTCGTCGCCGGCAGTCCGAACGGGACACCCGCGGCCGTGCGCAGTGCCCGCAGGAACTCCTTGTACGGCAACGGTTCCGGGGCCGCCAGGTTCACCGGGCCGTTCAGCTCCTCGTGCTCGACGAGGAAGTCGATCGCCCGGAGCAGGTCGGCCTCGTGGATCCACGACATGTACTGCCCGCCGCCGGCGACCGGGCCACCGAGGCCGAGCCGCGTCAGGCGGAGCAGCATCTCGAACGCCCCACCCGGTTCCGGGCTCATCACCATCGACGTCCGCAGCGCGACCTTGCGCGTGTGCGGCGTGTCGGCGAGTTCCTGCTCGCGCTCCCACGCCCGCGCGATGTCGACGCTGGAGGACCAGTACGCCGGCACGTCCGGCTCGGCGCCACCCAGGACGCCGGTGGCCTCGTCGTTCGGGGCGTCGTGGCGGTGCGCGTAGATCGTCGCCGTGCTCATCTGCAGCCAGAGCCGCGGCGGCCGCGCGGCGCGTTCGATCGCGCCGCCGACGACCCGCGCGGAGTCGACGCGGGAGTTCCACATCTCCCGCAGGTTCGCCCGGGTGTAGCGGCAGTTCACCGATCGGCCCGCCAGGTTGACGACCACGTCGCTGCCGTCGATCTCCGCCGTCCACGGCCCCGCGCTCCGCCCGTCCCAACCGGCGGTGCGCACGCCCGGCTCCGCGGCGGCCGACCCGCGCGTCAGGACGACGACCTCGTGCCCGCCGCCCGCCAGCGCCCGGCTCAGCACGCGCCCCAAGTGTCCGGTCCCGCCCGGTATCACGACCTTCATGACCCCACCGTACCGAAAGAGTTGAACGCGTTCAAATACTCTTCTCGACGAGGTCGAGCAGCGTCCGCAGCGCCCGGCTCGGCGGCTTGGCCGCGGCGGTGACCAGGTTGAGCGGCCAGTCCAGCCCGGCGCCGGCCAGCGGCCGGACCACGACGTCCGCGTCGGCCGGCGCGGGCGTGTCCGGGACGACCGCGACGCCGAGCCCGGCGCGCACGTACCCCGGGACCGGGCGCAGGTCGGCGACCTCGACGGTGACCCGCCGCGGCGAGCCGAGCGCGTCGAAGGCCCGGTCCAGCAGGACCCGGTTGCCGAACCCGCGCGGGGTGTCGATGAACGCCTCGCCGGCGAGGTCGGCCAGCCGGACGGCCTTCCGGGCGGCGAGCCGGTGCGTGGCCGGCAGCACCACGACGAACGGGCGCGTGTCGACCCGCAGCACGTCCAGCCCGGCGAGGTCGGTCTCGGGCAGGCCCACCAGAGCGACGTCGAGCCGGCCCTGGCGGACCTCGTCGGCCAGCCCGGTGGAGCCGGTGATCGACACCGTCACGTGGATGTCCACCAGCGGGTAGCGCCGGTGGAACGCGCCGAGCAGCGCGGGCAGGTCGACGCCGCCGATCGACGTCAGCGTGCCGACGCGCAGGCTGCCGCGCAGGCCCTCCGAGGCCTCCTGGACGGTCGCGCGCGCCCGTTCGAGGGCCTCGATCGCCGCTTTGGCCTCGGGCAGGAACGCGGCACCCGCGGCCGACAGCGCGACCCGGCGGGTGGACCGGTCGAACAGCCGCGTGCCGAGCTCGGCTTCGAGGGACCGCACGGCGGCGGACACGGTGGACTGCACCGCGAACACCCGCTGGGCGGCCCGGGTGAAGCTGAGTTCCTCGGCGACGGCGACGAAGTACTCGAGCTGACGCGTCTCCATCCACCCAATCTATCGCCTTGACCGATAACTGGGACCAGCACTTTTCGTTGGACTTGCTGAGTCGGCGGGGTGATCGTGGACAGCGGAAGATCCACTGGCGTTCTGGAAGGTCCCGATGTCCGTCACCCTGTCCCCCGCCCGGCTCCGCGTGAGCCGCGGGCTGGGTTTCCGCGTCGTCGCGGTCGCGTTCGCGACGGCACTCGCGTTCTCCACCCTGCCGACCCCGCTCTACGCGCTTTACCAGCAGCGGGACGGCTTCCCCGCTTTCCTCGTCACGGTGATCTTCGCCGCCTACGCGGTCGGCGTGATGCTCAGCCTGTACCTCGCCGGGCACGTCAGCGACTGGCTCGGGCGCCGCCGCGTCCTGCTCGCCGGGCTGCTCGCGGAAGCCCTCGCCGCCGCGCTCTTCCTGCTGTGGCCGGACGTTCCCGGCCTGATCGTCGCGCGGCTCCTCAGCGGCGCGGGGATCGGCGTCATCACCGCGACGGCCACCGCGCACCTGTCCGAGCTGCGGGCCCCCGCGCTCACCGCGACCGTCATGAACGCCGGTGGTCTGGCCCTCGGCCCGCTCGTGGGCGGGGTGTTCGCGCGGTTCGCCGTCCACCCGCTGAGCACGCCGTTCGCGGTGTTCCTGGTCGTGCTCCTGCTCGAAGCGATCGCGGTGAGCCTGGTGCCGGAGACGGTCGAACGCCGGGAAGAGCGCCCGGCCTACCGCCCGCAGCGGCTCTCGCTGCCGCCTTCGGCCCGGCGCGAGTTCACCGGCGCCGCGATCGGCGCGTTCGCGGCGTTCGCGCTGAGCGGCCTGTTCATGGCGCTCGCCCCGGCTTTGCTGGCGCACGAACTGCACGAGCCGTCCCGCCTGCTCGCCGGGCTCGCGCCGTTCACCATGCTGGGCAGCGCGGCGCTCGCCCAGATCGCGTTCTCACGCCTCGGCACGCGCGCGCAGCTGCGGTCCGGCTACGTGCTGATGGGCACCGGCCTGGTGCTGCTGACGGCGTCGGCGTTCGCGGCCTCGCTCCCGCTGTTCTTCGCCGCCAGCGTGCTCGCGGGCGCCGGGTTCGGGCTGGGCTTCCGCGCGTCGGTCGGCACGGTGGCGGCGCTCGCGGACGACCTCACCCGCGGCGAAGTGCTGGCGGCGCTGTTCCTCGTGGCGTACGCGGGTCTGGTGCTGCCGGTGCTGCTCGTCGGGCTGGCGCTGCTCCTGGCGCCGGGTTCGGTGGCGCTGGCCGGGTTCGCGGTGCTGGAACTCGCGCTGCTCGCCTGGTCCGTTCACCGCTCGGTGTAGACGAACCCGATCTTGTCGACCTCGCCGCCGGCGCGCCCGTGGAAGCCGGCGAGCTGCCAGCCCGCCGGCGCCACGCGGGTCACGCAGTCCGCCGTCGCCGAGCCGCCGGCCAGGGTGCGGCCGGTGCTGGTCGTGAACGCCGCGGAGAAGATCCGCGTGTGCCCTTGGTAGCTGCCCTGGCACAACGTCGCTCGCGTGACGTATTCGCCGGCGCCGAGGGTCAGCGCGGCCGCCGTCCCGCCGGTCCCGCCGTGGGTCAGCACCGTGCCGTTCTCGAGCGTGACGCCGAGCTGGTCCACCCGCGAGCCCGCGCGCAGCGAGAGCGTCCGGACGCGGGCGCCCGCTCCGACGGCGCCGACGTCGGTGAAGTAGTCGCCGTGGGGGCCGCCGAACTGCTCGGACAGGCGCAGCGCCGGGTTGCGCGTCCAGCCGAACCCGACGGTGACCGGGTCGTGGTCGGACAGCATCCGGCCTTGGTCGTCGAGGAACTTCGCGTGCTCGTTGTGGTAGGCCGTCGCGTCGAGGGAGACGAGCGGGCTGCCGCGGTAGAGGACCTTGTCGACGACTTCGCAGTCGTCGGTGACGTGCTGCGGGTCGCACACCAGCGCGGGACTGCCCGGCGCGGGCGCGGACCCGCCGCGGACGAGCTGCACCCAGGCGTCGGTGAGACCGTTGTCGGCGGCGAACGCCGCGATCGTGTCCGCCGCGCGGGTGTAGCGCGTGTTGGTGTCGCCCATGACGAGCACCGGGTTGCCCGCCGAGTGGGTGCGGATGAACGCGGTCAGCTGCGCCAGGTTCGACGCGCGCGACTCCTCGTCGCCGTCGTTCGTGCCCGCGTTGGTGTGCACGTTGTACGCGTCGACGTAGACGCCCTCGGCGAGCCTCAGCCGCATGAAGGTGAATCCCTTGGGCGTCAGGCAGTCCCCGGAGTCGAACTGGCACGACTTCCAGCGCACGCGCTCGAAGTCGCCGGTGTCGTAGGGCAGCGACGACAGCGTGTTCAGGCCGCTGCCGATCCCCGCGCCGCCGCTCGTCGGGGTGCGGTACGGGTGGTGGTCGGCCGCGTAGAGCGTGGCGTGGTAGTTGAAGTCCTCCTCGACGTGCACCACGTCGTAGGGGCCCAGCCGCTGCCCGATGGCCGTCGTGGCCGGCTCGCGGGGAGTCGGCGCGCTCGAAATGCCTTCGGGCAGCCCGGCGACGTTGTAGCTCACCACGGAGAAGGTGCCGCCGTCGGCGGAATCGGCGTGCGCGGCGGCCGGCACCAGCGCGGTGGCCCCGCACAGCAGGACCACGACGGCGAGGCGGATCTTCACGGAGTACCTCGTTCTCCCGGGGACGAGCGACCGGAATGATCGGGCGGCGCCGGGACGCGCGTCAAGGGCCCGCGGAGGAATTCGGCCGAAAGCCGGACCGTTCCTTTCGCCGCCACCGTGAATTCGTCGAATTCGACCGCCGCTCGCTGATTCCGGGACATCGCCGCACGGGTCCTCGCGGCGGCCTACAGTCTTGAGGATGACCGGACCGCCGATCGTCGCCGGGGTGGACGGGTCGGCCGAGTCGCTCGATGCCGTCCGCTGGGCCGCGCGGGCCGCGCGTTTGCGGGGCGCGCCGCTCGAAGTCGTGCATGCCCTCGATGTGCCCGCGCTGCTCGCCGGTGGGGTCGTGCCGCCGCCGGACGAGCTGGTGGACGGCCTGCGGGCGCGGGGCCGGCGGGCGTTGCGGATCGCGCGGGAGCTCGCCGCCGCGCAGGGTGTCGATGATGCGGCCACGCGGCTCGATCCCGATCGGGCGGCGCAGGCGCTGATCGACGCGTCGAGGTCCGCCGCATTGCTCGTCGTCGGCTCGGCCGGGCACGGGCGGCTCACCAGCCTGCTCGCCGGCTCGGTCGCCGCGGCCGTCGGGACGCACGCGCGGTGCGACACCGTCGTCGTCCGCGGGGACGGCTGGGACGAGCCGGACGCGGCGCAGCGCCCGGTCGTCACCGGGATCGACGGCAGCGAAGCCGGCAGCCGGGTCCTCGAAGCCGCGCTGGCCGAAGCGCGCACCCGCGGCGCCCCCCTCGTCGTGCTGCACGCCTGGGCGGACACGCCACCGCCGCGCGCGGATCCCCGGTGCGTCACCGAAGCCGGGCACCGGCTGCTCGGCGCGGGGGTGCTGGCCCACGACACCGGCGACGTCGAAGTCGAGCGCGTCCTGGTGCACGCCCACCCGCGGCGGGAGCTGATCGAGCGCAGCGGCGACGCCCAGCTCGTCGTCCTCGGCGACCGCGGCCGCGGCGGCTTCCCCGGTCTCCTGCTCGGTTCGACCGGCCAGGCCCTCCTGCACCACGCCGCCTGCCCGGTCCTGCTGGTCCGCACCGCCGGGTGAGGAGAAGTGAAACGGAAGTGCCGCCGTCCAGGATGGGGGCATGAAGACTGCGATCCGAGCCGGACTGGTGGCCGCGCTGGCGAGCGCCACGGTGCTGGCGGCCCCGGCCCAGGCGGCCACGATCACCCAGAAGACCGCCGTCTGCCATTCCGGCGACTTCGGCGGCTCGTTCACCCTGCGCTACGACACCTCCGGCGGCTACCACCACATGCTCGGGGCGACGACGTCGTCCGGGCCGTACATCGGCGACGCGGGCAACCTGCTGCTGCGGATCTCCTACCGCGACGGCTTCACCACGCACACGGTCTACACCCGGTCCGTGCCGACGTCCGGGACCACGAGCCTGACGCTGCCCCCGGGCGTCGACGTGCCGGCGACCGCGGTCGGGACGGCGTCGACGACCTTCAGCAACGGCACCGACTCCTGCATCGCGACGGTGCCGATCACGTAACCGGGTCGAGCGCCGCCCGCAGGATGGCCCGCGCGGAACCCGCCAGCATCTCGGCGGCCCGCGCGCGGTCGAGGCCGCCGATGTCGGTCAGCCAGACCAGCGACTCGATGCCGGACGCCGAGCGGATCGCCGTGGCCAGGCCGTGCACGTCCAGGTGCGGGTGCGTGTCCGCGAGCGGGACGAGGGCCTCCTCGATCCAGCGGATCGCCCGGCCCCGGCGCAGCACCGGCTGCCGGGCGCCGGGTTCCAGGGACAGCCGGAGCTGCGCGCGCAGCTGCGGCTCCCAGCGCAGGGTGAAGGCGATGAACTCCCGCATCACAAGCTCGAGCCGCGCGACGGGATCGGCGGGCGCGTCCGCGGGCAGCAGGCCGGCGTCGTCCTGGATCTCCGGGTAGGCGGCGAGCAGCAGCTCGCGCTGGTTGGGGAAGTACCGGTAGGCGGTGGTACGCGAAATCCCGGCCGCCGCGGCAGCGTCCTCGACGGTCGGCGACCCACCATCGGCGAGCAGCGCGTGCGCGGCCTCGACCAGCGCGGCCCGGGTCCGGCCCTTCTGCCGCTGCCTGCCGGTGGACTCGTATGGGACGGCCATGCCATCATGGTACTCACGTCCCACGAAGGAGGCGGCCATGACCGGTGACCCGGCCGAAACGAACCCCGAGCTGTACCAGGTGGTTTTCGAGAACGAGCGGGTGCGGGTGCTGGAGTACCGCGACCGGCCGGGCGATCGGACCGAGCCCCACCGGCACCCCGACACGGTGATGGTCACGTTGAGCGCCTTCAGCCGCCGCATCTCGTCGGGCGGCCGCGAGGTGGCGGTGGACTTGCCTGCGGGGGCGGTGCGCTGGGTGGGGGCGCAGGAGCATTCGGGCGAGAATGTCGGCACCACGCCTACGCACTCGCTGTTCGTGGAGTTGAAGGAACCCGGCGGGGCGGTGGCGGGCTCCGCGCTGGGGCCGGCCCCGGCTGGCGGGTAGGGAGTTTCGCGTGCGGGCAGCACGGTCGGGCTTGGGAGGCGTTTGTTGCGGTGCGCGGCTGGCTCGAGGCTGCCGCGAGTGAGGGCGACGGGGGAAGTTCGGCAGTTGCGGTGAACGGCCAGCACAGTGACCCCGCGAGCGAAGGGACGCCGCAGGAAGCTCGGCAATTGCGGCGAACGACCAGTCCAGTGCCGCCGCGGCTGAGGGACCGCCGCGGAAGCTCGGCAGCTGCAGTGAACGGCCAGCACAGCGATGCCACGACTGAAGGGCTGCCACAGGAAGCTCAGCAGTTGCGGCGAACAGCCAGTCCAGTGACCCAGCGACAGAGGGACCACCGCGGAAAGCTTGGCAGCTGCAGTGAACGGCCAGCAGAGCGATGCCGCGACTGAAGGGCCGCCCTCGAGAAGATCGGCAGTTGCGGCGAACAGCCACTCCAGTGACCCCGCGAGAGAGGGACCACCGCAAAGCTCGCCAGCTGCAGCGAACGGCCAGCGCAGTGATCCCGCGAGCGAAAGAACGCCGCAGGAAGCTCGGCAGTTGCGTGGAAAGGCCAGTGCAGTGAGGCCGCGGGTGAGGGGCCACCGCGGGGAGGCTGGGTGCCGCCGGTGCCAGGATTGGTGCGGGTCCGGGGATTGCTTGCGGCGGGTTCGCCGACCGATCGGGCGTCGGAGGATGGCGGGCTTCGTCGATCATGCGGGTGGTGTTGTGGGTGTAGGCCCGCAGCCGGTGGCTGCGGGCCTTTCCCGTGTTCGGTTGTGTCACGCCGCGAAGGGCAGTGGCTGATGCAGGTTGTTGCGCCTGGGTTTTCGACGCTTGTCCAGGAACACCGGGGGTAGGAATTCGGGGTGGCCGTCGGTCGCGAGGCGGACCTGCCAACCCGAGCGGTGCATGAGGCGGTGATGGTGGGCGCAAAGCAGGACCAGGTTGGCGAGGTCCGTGGGGCCGCCGTTGGCCCAGTGGCGGATGTGGTGGCCTTGACAGTGCCGCGGTGGGCGGTGACAGCCGGGGAAGGCGCAGCCTCGGTCACGTAAGAACAGGGCCCGGCGGAGGCCGGGTGAGATCAGGCGGCGAGCTCTACCCAAGTCCAGGGGTTCGCTGCTGGCGCCCAAAACGGACGGGATCAGTTTGCAGTCGCAGGCGTGGATGCGGGCCTCGACCGCGGAGATCAGGCCGGTGTCGCCCAGGGTCGCCTGGCCGAGGCCGGATTGCAGGTCGGCGAGGGAGACGGCGACTAGGACGTGGGCGCGTTCACCGGCCTGCGTGGGCAGCTCTGGGGAGTTGAGCGCGAGGTCGATGGCGTCGGAGAAGGCGTCGCCGTAGCGTTCCTGCGGGGAACGGAAGTCTCCGCCGTCGTCGGCAGTACGGCGTTCGGCCAAGGCATCGAGCAGGGCGCTGGCTCGGGTGCCGGTTTCGTCGTCGAACCGGCCGGTGAGTTCCCAGGTTCCGGTGCGCCTGCGGCGTAACGAGAGTTCGCGGGCCGGGGTGGCGGGCTCGACATCGACCGGCTCGGCGCCGTCAGGGTCGAGGTGGGCCAGGATCCGGGTGCCGAGCGCCGCGACTTGTTTGTGGCCTGCGTCGACGGCGAAGGCGAGCAGGTCTTGTTCGGCGGAGTCGCGGTGTTCGAGGGGGATGGGGGTGAGGGCGGTGATGATGGTGTCGATCATCGGCGTGCTCAGGGCACCCGTCAGGGCGGCAGCGCCGGTGGCGGGGGCGAGAGCGGGCGTGGCGTCGAGGGTGTGCGCAGAGGTGAGAGCGAGGGCTCGGGTGACCGTGCGCTGGGCGGCTGCGTGGGGAATGTCGGCGAGGTGTTCGAGTAAGCGGGCAACCGAGCGGTAGCCGAACAGTTCCATCACGCCACGCGACTCGATTTCCACCAGCAGAGTCCCGATTTCCGCCTCGGCAGACCGCACAACGGTGAGCAGCCCACGGAGACGGTCGGCCAAAGCCTCCGCGTCCGTCTGCCACACCGCTTCTCTGTCCACACAACAAGATTACCCGACACCCGAACATCTGTTCATCACTCGATCAGGCGAACAAAGCCGGAGCGAGAATCGGAGCCAGCCGGTCGGCGATCTTCGTGTGGCCCCCGTCGTTCGGGTGGCCGTCGCCGTCCGCGTAGTCCATTCCCGTTGTCAGCCAGCCTTCCGTGGTGATGAACCGGACCTTCGGGTCGCCCGTCGCCGCGACCGCGTTCTTCGTCTCCGTCACGTACCGCTTCTTCAACGTCTCGAACGCGAACAGCGTCGCGTTCGGGTACTTCGCCCTGATGTCCCGCAGCAGCTTCGTGTACGCCGCCTGGAAAGCCGGTCCGCTGACACCGTGCCCGGCGTCGTTGGTGCCGAGGTTGATCACCACCGCCGTCGCCTGGTAGCGCGTGAAGTCCCAGGCCGTGTCGCCCGTGCTGTCCGTGCGGAAGAACTGCGCCGCCTGCCCGACACAGCCCGACGCCGCCACCAGGCAGTAGCCGGAACGCGCGATCTGCTTGTGGCGCACCCCGAGCCGCTCCCCCACCTGCCAGCCGTACGCGGAAAGCGCCAGTTTGCTCGTCAGCGCGCCGTACGTGATCGAGTCGCCGACGAACTCCAGCAGCTTCGGCGGCGGTGTCACCGGCGCCGTCGACGCTCCCGCGTCCAGGCCCAGGCCCTGGAAGATCGTGTCGCCGGACCGGTAGGACAGCCGCAGTGAATGCGTGCCGGCGGGCAGTGCCGACGGCGTCAGCGGGACCGTCCCCTTCACCCCGGCGAAGAACACGTCGGGGCCGTTGTCGATGCTCGCGTAGAAGTTCACCGCCGCCCGGGCCTTCACCTTCACCGTCGTGCCGGTGAACTTCGCCGTGACGTACGCGCCGGCCCAGTGCGGGACCGCGCCGGCGGACTCGGTGGTCCACCGGCCGGTGTAGGCGAGGTTCGCGTCGGTGACCGGGACGTCCGCGGCCGCCGCCGGGGCGAGCGACACCGACGCCACCGCGGCGATCGTCAGGAACAGGCGCATGACGGGGACTCCCGAATTCAGTAGACGTAGGGCCAGCCGGCGCTGTCGTAGCCGATGAGGTTGATGCCGAGCTTGCCCGTCTGCGGCGTCGCGTCGGAGTAGTAATAGTGGTAGACCAGCACGTCCGCGTCGGTGTCGTGCAGCACAGCCACGTGGCCGGGGCCGTGGACGTCGCCGTGGCTCGCCAGGATCTGCGTGCCGCCGCCCGCGGTCAGCCGGACGCCGTTGCGGTCGGTGTACGGACCGGTGATCGACGTCGACCGGCCGGCCATCACGCGGTACGTGCTCTTCGTGCCCTGGCAGCACGAGTCCCACGAAACGAACAGGTAGAAGTAGCTCCCATGCTGCACGATGTACGGCGCTTCCTCGGCCGTCGTGCTGCCCGTGCGCTGCGCGATGCTGCGCAACGCGGTGTCCGTCGTGCTGCGCTTCCCGGTCGCCGGGTCCAGCCGGTACACCTTGATGCCCGTCCACCACGAGCCGAAGCTCAGCCACCAGCGGCCGCCCGAATCGACGAACAGGTTCGGGTCGATCGCGTTGTAGTCGTCGCTGGTGCTCGTCTGTGTGACGATGCCCTGGTTGGTCCAGCTGCCCGGCAACCCCGTCGGGCTGGTGGCCAGGAAGATCGCCGAATTGCGCGAGCCGAACGTCGAAGCCGCGTAGTACAGGTAGTACCGGCCGTTGTGGAACGAGATGTCCGGCGCCCACAGGTAACCCGGGTGGGCCGGGTCGGTGAAGGGTGCCGTCCACGGCGCGCCGCCCGGCCACACCGAGCCGATCTTCGTGAAGTGGATGCGGTCGGTCGAACGGCGGATCTGCAGGTACTGATCGGTCGAGTAGAGCAGGTAGCTGCCGTCCGCCGCGCGGATCATCGACGGGTCGTGGACCGCCGTGACGTCCCCGGTGACGTACCCCGGGTCCGGGTAGGTGGCGGCCTGGGCGGCGGGTGCGCTCAGCAGGGCGGCGGCCAGGACGGCGAGCAGGCGGGGCAGGCTCATGAGGTGTCCTCGCAGTCGATGGGGTTTCCGGGTCAGTGCACGGGGTTCCACCCGTCGCCGCCCGCGAGGTAGCGCTGCGCGGTGAAGTTCGCGGCCTGCGCGGCGGGGAGCTGCGGCCGGTCGGTGCCGGTGCCCGCGCCGGGTCCCGTGTTGCGGTATTCGAAGAACCGGGCGTCCTTCCACGAGAAGCCCGACATGTCCGTCCACGGCGTCGCCTTGATCGCCGCCGGCAGGATGGTCTCGCGGATGACGACCTGCGCGATCGCGTCGACGTCGCCGCTCGGGTGCCACGGCCGCCCCAGGTAGAAGCTGGCGTTCGCGGCCGGGCTGAGCACCCGGCTGCCCACGATCAGGAAGCCGTACGGGTTGGTCCGGCGGGTGCTGGCCGCGGTCAGGTAGCCGTTCGGGTTCGAACCGCGGTCGAGCGCGGTGATCGTCGCCCGGTCGAACACCGCGGTCGCGCGCCCGAAGAGGAAGTCGACGTCGCCGCTGATCGAGCAGTTCCGGTAGTACTGGCGGCCGGTCGTGCCCACGGCCGCGGTGTCGGCGTAGAGCGTGTCCTGGTGCCCGAGGAAGGTGACGTCGTCGAAGACCATCCGGTCGCCGGTGGTCTTGACCGCGACGGCCTGGGTGGCGGTGATCTCCGGGTGGGCCTTGCGGTCGAAGGAGTTGCGGAAGGTCAGCGCCGTCGCGGTGAAGCCGTTCGCGGCGATCGTCGCGGTCGCGCTGCCCGTCGTGCCGTAGGTCGAGCCGTCCGGCTTCTTCGTCCCGCTGGCGTTGTCGTAGTCGACGACGACGTCCGACGCCTTGCCGGTGGTGCCCCGCAGGGTCACCCCGGTCTTGGCCGCGGGCACGGTGATCACCTCGCGGTAGGTGCCGGGTTTCACCGACACGGTGCCGCCGGCCGACACGGCGTCGATCCCGGCTTGGACGGTGCTGTGCGTGCCGGTGCCGTCCTTGGCCACGACGACGTTGACGACCGCGGCCCCGGCCGGCGGGGCGGCCAGCGCCGTCCCCGCGAGCGCCGAAGCGACGAGCAGGGTCTTGAGCATGACGCCTCCCTGGGAGCGCCGCGGGTGCCGGACGGCGGCCGGCACCCGCGGCGCGGCTCGGACTACCGGTAGGTGATGTTGGCGCTGGTGTAGAGGCAGTTCGTCGCATCGGGGCCGCTGCCGGTCTTCGTCGGCTCGCCGCTGGTGACGCCCTTGTACTTCTGGCAGGGCTCGATCTTGCGGCTCGAATCGCCGACGATCGTGATCCGCGTCAGCTTCGCGGTGTCGCCGTAGTTCGTGTTGATGCCGACCAGCGCCTTGCCCGGCACGGTGGCCGTGACGTTGTCGACGACGACGTTGCGCTTGTACTGCGTCTTGCAGTTGCCGCAGGAGCGGTACAGCTTGCCGAAGTCGTTGACCTCGAAGTTCCGGATGTACATGGTGCCCGGGCCGTTGTGCTGGAAGACCTTGTCCGACGCCTTGCGGGCACCGCCGCCGTCGATCGTCATGGTCTGCGAGGCGGAGGTGCCCTTGAAGGTCGCCGCGTCCTCGCCGACGTCCTCCCACCAGACGTTGAGCAGCGTGCAGGTGCCGAGGCAGTGCACGCCGTCGGCGGCCGGACTGCCCAGGACGACGTTCTTCAGCGTGGTGCCGTTGGCGAGCTGGAACAACGGGTCCTGGCCCTCGTCCTGGCCGCCGGACCCGAGGTCGCCGGTGCCGTAGAACCGCTTGAGCCCGCCGTCGTAGGTGCCGCTGGTGACCTTGATCGTCGCGCCGACCGGCACGTTCGTGCTGGGGCTCGGCCAGGTGGCGGCCGACGCGGTCGCGCCGGTGCCGGCCGCCGCCGAAACCACGAGCGCGGCCACGGCGGCCACCCGGATCATCCGGGAAATCACTGGGGAAACCATTCATCACTCCCTGGTCTGATTCTTCAATCGGCGCTGACGAAACGTCCGACCGGGTTGTGAAAGCGCTTTCTCGCCACTGAGTTTCGGGTTGCGGACAGTCCGTGTCAATGTCGTTCGCCGCTGCGCCGGGCAAGTCGCCCGGATGGTCGCCGCCCGCGCGGGTTTTCAGAAAACACCGAAAGTGTCGAACGGTCAGCGCGCGGGCCCGGCGCCGGTGAGCACCCGCGCCGGGACCTGCCACGCCGGGTCGAGCCGGTCCACCAGGGCCGGCGTCCACCCGACGTCGGGGCCGAGGTCCGGGTCGTTGGCCGCGTTGTACTCGGCCAGCAGGTCCACCGGCCGCGGCCACGCGGTACCCGTCGCGACCAGGGTGCCGGTCGCGTGCAGCACCGTGCCCTTCCAGTACTCGACGAGCGCGCCCAGCGGTACCGACGCCGGGATCCGGAAGAAGTTGTCCTCCGCGTAGATCCGGGATTCCACGCCGACCCCGAGCGAATACGTGTAGGCCGCCGCGTCCCGCACCGCGTACAGGTTGTCGTAGACGTGCACCTGCCCGTACCGGACCCGCGGCGCGCGCTGCCCGATCTCGGAAAAGAGGTTGTGGTGCACCGTGACGCGCAGCTTGCCCACGTCGTGGGTGGGCTTGTCGGTGTTGCCGATCAGCATCGTCTTGTCGTGGTCGTGCAGCCGGTTGTACGACACGGTCACCAGGTCCGACCCGTTCACGATGTCGAGCAGGCCGTCGTGGACCTCGTACTCGCGCCCGAAGTAGGTCGGCTGCCGGTCGTTCCCGCCGTCGCCGAAGTCGTTGTGGTCCACCCAGACGTGCGTCGCGCCGACCAGGTCGACGTTGTCGTACTCGGAGTTCCAGTTGCCGTCGGCGCCGTCGAGGGGGTCCCACTGCGGGAAGCAGTCGTGCGCGTCGGCGAAGCCCAGGTTCCGCAGGATCACGTTGTCGCCGGTCACGCGCAGCGTCAGCCCGTGCAGTGTGGCGTGGTCGCCGATGATCGTCGTGTTCGGCCCGACGTCGAGGACCACCTGCGCCGCCTGGTTGGCCTGGGACCGGGCGCGTGCCTCCTCCAGGGGCCCGGACGGCTCGACCTTGCCCCAGGTGGCCGGGTCGTACGCCGCCAGGTAGGCGGGCAGGGTGTAACCGGGGTCGGCGAAATCGGTGCAGCTCATCGGCCGGTCCCGGTCGTCCGCGTTGCCCTCGATCGTGCCGCGGACGCGGATGATCTTCGGCGCGCCCGGGTCGGCCGCCAGCGCGGCGACGAGTTCGGAGCGCTTGGTCACCGTGCGGATGCCGGCGGCGGCCGCTCCCCCGGTCGTCCCGGTGGTCGCCGCGGCCCAGCCGTCGCGCGCGCCGAGCACGACGCGGCCGGGGTCGTGCCCGTGCGCGGACGCGGGCGCGGCCGCGCAGGTGAGTCCGATCAGGGCGAGGCACCCCGCGAAAGCCTTCCAGCGCATGGCAGTCCTTTCACTCGGCCGCCCGGGCCGCGAGCTCGGACAGCCGGGCGGGGTCCGGATCGCCGTCGACGACGACGAGGTGGTGGGTCAGCGTCAGTTCGCCGCCGGGTTCGAACAGCCACGGCCGGTGGTAGGTGGCGGCGAAGCTGACCACCGGGAACGGCTCGGCCCGGACGTACCAGGCCGTCGGGTACGCGGGGTTGGCCGGGCTGTCGGCGAACAGCAGCGTCGAGGTCCGCAGGCTGACGTCGTGCCGTCCGGTGAAGGCGAGCCACGGCGCCCGGTGCCCCATCGCGCCGGCCGCGCTCCGGCCGTCCGGGGTCCGGACTTCGCCGCCGACGAACGAGCGCGGCCCGCGCCAGAACAGCCCGCCGTAGCCGGCCGTGTCCCGCCCTTCGGTGACCGGGCTGCCCCAGCGCAGTTCGCGGCCGCTGGTGTTGCGCAGCCGGCTGGTCCAGGTGAGCGTCCAGTGCCCGCCGTCGACGTCGACGTCCCCGAAGCGCAGCGTGCGGTGCTCGGTGAGCCAGCGACGGCCGGCCGCGGTGCGCCAGGCCAGCTCGTGCCGCAGTTCGCAGTGCCCGGGCGCGGACACCCGGCTCTCCCAGCGGACGTGACCGACGGTGCCGTTGTTGTCGAGCGGGGTGTACCCGCGGCCGCGCACGTAGGTGCGCCCGCCCCAGAAGTTCTCGCCCGAGAGGTGGGCCATCGTGAACTGCAGGCCGTTGTGCCAGGTGTGGTCGTGCGGCCGGACCGCGGTCACGACCTCTCCCGCGGTGGTGCGCAGCGGGTGCAGGTACGGCTTCGGCGAGTCCCCCGCCGGGGTCGGCGGCGCGACCACGTACTCGGCGAGGTCGAGCTCGCCGAGGCGGACCCGCACCCGGCCGTCGCCGGCTTCGGCCGGCGCGAGCGTCCCGTCCCCGACCGCCGCCCGGCTCACGCCGGGTCCCCGAGCTCGGCGAGCAGTTCCGCGACGGCGACCGGTCGTCCGGTCGCCAGTGACCGGTTGGCGGCCAGCCCGGTGAGCAGCGCCGCCAGCCCGGCGTCGTGGCCGGCCGCGCAGCCGAGCGCGTCCGGCTCGGCGTCCCCGAGCAGCTCGGCGAGCATCCGCTCGTCCCCGCCACCGTGCCCGTCGCCGAGGACCTGGTCGAGCACGACTTCGGGCGGCGCCCAGAGCCGTTGCAGCGTCAGCCGGGCGCGGCCGGGTTCGGGCACCACGCCGGGCGGGAGGTCCGCGACGGACTTGGCCGCGCCCACGGCGTGCTCGTTCTCGCGGACGTCGAGCTCCAGCCGTCCCTCGCTGCCGGAGAAGGCGACCCGGTAGCCCTCGCGGGGTGAATACGCGTGGAGGTGGTAGTTCAGCACCGCGCCGCCCCGGTGGCGGACGAGCACCGACAGGTCGTCCTCGATCGTGATGCCGGGCGCGAAGACCGCGCGGTCGCGGAGGTAGCCGTCCTCGGCCTCGGCGTCGCGGTAGAGGGCGCGCAGCCGGGGCGAGCGGTCGAGGTCGAGCGCGAACGGGTCGCCGGTGGTCCCGCTGCCCCGCGCGTAGTCCGTACGCTGTCCGTGCCGCCGCCCGTTTTCCTCGCCGTAGAAGAACAGCCGGCCCAGCGCGAAGACCGTCTCGGGCCCGCGGCCGAGCCACCAGTTGACGAGGTCGAAGTGGTGCCCGGACTTGTGCACGAGCAGGCCGCCGGAGTTCGCCTTGTCGCGGTGCCAGCGGCGGAAGTAGTCGGCGCCGTGCGCGGTGTCGAGCAGCCAGCTGAACTCGACCGAGCCGATCTCCCCGATCGCGCCCGCCGCCAGGAGTTCCCGGACCCGGCGGTGCACCGGGTTGTAGCGGTAGTTGAAGGTGACGCGCACCGAACGCCCCGTTTCGCGCCGGGCGGTGAGGATCCGGCGGGCGCCGTCGACGTCGGTGGTCATCGGCTTTTCGGTGACGACGTCGCAGCCGGCCTCGAGCGCGGCGACGACGTAGTCCGCGTGCGTGTGGTCCGGCGTGCACACCACGACGACGTCGATGCGCTCCTTCGCGAGCATCGCGGTGAAGTCGCCGGGCCGGTAGCAGGGCACCGCCGTGCCCAGCCAGCCGTTGTGGACGCGCATGCGGGTCTCGTTGGTGTCGCAGAAGGCGGCGAGTTCCGCCCGCGGCGACCCGGCCAGCGCGCCGGCGAACAGCCCGGCCCGCGAGCCCAGGCCGACGATCGCGTACCTACGCACCACCATCACCTCTCTTCCCGGCGCGGCTCCCGGCGCCGATCCAGGGCAGAGCGAGTTCGGAGAAGAGGGCGAGCCGCCCGGCGGCGTCGTCGACCGCCGCGTCGACGCCCGGGACGACGTAGTGCCGGTCGGGGCCGGTGCCGGCGGTCCGGACCCACTCGGCGGGCAGCGGCCGCGGTTCGGGTGCGTCGCGGACCGCCTCGACCAGCGCGGTGAAGGCGCGGGTCGCGGCCAGGGGCGCCCGCAGCGCCACGCCGTCGCGCAGGTGCTCGACGAGGTTGACCAGGAGGTCTTCGGGCGGCTCCACCGGCACCGGGGTGCCGCGGATCTCGACGACGTCGGTCTTGTAGTCCCAGCGGATCCGCCCTTCGGTGCCGTGCACGAGGACGTAGGGCTGGTGGTCGGCCTCGGCGGCGAGCGTGGCCGCGACGACGACGTCCGGCGCGCCGGCGAAGGCGAGCCGCGCGCAGGCGGTGTCGTCGGATTCGATGGCGCGGGCCCGGTACAGCTCGACGCCGACGTGGTCCGGGAGCAGTCCGGCGGTGCCGTTGAGCAGCAGAGCGGTCGCCACGGCGTGCGCGAAGGGGTTGGTCAGGGAGCCGTCCACGACCGGCTGCCCGCCGACGCGCCGCCGTCCCGCCCACTCGGCCCGCCCGAAGTACCGGTCCCGCCGGATCCACGCCCCGGCGGCGGCGATCCCGGTGACCGTCCCGATCTCACCGCGCCCGATCGCCGCGCGGATCAGCGGGACGGCGGCCGAGCCGAAGCTCTGGAACCCGGTCTGGCAGGCGAGGCCGCGGTCACGGGTGAGCCGCTCGAGCTCGCCGAAGCCCGCGAGGTCGAGCACCGGGGGCTTCTCGACCAGCAGGTGACAGCCGGCTGCGAGCGCACGCCGGGCGAGGGCGAGGTGGGTGTGCGGCGGCGTGGCCACGACGGCGATGTCCGCCCCCGCGACGAGGTCCCCGGGATCGGTGGTCAGCTTCGCGTGGTCCGGGAGCAGCGCGCGGGCTTCGTCGGGCGGTTCCCGGACGTCGCAGGCCCCGGCGAGGACGATCTCGCCGCGGTCGTGGAGCGCGCGGGCCCGGCGCAGGTGGGTGAGTGCGTGCCCGGCGGTCCCGAAGACGACGACGGCGGGGATCACGATCGCCTGCCGGTCGCGACGGCGGCGAGGCAAAGCGGCCCGGGGACGACGAACGCGAGGATGGGGAGCATCCAGACGAGGACCGCGCAGAGGAGGATCGCCCCGGCGAGGAGCGCGGCGCTGCCGGGAGCGGCCGGGGTTTCCCGCGCGGCGGCGAGGCCGGCGCGGAGCCAGGACGCGGACCCGCGCCGAGCCGCGGCCGGGCCATTCGCGCCCGTCTCTCCCCGCGCCAGGGCACCGGCCATCGCCGGCGAGCCCGCTGCCGAGTCGCGGGTGGCCACCACCTCACAGGTCCGCACCGCGATCACCAGCGCCACGCCGGCCAGCACCCCCAGTACCGGCCGGAGCACGCGCCCTCCCGGCAGCGAGCCCGCCACCTCCAGGTCCACCGCGAACAGCACGGCCGCCAGCACCGCGAGCCCGCCGAACACCACCCCGCCGCGGGCGGCCGCGCGGAAGTCGGCCCAGAACGTCGTCCACAGTGGACCGCCCACGCCGCGCCCGGACCGCTCGATCGCGCGGCAGCCCGCCGCCAGGGCCGGGGCCGCCGTCACCACCGGCACGGACGCCAGTGCCACCAGCACCCCTGCCAGGAGGCAGTCCGAGAACTCCCCCAGTCCACCCCGCCAAGTCGCTTCGCGCATCCTCACCCCTTCAGGCCGCTCGTGCTCACGCCCTCCACCAGCAGGCGCTGGAAGGCGAGGAAGAAGAGCACGATGGGGACCAGCGCGAGCGCGGACATCGCGAACATCGCGCCGAAGTCGGACTGGCTGCTGGTGTCCACGAACAGCCGCAGCCCCAGCGGAACCGTGAACTTCTCCGTGTCGTTCAGGTACACCATCTGCGTGAAGAAGTCGTTCCACGTCCAGATGAACGTGAAGATCGACGTCGTCACCAGCGCCGGTTTCGACAGCGGCAGCACCACGTGCCAGAACGTCCGGTACACCGAACAGCCGTCGATGATCGCGGCTTCGTCGAGCTCCCGCGGGATGCCGCGCATGAACTGCACGATCAGGAACACGAAGAACGCCTCGGTCGCCAGCAGCTTCGGCAGGATCAGCGGGACGAACGTGTTGACCAGGCCGGCCTGCTGGAAGATCACGTACTGCGGGATCAGCGTCACGTGGTAGGGCAGCATCAGCGTCGTGATCATGAACGCGAACAGTGCGCCGCGGAACCGGAAGTTCAACCGGGCGAAGGCGTACGCCGCCAGGGAGCACGAAAGCACGTTGGCCGCCACCGACAACCCGGCCACCAGGAAGGAGTTCAGGAAGAAGCGGCCGAACCCGACGTCCGCCGCGCCCTCCCAGCCCTTCGTGTAGCCGTCGAAGACGAAGCGGGTCGGCAGCAGCGCCAGCCTCGAGAGGATCTCGTCCGGCGGCTTGACCGACGCGAACGCCAGCCACACCAGCGGGTACAGCACCACGGCCACGATCACCAGGCACAGCGCGTGCCGGCCGAACGAGCGGGCCGGGCGGGGCAGTGTGGTCATCGGCGCTCCCCCGTGCCTTCCGCGTCGTCGTAGAACACCCACAGCTTCGCGGTGCGGAACACGATCGCCGTGACGATCGCGATCACCACCAGCAGCACCCACGCCATCGCCGACGCGTAACCCATCCGGAAGTCCTGGAAGCCGACCTCGAACAGGTAGAGGGTGTAGAACAGGTCCGCGTCGGCTGGGCCGCCGCGGCCGCCGCCGATGACGAACGCCGGGGTGAACGCCTGGAACGCGTGGATGGCCTCCATCACCAGATTGAAGAAGATCACCGGCGAGAGCATCGGCAGCGTGATGTGCCGGAAGCGGCGGAACGCGCCCGCGCCGTCGATCGCCGCCGCCTCGTGCAGCTCCGCCGGGATCTGCTTGAGCCCGGCCAGGAAGATCACCATCGGCGCGCCGAACTGCCACACCCCGAGCAGCACGATCGACGCCAGGCTGAACTGCGGGTCGTCGACCCAGCTCGGCGTGTGCCAGCCGAAGAACGCCAGCGCCTCGTTCACCGGGCCGCCGCCCATGAACAGCGCCCGCCACACGAGCGCCGCCGCGACGCTCGCGCCGAGCAGCGACGGTGCGTAGAACGCGGCCCGGTAGAAGCCGTTGGCCCCGCGGCGGGTGTTGAGCAGCATCGCCACCAGCAGCGACACCGTCAGCTTCAGCGGCACCGAGACCAGGACGTAGATCAGCGTGACCTTCACCGACTGCAGGTAGCGGTCGTCGTCGGTGAACATGTGCGTGAAGTTGCCGAAGCCGACCCAGTCCGGTGCGGTGAACATGTCGTAGTCGGTGAACGACAGGTACAGCGAGACGACCATCGGGCCGACGGTGAGCGCCACCGCGCCGAGCAGCCACGGCGTCAGGAACGCGAAGGCCTCCGGCTGGCTCTTGCGACGGCGGCCCGGCCGGTCCCGGCGCCGGGGGCGCACGGTCGCCGGGGCGAGCGGCGGGTCCGGGGTGCGCACGGTCGTCATCGGTTAGGACAGCCCCTTCTCGGCCTCGGTCATGAACCGGTTCACGGCGTCGTCGATGCTCATCCGCCCGAACGCGACCTCTTCGTAGGTGCGCTGGAGGAGCTTCTGGATCGCGCCGGCACCCTTCGGCGGCACCGGCGGTGCGGCCCCGAGCTTCGGTTCGAGCGCGGCTTCGAAGTCGTAGAGGGTCTTGTCGTTGCCGGTCGCCGACCCCGCCAGCTGCGCGCGGACCTTGAGGTTCGGGGCCAGCCCGCGGTCGGTGCCGACGATCTTGCCCACCTCGGCGTCGTTCACCAGGAAGTCGACGAGCTTCGCGGCCGCCTCCTGCTGCGCGCTGCGGGCCGAGACGGCCAGGAACATCGACGGCCGCCGGTACTGCCCGGTGTCGCCGGCCTTGTCGCTCGGGTACGGCGCGACGTTCAGCGGCTTGCCGTTCGCCTTCTGGTACGCGGGCAGCAGGTTGTCGTAGGCGAACTCCGAGCTGGTCAGCTTCTTGCCGAGCGGGGCCTGCTCGGGCGAGGTGTTGTACGACGCCGTGACGTCCGCGGGCGAGGCGCCCTTGGCGTCGCGGAACCCGCTCGCGAGCTGCCAGTAGCGGCGCAGGTCGTCGGCGGCGAAGCCGAGCTTGCCCGCCGGGGTGTAGAACTGCTTGCCCTGCTGGCGCAGCCAGATCTCCAGCGTCGTGTCGAGGATGCCGAAGTCGGTGGTCCCCCGTGCGGAGAACCCGCTCGCGGCGCTCACCTTCCGCGTCGCGTCGGCGTACTGCTGCCAGGTCAGGCCCTTGGCCGGGTCCGCGCCCGCCGCGGTGAACGCGGCCGGGTCGTAGATCATCGCCGGGGTGTTCTGCGCCCACGGCACGGCGTACCGCTTGCCCTGGTACACCCCGGTCGCGGCCAGCTCCGGGTTGACGTCGGCGAGCGAAACCGCCTTGCCCGCGCCCTGGTTCAGGTCGGCCAGCACGCCCCGGCCGCCGTACTCGGCCAGGTAGCGGGTGTCGACGTTGAGCACGTCCGGCGGCCTGCCACCGGCCGTCTGCGTCGCCAGCTTCTCCCAGTAGGCCGCGTACGCCGAGAACGACGTCTGCACCTTGATCTTCGGGTTCTTCTGCTGGAACAGCTCCACGGCCTTCTTCGTCAGGTTCGCGCGCCCGTCGCTGCCCCACCAGACGAAGGTGATGGTCACGTCCCCGTCGCCGGCCCCGGAGCCCGAGCCGCACGCGGCCACCCCGGTCAGCAGCAGGGGAACCACCACGGCCAGCGCGGCGACCCCGCGCCCGGTCCTACGCACCGTTGTCCGCACCATCGAATTCTCCGTCCTCAGCCGGTCAGCACTTTTCTGAAAACGCTGTCAGCGCGCTCACGGTAGGCAGTGCGCGACACCGGTGTCAACGGTCGATTCGCAACCACAACCCTTGTGCAGCAATGGTTCCGACGATTGGCGGGCACGCTGAGAAAGCGCTTACAGCGACCGGGTGAAGGTCCGGGCCGCCAGCGCGATGGGCACCGGCGCGGGTTATCCGGTGCGTTGGGCGGCCCCCGCGGCGCTCGCCCACGGGACACCGATTTCCGAGAACAGCGCCAGCCGGTCCGCGGCCACGGCGACCTCTTCGCCGATCCCCCGCACCACCGGGTGCCGGCTCGCGCCTTCACCCGCCGTGCGGATCCAGCCCGCCGGGATCCGCGCCGGCGACGGCGCGTCCCGGACCGCTTCGACCACCGAGGCGAACGCCCGGGTCCGCGCCAGCGGCGCGAGCAGCGGCACCCCGGCCGGGTCCCGGTGGTGGGCGACCAGGTTGCGCAGCAGGTCGGCCGGCTCCCCGAGGTGGACGCGCTCGTCGTCGACCTCCAGCCGGTGGCTCTTGTACCAGAACTTCGCGCGCCCCTTCGTGCCGTGCACGACGACGTAGGGCTCGTGGTCCTGCTCCGCGCACAGCGACGCGGCGACGACGATCTCGGGCCCGCCGTCGAACCGGATGCGCAGGCACGCGGTGTCGTCGGCTTCGATGTCGCGCGCGCCGTAGAGCTCGAGCGCGATCTCCGCCGGGTCGAGAGCGGCGACCCCGCCGACGAGCAGTGCGGTGGCCACCGCGTGGGAAAAGGGGTTGGTCAGCGCGCCGTCGACGACGGCCTCGCCGTCGAGCCACCGGCGGCCCGCCCACGGGTTGCGGCGGTAGTAGGCGTCGGTGCGGATCCACGCCCCGGCCGCGCCGACGCCCGCGACCGCCCCGAGCCGGCCGGCGGCGATCGCCGCGCGGAGGACGGGCAGGGCCGGGGAGCCGAAGCTCTGGAACCCGGTCTGGCAGGCCGCGCCGGACTCAGCGGCCAGCCGGGTCAGCGTGGTGAACCCGGCGAGGTCGAGCACCGGCGGGGTTTCCAGGAGCAGGTCGCCGCCCGCCCGCAGCACCGCGCCGGCGACCTGGACGTGCGCGTGCGGCGGGGTCGCGACCACGGTGATGTCGGGACGGCAGCGGCGGAGCAGGTCGTCGACGCCGAGGTGCGCGGTGGCGTCCTCGGGCAGCAGCGCGACCGCGGCGGCCGAGGGCACCCGGATGTCGGCCATGCCCGCGAACCGCACCAGGCCCTCGTCGTGCAGGATGCGCGCGCGGTGCAGGTAGCTGAACGCGTAGCCGGACGTGCCGACGACGGCCAGCCTCGGCGGGTCCGCGGCGGTGCGGCTCCGGCTCCCCGACATGGGTCTCCGATCGGCGGGGCCCGGCCGGGCCGCGCGGAAGGTGACGAACTGGGTCAGGCGTTCGGGAGAAACTTCAGGTCGTCACGGTAAGGCGTTCCCGACAAGGGTGTCAATGTTCGTCGAATTCATCGAAACAAAGGTACTCCGAACGGCGGCGAGCGATTCGAGATAGCGCTTACTGGAAACGGGGAACGGGTTTGCAGCATTTGTTGACAACACTGCCGGGCGTTTTCATCATGGTGCAGGAGCCCGAGGAGTTGCCGTGACCGTCACGATTCACGACGTCGCCCGCCGCGCCAACGTGTCGATCTCGACGGTGTCGCGGGCGTTCACGTCTCCGGATCTGGTCCGCCGGCAGACCCGCACCCGGGTGCTGGCCGCCGCGACCGAGCTGGGCTACCACGCCGCGGGCGCGCCCCAGCCGGTGCCCGCCGCCCGCACCGGGCACATCGGCATCGTGGTCTCGGACCTGGGCAACCCGTTCTTCACCGGAGTGCTCAACGGCGTCCAGGCCCGCGCGCGCCAGGACGACATCGCCGTGCTCTTCGCCAACAGCGACGAGGACCCGGCGACCGAGCAGAACCTCGTCCGCCGGATGGCGAAGCAGGTCGACGGCGTCGTGCTGTGCAGCCCGAGCATGACCGACGACCAGCTGCGCGCGCTCGCCGGGCAGACCACGCTGGTGCTGCTCAACCGGGAGGTGGAAGGGATCCCGTCGATCGTGATGGACGCCGCCGACGGGATGCGGCAGGCGATCCAGCACCTGGCCGCGCTGGGGCACCGCCGGTGCGCCTACCTGGGCGGGCCGCGGGCGTCGTGGGCGAACCGCGCCCGGCGCCAGGGCCTGGCGGAGGCGGCCGAGCGGCACGGCACCGACGTGGTCGAGTTCGGCCCGTTCCCGCCGGTGTTCGAGGGCGGGCTGCAGGGCGCGGACCTGGCGCTGGCCGCGGACGTGACGGCGATCGTCGCCTACAACGACCTCGTCGCGTTCGGCGCGCTCGCGCGGCTCAACGCCCGCGGCGTGCCGGTGCCGGACGAGATCAGCCTGGTCGGCTTCGACGACCTGGTCTTCGCGGCCATCTCCGCGCCGCCGCTGACGACGATCGCGATGCCGACCGAGGCGGCGGGCCGCGCGGCGGTGACGATCCTGCTGGGCCTGCTCGAGGGCGAGGCCGACGAGCGCACGGCGCAGGTGCTCGACACCTACCTCATCGTGCGCGCCACGACGGCTCCTCCCGCCGCGGCCGGTCGTGAGTGAGAAACAGTGTTCTGAGCCTGTTTCCCCCTCACGACCGCTTGTCGGCCGGGCCGAAGACGTGGCGGTCGAGGAACGGGTTCCGGAACTTGCCGCCGGGGTCGAGGCTCGCCGCGAGCTCCCGGAAGCCGGCCAGCCGTGGGTAGTCGCCGCGGACGGCGTGGAAGAGCTTGCCCCAGTGCGGCCGCGCGCCGAAGGGCGCCAGGCGCTCCTCGATGACCGGCAGGAGCGCCTCGACCTCGGGCTGGCGCGGCTGCCAGGTGAAGTGCAGCGCGACGCGGTCGCCGCCGTGGCACGGGCTGAGCCACAGCTCGTCGCCCGCGATCGCGCGGATTTCGGACACCAGCAGCAGCGGCGCGATCCGGCCGGCGAGCTCGCGGACCGCCGCGATCGCCGCCGTCGCGTGCTCGTACGGCACGAAGTACTCCGACTGCAGCTCGTCCCCGACGCTCGGGGTGAACGCGAGCGCGAAGTGCGGCAGCCGCTCGTGCCAGGGGCCCGGAACCCCTTGCTGCGGCGTGCAGTTGCCCGCCGTGATCCCGGCGGCGTGCGCCGGGTGCCGCGGCCCGTCGGCGGGGACCGCGCCGAACAGCTCGCGCCGCTCGGTGAAGGCGTCCGCCCGGCTCTTGACCCACGCCAGGTCGATCGTGTCGTTCGCCCAGTTCGTGAACAGGCTGACGCTGTAGCCGGCGTCTTCGACCTCGTCGAAGTGCCGGTCCGCCGCGTCCCACGGCAGGTGGTCGAAGACGTCCTGGCGGACGTCGAACGCGGGCACGACGTCGAGCGTCAGCCGGGTGACGATCCCGGTCGCGCCGAGCCCGACGACCAGGCCGGGGAACTCGGCGTCGGCACGGGTGAACGTCCGCAGGCCGCCGTCGGCGGTGACCAGCTCGATCGCCGAGACGGCCGCGGCGAGCCCCGGCTGGCGGCGGCCCGAGCCGTGGGTGCCGGTCGCGACACTGCCGGCCACGGTGATGTGTGGGAGCGACGCGAGGTTCGGCAGCGCGAACCCGGCGGCGTGCAGCTGTTCGGCGAAGTCGCCGTAGCGCGCGGACCCGCCGACGGTCACCGTGCCCTCGCCGATCTCGACGCCGGCGTCGAGCGCGCTCAGGTCCAGCAGGGTGCCGCCCGGGGAGTCCGCGATGTCGTTGAAGCAGTGGCGGCTGCCGAGGGCCTTGACGCGGCTCGCGCCGGCCACGGCTTCGCGCACCTCGTCGACCGTGCGCGGGGTGTGGACGGCGGACGCGGCGTAGGTGTGGTTGCCCGCCCAGTTCGATTCGCCCACCCGTACGTCCTTCCACCGCGCCGGAAATCCCGTCTCCGACCCTACGCTCAGCGGGCGGGGATGATCGCCTGGTGGGTGCCGCCGAGGCCGTGCGGGCTCAGCAGGCGGCCCATCCGCTTCGGCATCCGCAGCGTGATCGCGCGGTCGACCACGCGCGAGCCGGGCGCCGCGGTGGCGAGCGCCGACTCGTAGGCCGTGCAGCCGGCCGGTTCGCGCAGCCAGGCCGACACGACCAGGTTGCCCTCCCCCACGACCGCCGCCGAGAGGCGGGTTTCCGGGAGGTGCGCGATCGCCGTGCCGGCCCGGTCGAGGTCCACCGCGGGGATTTCGAGGCGGTAGCCCGCGATCACCGGCCAGCCCGCCGGGACGTGCGCGAGGTCGCAGCGGAAGTCGAGTTCGTGGTTGCGCACCATCCGCGCCAGCGCGCGCCGGACCGCCGACTCGCTCATCCGGCAGTCGCGGGCCAGCTCGGCGTAGCTGCGCCGCCCGTCCTCGCCGAGGGACTCCACGAGCGCGCGCAGGTCGCGGTCGTTCCACTGCTGCGGGACGACCAGCCGGGCCTGCTCCGCGGTGTCGTCCAGCACCGCCCGCTGCTCCGGGGCCAGCGCGTTGACCAGCCACCCGCTGCCTTCGCGGTAGACGCGGGTGGCGACGGCGAACCGCACCTCCACGACGCCGGGCAGCGCGCCGATGCGGCCGGTGACCAGCGCGTCCAGCGCGTCGAGGTCGCGCGCGGCCAAGGACAGGAACAGCCCGAAGCGGCTGGTCGTGCGCTCGACGCTGAACACCGCCGGCCAGCCGCAGAGCTCCTGGGTGAGCGCGCTCAGCGCGTCCGGGCGGCAGGCCACGTCGACGTAGCCGACCGTCGTGGTCGGGGCGGTGACGTACGCGGTCAGCCAGGCGAGGCCGGCCGCCTGCAGCCGGTCCCAGCGGCGGGCCGCCGTCGTGGCGTCGGTGCCCACCGCGGCGGCGATCCGGGTCCACGGCGCCCGCGGGTCCCGCTGCAGCGCCTCCACCAGCGCGAGGTCCGAACCACTCGGCCGCGCCGGTTCCGGCGGGGCCGAAGGAACGGGCATGGCGCATTGTGCCCCGATCATGATCACCTGCCAAGGGCCGCCGGTCCGGACGTCATGAACGAGTCGTTCACCGCGTCCGGCGTGGTGAACGACTCGTTCATGACGTTGCGGGCCGTCCTACTGGCGCCGCAGCCGCGGGGCCACGACCGCGCCGGCCGCCAGCAGGAGGACACCGCCGAGCGCGAACGGGAGCACCGGGACGTCGCCGGAGTCCGTGGCCGGGACGGCGCGTTCGCGGCCGCCGTAGCCGCCGCCCGCGCCGTCGCGGTCGTAGGCCGAACCCGGCAGCTTGTCCGCGTACCGCCGGTGCAGCGCCGCCCGGTAGTCGGTCAGCGCGAGCTTCGTGCCCGCGGCCAGGCCGGTGACCGAGCCGTCGAGGACGGTCACGGCGTCGCCGTGCACCGCGTACCAGGCGTTGACCTGCGGCTCGTGCAGGAGGTAGCCGCCGGCCGCGGCCTGGGCGTACCGCTGCTCGTAGTCGCCGGACGCGACGTTCACGACGGTCCAGGCCGGGCCCTGCCGCTCGGCCCAGACCGTCGCTTCCGCACCGTCGCCGGTCCGCGCCGGGACCGCGACGTAGGCGAGCTCGGCGGGGACGTCCGACTTGCCCTCGACGAACGCCGCCGTCGGCTCGTACACCGCGACCTGGGTACGCGGGTCGGCCTTCGCGGCGTTCACCGCGGCCGCCGCGCGGGCGCCGGGGAACTTCGTCGAGGCCAGCCGGCCGAGCGTGGCCTGGCTCCCGGTCAGCTGCCCGATCGCGGCGGTGTCCGCGGCGGTCGGGGTGCCGGTGGGGCCGTCCGCCGCACTCGCGGCCCCGGTCGTGGCGAGCATCGCGGCGCCGGCCAGCACGGCCGCGCCCATCGCTTTCCGCAGCACGCTCATCCCTCGATTCCGTACACGGTGTGGGTCCACTGGAACTGGGTGTTCGAACGGTAGGTGTCGTAGTTCATCGAGTTGTAGCGGCTGTTGTTCGGCCACGGGTCGCCGTATTCGACGCGGGTGGCGCCGCCGGAATTGTCGTAGCCGTAGAGCACGTGCATGTGGCCGCCGCCGGAACGCCAGCCGATGCGGGTGCCGATCGGCTGCCCGGCGTCGATCTGGTTCTTGATGCCGGTGAACGACAGGACCTGCCCGTTCGAGTTGTACGTGCCGGCGCTGGAGAAGCCGAGGTAGCGGAACACCCGCTGCTGGTCGGACAGGTAACCCTGGTTGTTGGCGCAGTCGCTGCCGGATTCGTTGTGCGCGATCTGGCAGAACCGGGTCTGGGTCAGGGAACTGCCCCAGTAGGCGGCGATGGTGTTGCCGCTGGCGTCCCAGCACCACTGGTCCTTCTGCTGGGCCTGCATGGAGATGCCGAGGTCGGTGCGCGCGGCGGCCGCGGTGGCCGGCGCCTGCAGCGCGACGGCCGCGGCCGTCGCGGCCGAAAGGACCGCGAGTCCACGTAGGACTCCTGGAATGGTTTTCACGGAGGGGACCTCCAGCCGGGGAGAGCGATCTGGTGGCACGGAATACTCCGCGCCCGGCCCGTGCACCCGATACCTACTAAGGGAGGAACCCGTTGGGAAGGAACGGTTTCGGGTGGATCCCGGCATTTCCCGGGTGCCGGATTCCGGCATCGGCTCACCCCCGCCGGACGGATTCCGGCGGGGGTGGCCGTGGGCCCGCGTCAGCTGACGGTCGTGGTGCCCAGGGTGGCGTCCTGGTCCGGCGGGTCGAGCGTCAGGTCGACGTCGAACTCGCCGAGGCTGCTGTCGGTGACGACGTGGGTGGTCGCCGCCGCGTCGACGCTGCTGGTGGCTTCGCCGGCCGGGGTGCCGGCCGGGACGGTGAAGTCGACCTGGCCCTGCGCGGTGAACTTCAGGGAGCCTTCGGCGGGCACGGGCGTTTCGGGGATCGGGAGCTCGATCGGGATCGCCACCGACTGGCTGGCGACGGCGACGTTCACCTTCGACTTGATCGCACCGGAGACCTTCGTGGCGCCGACGAGCCGCAGGCCGTCACCGGCGGCCTGGCCGGCGTCGACGTCGAGGCTGAACGGCACCGAAACCGGGGTGCCCGCGGTGGCGGTCGCCGGGATGTCGGCCTTGACCACCACCGAGACCTGCTGGTCCCCGATCAGCGGGAACCCGCCCTTGTAGGTGAGCGTTTTCTCGGCTGCTGCGGCCGGCCCGGCGGCCACCACGGCGACCGCGCCCGCCAGCAACGCGGCCATCCCCATTCCGAGGAATCGGCGGCCGGTTTTCCGAACGAGGGTTTCCGTCATATCGGATCCTTTCATCGTCGAACGGACTTTCGGATCGTAGGTGGAAACTACCCAACCGGCCATTCTCCTTTTCCGTTGCCGGGGAATTTGTCACGCCTGTTTGGGCGCGTGGACTCGTTTTTTGTCACCACCCCGATGGCACGTGACAATTACCGGCCGGCGGGCACTCATTCGCGTCAGCACCGGCGAGAGCGGCGGTGTAGTGGCGGTGTAGCGGCCGCGCGCAGGGTTCTCCCCGACACCGGGGCACGCCGTCCCGGTCCACCGAGGGAGACACCCATGCGAACCATCTGCCAGGCGGCCGCGCTGTCGGCCGCCCTGCTCTTCGGCGGCGCCACCGTCGCTTCGGCCGCCACCGCCCCGCCGTCGGAGGTGTACTCGGAGGTCACCGCGGCCGACATCGCGGACCCGGGCGCCGTCCTCACCGACTCGGCCGCCGACCTCGCCGCGGCGCGCACCGCGAACCAGGCGATCGCGTGGTACTCGAGCCGCAACGGCAGCACGGCCTACCAGGGCTACTGCGAGAAGGCGGCCCGCCTGTCCTGGAACCGCACGACCCACCACGCGAGCGCGATCGAGCACTGGCGCTCCTCGGACGGCGCCCGCCACACCACGGGCACCCCGCCCCGCGGCGCGTTCGTGTTCTGGAACATCTCGGCGTACGGCCACGTGGGCATCGCGGACGGCAGCGGCGGCGTGTGGGCGACGAGCGTCAACGGCGCGATCGGCCACGCCCGGCAGGGGTACTTCGCGAACTACCTGGGCTGGAAGCCGGGCAACAGCAACTGATCGCGGGTCGCCGGGCGTGCCTGGGGGTTGCGCCCGGCGCCGGGTTCGGCGGGGACGGCGAGGATCGGCGGTGCGGCTGTGGTGCGGCTGTGGTGCCGGCCCACCACCGCCTGCCGCACGCCCCGCCACGCGAGACTCCGGCTGGGCGCACCGGCGACCAGGCGAGCGAAGTCCCACGCCTGCCCGCCACGCCCGGGACCGGCGGGCGGCAGCACCGGTGGTCCCGGGCGCGGTGCGGGCTTACACCGGCCCTGGCGCACACGGCCACCGCACCCGATCGCGCACGGCTTCCACCGCCGCTCTTGCCCACCCCCGGGAGCCGGCAGGATCCCGCAGCCGAACATGCCGGCCGGCTGCCGCCCGCCCGGCGACTGCCACCCGCCCGGCGACTGCCACCCGCCCGGCGACTGCCGCCCGCCCGACGGGCGAATTGCCGCTCGCGGGCGGGCAAGAACTGCGGCGCGCCCGCCGCACCGCGCGCGATCGCGGCCGGGCGCACGTGGACGCCGGGCGACCGTGCTGCCTTGCCACCCGACCGCCAGGCGAGCGTGCTGCGCTTCCGTGCCCGCTGCACCGCCCACCCCTGCGCGATTCCGGCCGCCGGGCGAGTGAACCGCGTTGCCCTACCCGCCGCACGGCCCATTCTGCGCGGCTCCGACCGCCAGGCGAACGAACCGCGCTGCCCTACCCGCCGCACACCCCACCCTGCGCGACCCCCGGCCACCAGGCGAACGAACCGCGCTGCCCTACCCGCCGCACACCCCACCCTGCGCGACCCCCGGCCACCAGGCGAACAAACCGCGCTGCCCTACCCGCCGCACACCCCACCCTGCGCGACCCCAGCCACCGGGCGAACGGCTGCGGTACCGGCGTCCACCGCGTGCCGGCTCTCAAGCGCGCGTCGCGGTCGAAGGGGTGCGTCGGCGCTGTGCCTGCTCCAGCAACGCCAGCCCCGTCGTCTCCCCCTGCCGGTTCCCCGTCTCCCGGAACACCCGCAGCGCCCGGTCGCACACCCCGCGGGCCTGGACCGGCTCCCCCGCCGCCAGCAGCGTCTGGCCGATGCCCAGCAACGCGTACGCGCTGCAGCGCTCGTCGTCCAGCTCCTCCAGGATGCTCAGCGCCAGCCGCAGGCACGCCAGGGAATCCGGCAACCGGCCGGCGTCCCGGTGCAGGGTGCCCAGTTCCGTCAGGACCTTCGCCTCCCGGTGCGGGTCCTCGATCTCGCGCGCCAGATCCCGTGCCCGCCGCAGCCACGTCTCGGCCTCGGTGAACTCGCCCAACAGCGCGTACGTCGAGCCGATCGCGTTGCGCATCTGGGCGACGCCGGTGCGGTCGCCCGCCCGGTCCAACCCGGACAGTGCGCGCCGGTAACACCCGAGGGCCTCGCGGGGGCGGTCGCGGACCCGGGCGACCGTGCCGAGGCCCGCCACCGCCAGTGCTTCGCCGCGGATGTCGCCCAGCGAACGGAACAGCGCCGCCGAGCGGTCCATGTCCGCGACCGCCGCCTCGTACTCGTCGTGGTAGAGCCGGACCTGGCCGAGGCCGCGGTGCAGCACCGCCGCGCCCGCCGTGTTCCCCGCCGCCTCGACGGCCGCGAGGGCGGCCAAATGGCTTCGGCGCCATTCGTCGTACGCGCCGCGCAGGTCGTAGAACGGGACCGCCGCGGCCGTCAGCTGCCAGGCCAGTTCGTCGAGGCCCGCGTCCGCCGCGAGCTGGACCGCGCCGGCCAGGAGCTTGCGTTCGGCCGTGAACCACTCGAGCGGCGCGGCGGGCAGCTTCGGGGTCGCGGCGGGCAGTGCGGGTCCCGTCATCGCGCCGAACGCCGGGGGCAGGCCCGCGGCCGCCGTCTTCGCCAGGGCCAGCAGCACGGACAGCACGCGTGACAACGTTTCCCGCTGCGTCGACGCCGGTTCCGCCGCCAGCAGTTCCGCCGCGTAGCACCGCAGCAGGTCGTGCAGCCGGTAGCGCGGCTGGCCGCCGGTGTCGCGGCCCGCGAGCGAAACCAGGTTGGCGTCGACGAGCACGTCGAGCACCTCGTGCGTGTCCTCGCGGCCGAGCACCGCGTCGACCACCCAGCTCGGGAAGTCCTGCGCGCCCAGCACCGCCGAGCGGCAGAACGCGGTCCGCGCGCGGGCGGGCAGCTGCCGCAGGCTCAGCTCGAAGCTCGGCCGGACGCCGAGGTCGCCGACGCGCAGCTCGCTCAGCCGGCTCGACTCGTCGGCGAGCCGGTCGTGCAGCGTCCGCAGGCTCCACGCCTGCCGCCCGGCCAGCCGCGCCCCGGCGATCCGGATCGCCAGCGGCAGGTACCCGCAGCAGCGCACGATCGCCGCGGCCTCGGCCGGTTCGCCGACCACCCGGTCCGCGCCCGCGACCCCGGCCAGCAACGCGGAAGCCTCGCGCTCGCCGAACACGCCGAGCTCGACGTGCTTCGCGCCCGCCAGCTCCGGCAGCCGCCCGCGTGTCGTCACGAGCACGGCGCACCCGGCGTCGGCGGGCAGCAGCGGCCGGACCTGCGCGGCGGTGGCGGCGTCGTCGAGCACGAGCAGGAGCCGCCGTCCGGCCAGCCGCGAGCGGAACAGCGCGGCCCGCTGGCCGAGCCCGGCCGGCACGGTGTTCCCGGTGACGCCGAGGGCGTGCAGGAAGTCGGCGAGCACTTCGGCCGGGTCGCGCGGGGTGCCGGTGCCGGCCAGGTCGACGTAGAGCTGGCCGTCCGGGTACCGCTCGGCGAGGCGGTGGGCGACGTGCATGGCCAGCGCCGTCTTGCCGGTGCCGGGCGCACCGGTCAGCACCACCGGCGCCGGGCCGACGGCGGCCTCCAGGTCCCGCACGTAGTCGTCGCGGCCGGTGAAGTCCGGCAGGTCCGCCGGGAGCTGCCGCAACGGCCGCGGATCCGCCGAAGGCACCTGGAGCGGCTCACCGGAAAGGATCGCGGCCTGCAGCGCCCGCAGTTCCGGCCCCGGTTCGACGCCGAGCTCGGTGACCAGCCGCTCCCGCGCGGTCGAGTACGCCTGCAGGGCTTCGGCGCGACGTCCCGCGCCGTTGAGCGCGAGCAGGTACTGCTGCCACAGGCGTTCCCGGTACGGGTGTTCGGCCAGCAGCCCGGTCAGCTCGGCGATCGCGGGGTCGTGCCGGCCGAGCGACACCTGCAGCGCGAGCCGCTCTTCGACGGCGGCCAGCCGGTTCTCGACGAGCCGGCCGAGTTCGGCGTCCCACGCCGGCGCGGTCGGCAGGTCCGCCAGCGGATCGCCGCGCCAGAGGGCTTCCGCCTCGGCCAGCAGCGTCAACGCGACTTCGGGGCGGTCCGCCCGTTTCGCGTCGGCGACGAGCCGGGTGAACCGGTGCGCGTCGACGGCCCCGGGGTCGGCCACCAGGGAGTACCCCGGGCCGTGCGTGCGCAGGAGCGTGTCCGGCAGCAGGCGGCGCAGGCGCCAGACGTAGGTCTGCAGGTTGGCGGTGGCCGACGTCGGTGGTTCCCGGGGCCAGATGGTCTCGACGAGCTGACCGGGCGTGACCGTCCGGTTCGCGTTGAGCAGCAGGTGGGCCAGCAGCACCCGCTGCTTCGCCCCGCCGAGCGGCACCGGGCACCCGCCGACCGTCACGGTCAGCGGTCCGAGCAGCAGAAACCGCACTTCAGGCCCCATCGTGCACCCCGTTTCCGAGGCCGCCCCCAGGCGGCCGGCACCCAGCAGCCGGACTCTAACCAGGGGGCGCGGCGCCCGTGGGCGATTCGCCGACATCCGGGACATCGCGGGCACCGCTGTCACTCGCTTGGCAGCAGGCTGCGCCGGACGGCCCACGACGAAAGTCGTGTCCTTGATCAACCGACTAACGGCGGGTTTCGGAGATTCACCCACAGCCGTGACGGTAGGTGTGTCCTTGACCACCCCGTCACCGCGAGGCCCCGGTCCGCGGCTGGAGGTTGATCGTAAAGTGCGTATCGCGCGAACCGGCGTAGTCGTCTCCGGTGTTTTCCTGTCGGCGTTCGTGGCCGCGGCGCCCGCCATGGCCGCCCAGCCGGCCATCATCGACGGCAGCAACGCCGACTCGCTCCACTCCGCGGCCCGGATGTTCGCCGGCGGCCAGGAGATCTGCTCGGCGACGATCATCGCGCCGGACTGGATCCTCACCGCCCGCCACTGCACGCAGGGCGCGGACGGCCAGCCGATCAGCTTCCACGTCGGCGACCTGGACCAGACGAAGGGCACCACGGTCAACGCGACATCGGTGCACGAGGCGCCGGACGCGGACATCGCGCTGGTGCAGATCGACCAGCAGGTGCAGACGGACTACGCGCCACTGGGCAGCGAGGGCGACGTCAAGGTGGGCGACCAGGCCGAGGTCTACGGCTGGGGCGCGACCTGCACCGACAAGCCGGAGATCGAGTGCCAGTCGCAGCTGCTGAAGGTGGCGAAGGTCAGCGTCAGCTCGATCGACTGCCCGGACGGCGCGGCGGGCGTCTCGGTCTGCGCGAACCGCGGCGACGGCATCACGGCGGGCGGCGACTCCGGCGGCCCGATGTACGCGAACGGCAAGCAGGTCGGCGTCGCTTCGACCAGTGACCGGCAGTCCTACACCGCCTACATCAACATCACGAAGTACCGCGACTGGATCTCCACCACCGCGGGCGTCTGAGCCCTCCGGACAAGCCCCCGGACCACCGGGGGCTTGCTTCGCGGACGAGAGTGAGTGTACAGTCACTCACATGACGAAGCGCGGTGCGACCCTCTCCACCTCCGACGCCCGGCGGGACGTCGTCGTCGACGCCGCCATCGCCGAGTTCGCCCGGGGCGGGTTCCACGCGACGCCGATCAGCGCGGTGGCCGAGCGGGCCGACATCTCCCCCGCGTACGTCTTCAAGTTGTTCCCCGGCAAGGTTTCCCTCTTCGTCGCCGCGCTGGACCGCTGCTACGAACTCGTCACGCACGCGCTGTCGAACGGCGCCGCCCGCGCCGAGGACGACGACCCCGAAAAGCTCCTCTACGCAATGGGGGGCGCCTACGCCGAGCTGATCGCCGACCGGAACCTGCTCATGCTGCAGGTGCACGCCCAGTCAGCGGCCGACACGCCGGAGATCGCCGACGCCGTGCGGCGCGGGCTGGCCAAGGTGACCGAGTTCGCCCGGTCCCGCTCCGGCGCCGCGGACGAGCAGGTCCAGCGGTTCATCGCCTACGGCCAGCTCTGCCACCTGATCGCCACCCTCGACCTCGGCGAGCACACCGGCGAGTGGGCCGCGGTCCTCTCCACCGGCATCCGCCACCCCGGCAAAAACTGACCCCTGACCAGCCGGTCCTCTTTCATGCCCGTCGAGTGATTGATCAGTCACTCACACTCGGAAGGAAGCACCATGAACGTCACCGAAATCGTCCTCCCCGGCCTCGTCGAGCCGGACGGCCTGCGCGTCGAGCACCGCGAGCTGCCGCCCCTGGCCGCCGGCGAAGCCCTGGTCCGCGTCGAGGCGAGCGGGATCTCCTTCGCCGAACAGCAGATGCGGCGCGGCAAGTACTACGACCAGCCGCCGTTCCCGTTCGTGCCCGGCTACGACGTCGTCGGCACGGTGGCCGAAGCCGACGACCCCGCGCTGGTCGGCCGGCGCGTGGCCGCCATGACCAAGATCGGCGGCTGGAGCAGCCACCTCGCCGTCGCCGCCGCCGACCTCGTGCCGGTGCCCGACGGCCTGGACGCCGCCGACGCGGAGACGTTCGTGGTCAACGGCATCACGGCGTGGCAGATGCTGCACCGGCACGCGAAGGTGAAGCCGGGCGGCACGATCCTGGTCCACGGCGCGAGCGGCGGCGTCGGCACCACGCTCGTGCAGCTGGCCCGCGCGGCCGGGATCACGGTCATCGGCACCGCTTCGGCCCGCAACCTCGACGTCGTGACCGCGCTCGGCGCCACCGCGCTCGACTACCGCGGGGACGTCCCGGCCCGGGTGCGCGAGCTGGCGCCCGGCGGGGTCGACGCCGTCTTCGACCACGTCGGCGGGCCCGGCATCGTCGACTCGTTCCGCCTGCTCGCGCCCGGCGGCGCGCTGATCGCCTACGGCAGCGCGTCCACGAAGGACACCGGCGGCAACCCGAAGCCCGCGGTGCTGAAGCTGGTCGCCCGCCTGGTGTGGTGGAACGTCGCCCCGAACCGGCGCCGCGCGCACTTCTACAACGTCTGGGGCGGCAAGCGGAACCTCGCCCGGTTCCGCGCGCGGCTCGCCGAAGACCTCACCGCCGTCTTCGCCCTGGCCGCGAAGGGACAGCTCAAGGCGCAGGTGGCCGCGCGGATCCCGCTGGCCGACGCCGGGAAGGCGCTGGCACTGGCCGAATCCGGCACCGTCACCGGCAAGGTCGTGCTCGTCCCCTGAACGCACCGAAGGCCACCACGGTGACCGTGGTGGCCTTCGGGAACGCGGGAATCAGTCGGTGCCGAACTCCATCGCGGCGCTGTCGAGCAGCTCCACGTCGTCGGTCTTGCCGCGCGAGGCGATCACCTGGGCGCCGCCCTCCGGCATCGCGCCGATGAGGCCGGTCGACGCGGCCTGCGCGGCGCCGATCAGCTTCGGGTTCGAGCCGCCGACCATGCCGAGGCTCGCGTACTGCTCCAGCTTCGCCCGCGAGTCGGCGATGTCGAGGTTGCGCATGGTCAGCTGGCCGATCCGGTCCACCGGGCCGAACGCCGAGTCCTCGGTGCGCTCCATCGACAGCTTGTCCGGGTGGTAGCTGAACGCCGGGCCGGTCGTGTCGAGGATCGAGTAGTCCTCGCCGCGGCGCAGCCGGAGCGTCACCTCGCCGGTGATCGCGGTGCCGACCCAGCGCTGCAGCGACTCGCGCAGCATCATCGCCTGCGGGTCCAGCCAGCGGCCTTCGTACATCAGGCGGCCGAGGCGGCGGCCCTCGTTGTGGTAGCTGGCGAGGGTGTCCTCGTTGTGGATGGCGTTGACGAGCCGCTCGTACGCGGCGTGCAGCAGCGCCATGCCCGGCGCTTCGTAGATGCCGCGGCTCTTGGCCTCGATGATCCGGTTCTCGATCTGGTCGGACATGCCGAGGCCGTGCCGGCCGCCGATGGCGTTGGCCTCCAGCACCAGGTCGACGGCGCTGGCGAACTCCTTGCCGTTGATCGTCATCGGCCGGCCGTGCTCGAAGCCGATCGTGACGTCCTCGGCCGGGATCTCGACGGCGGGGTCCCAGAACGCCACGCCCATGATCGGCTTGACGATCTCGATGCCGGTGTCGAGGTGCTCCAGCGACTTCGCCTCGTGCGTGGCGCCCCAGATGTTGGCGTCGGTCGAGTACGCCTTCTCGGTGCTGTCGCGGTAGGGCAGGTCGTGCGCGACCAGCCACTCCGACATCTCCTTGCGGCCGCCGAGCTCGGTGACGAAGTCGGCGTCGAGCCACGGCTTGTAGATCCGCAGGGAGGGGTTGGCCAGCAGGCCGTAGCGGTAGAACCGCTCGATGTCGTTGCCCTTGTAGGTGGAGCCGTCGCCCCAGATCTGGACGTCGTCCTCGAGCATCGCGCGCACCAGCAGCGTGCCGGTGACCGCGCGGCCGAGCGGCGTGGTGTTGAAGTAGCCGCGGCCGCCGGAGCGGATGTGGAACGCGCCGCAGGTCAGCGCGGCGAGCCCCTCTTCGACGAGTGCTTCCCGGCAGTCGACCAGCCGGGCGATCTCGGCGCCGTACTGGCTCGCGCGCCCGGGCACCGAGTCGATGTCGGGCTCGTCGTACTGCCCGATGTCGGCGGTGTAGGTGCAGGGCACCGCGCCCTTGTCGCGCATCCACGCGACCGCTACGGAAGTGTCGAGGCCACCGGAGAAGGCGATACCGACACGCTCGCCGACGGGCAGGGAAGTGAGCACCTTGGACATGCGAATGATTATGCACGGCTATGCATCACCGTGCAATCCGGGGTGCCTGGTGTCACGGAAACCCGGTTGACGTGCGTGGTTGCGTGCTCACATGGGCCGGATGCACGCCGACGAGCACGCGATCGACACCGCGCTGGTCCGGCGGCTCGTCGACGGCCGGTTCCCGCGGTGGGCCCGGTTGCCGCTCATCCGCCTGGCCTCCGGTGGCACGGCCAACGCGGTGTACCGGCTCGGCACCGGCCTCACGGTCCGGCTTCCGCTGACCGCCGGCGGCGCGTCCGACATCGCGAAGGAGCGCCGGGTGCTCGCCGCGCTCGGCGGGTTGCCGGCGGCGGTCCCGGCCGTCGTCGCGGTGGGCGAACCGGCCGAGGGCTATCCGTGGCCGTGGGCGGTGCACCGCTGGCTCGACGGTGCGCCCGCCCTCGAAGGGCGGCCCGCACCGGCCCACGACCTGGCGGAGTTCGTCCGCGCCCTCCGGTCGCGGCGAGCGGACGGTCCCCCGGCTTACCGCGGCAAACCCCTGGCACTGGTCGACCGGGCCACCCGCCGGGCGATCGGCGAGCTGAGCCGCACCGATGAGCCGTTCGACGCGGACGCGGCCCTCGCCGTCTGGTCCGAAGCGCTCGAAGCTCCACAATGGACCGGACCGCCGTGCTGGGTCCACTCCGACCTCATGCCCAGTAATCTGCTGCTGCGTGACGGCCGCCTCAGCGGCGTCCTCGACTGGGCGACCGCGGGCCTGGGCGACCCGGCCTGCGACCTGGTCCCCGCGTGGAACTTGCTGTCCGCGGCCACGCGCCCGGTCTTCCGCGACGCCCTCGGCGCCGGGGAAGCGACCTGGGCCCGCGGCCGCGGCTGGGCGTTGTCGATGGCCGTGATCCAGCTGCCGTACTACCGGCACACCAACCCGGTCATCTCCGCCAACGCCCGGTACGTGCTCACCGAGCTTGGTTGCCGACCGGCTCCCCGAAGCGCCACAGCACCGCGTGGGAGTTCTGGCCCGGCAGCGAACACGACCCCGTGACCTCCCAGTCGTCCAGCCCCTTCGCGAAGCAGATCCCGCCGTCGGGCACCGGCAGCCGCAGCACCCGGCCGGCCCGGTCCCACACCACCGGCGTCCCCGCGTCGAGCTGCCCGAGCACCGCGCCCGACGGGCTCACGGCGGTGAACCGGCTTTCCCCGCCGTCCGGGAGCACGGTGAGCGTGCCCGCCGCGTCCCAGCGCGCGATCCGCGTGGTGGAGTCCTTGTCGCGCACCTCGCCGACGATCGACCCGTCGGCGGCGATGGCCAGCGCCTCGCTGGCCTCCCAGGTGGTGTCGAGCACCGTGGGACGGCCCGTCGAGTCCCACTTCGCCGCGTGGACGCCGATGCTGCCGACCACGGTGCCGGCGTTGTCGAGGTCGTGCAGTGAACCACCGTCGGTCAGCGCGACGACGTTGCCCGCGGGGTCCCAGTACGTGGACTCGCTGATCACCGCGCCCGCGTCGTTGACCGCCCTGGCCCGGCCGAGGCCGAGGACGGTGACCTTGCCCAGGCTGTCCCACCGCACCGCGGCGTCCGGGCCGGGCGCGCCGTAGGCGGTCCCGGCGACCACGCCGCTCTCGTTGATCGCGACCGGCGTGGACCACGGGTAACCCGGGAAACCGGTCGGCTGTTCCAGCTCGACCGGCATGCCGGAGGCGTCCCAGCGGGTGGCCCGCCCGGTTGTGAAGTGGTTGGTCGAATCCCCGACCGCGACGCCGGCCTCGTTGAGCGCGGTGGCTTTCACCGTGCGGTAGCCGTCCAGCGGCCGCAGCTCGCTGATCCGGCCGGCCGGGTCCCAGCGGGCCCCGTGCACGTCGAACGCCTTGTCGTACGCCTCGCCGAACACCGTGCCGTGGTTCGTCACCAGCAGTCCCGAGCTGGTCAGCCCGCCGGGCAGCGTGCCGAGGTCGACCGGCCCGGTCACCTCGTCCGCACTCGCCGGGACCGCGGCGAGCACAGTCATCGCCACCGCCGTCGCGAGAACACCTCTGAACATCCCCTGCTCCTCCCCTGTCAGGTGGGTTCCGGGGTGTCCACGCGCGGCGGCGGCGATCGGTTGAGTCAGCCCGGCAAGAGCGCCGGCGCCGCGAGGCGGGTGGCGTTCGCCGCCGCGTCGTCCGGGGCCTCCTGGGCCGAGCGCTCGGCCGCCACCCGCGCGAGGTAGTTGGCCACCTCGCGCTCGGTGCGGTGCGCGTCCCAGCCCAGCACCGGGGCCATCAGCGCCGCGACCTCGGGGGCCGCCGTGACACCGCGGTCGCGCTCCTCGATCGAGATGCGCGTCCGGCGGGTCAGGACGTCCTCCAGGTGCAGCGCGCCTTCGTGCGAAGCTGCGTACACCGCTTCGGCACGCAGGTACTCCGAAGCGCCCGGGATCGGCGAGCCCAGCTCGGGCTCGTCGCGGATCAGGTCCAGGAGGTTCCAGATCCGCGTGCCGTAGCGCTGCAGGAGGTGCTCGACCTGCGGCACCGTGAGGCCCGCCCGCGAAGCGACGCCGAAGCGGTCGTCCCACAGCTCGTGGTAGCCGTCCGCGCCGACGATCGGGAGGCGGTCGGTCCACGACGGCGGGGCCGGGCGGCCGACGTCCTCGACCACCACGTCGACCGTGTCCGCGGCCATCACCCGGTACGTCGTGTACTTGCCGCCGGCCACGATCACCAGGCCCGGCACCGGGTGCGCCACCGCGTGTTCCCGCGACAGCTTCGTCGTCGCGGCCGCCTTCGCCGCGAGCAGCGGTCGCAGGCCCGCGTAGACGCCCTCGATGTCGTCGTGCGTCACCGGGGTCCGGAGCACCTTGTTGAGGTGCTCCAGCACGTAGTCGACGTCCGCGCGGCTCGCCGCCGGGTGCTCACGGTCGAGGTCCCACTCGGTGTCGGTGGTGCCGACGATCCAGTGGCGGCCCCACGGGATCACGAAGAGGACACTCTTCTCGGTGCGCAGGATCAGCCCGGTGTCGAGGTCGATCTTCTCCCGCGGCACCACCAGGTGGATGCCCTTCGACGCGCGGACGGTGAACGGCGCGGGGATCCCGGCCGCCTCCGCCATGTCGTCGCTCCACACGCCCGTCGCGGCGACGACCGTGCGAGCCCGGACCTCGAACTCGACGCCGCTTTCGCGGTCGACCACCTTCGCACCGACCACGCGAGAACCCTCGCGAAGCAGCGAAGTCACGCGAGCCCGCGTCAGCACCGAAGCGCCCTGCTCGGCGGCCGTCCGCGCGATCGTCATCGTGTGGCGGGCGTCGTCGACCTGGGCGTCGTAGTACTGGATCGCGCCGATCAGCGCGTCATCGGCCAGTGCCGGCGCCGCCTTGAACGCGCCGCGCTTGGACAGGTGCCGGTGCCGCGGGAGGGCGCGGGCGCCGCCGAGCGTGTCGTACAGCGTGACGCCGGCGCCGATGTACCCGCGCTCCCACACCCGGTGCTGCAGCGGCACCAGGAACTTCACCGGCCGCACCAGGTGCGGCGCGAGCTTCTGCAGCAGCAGCCCGCGTTCCTTGAGCGCCTCGCGCACCAGCTTGAAGTCGAGCTGCTCCAGGTAGCGCAGGCCACCGTGGATCAGCTTCGACGACCGGCTGGACGTGCCGGCGGCGAAGTCACGCGCCTCGACCAGCGCGGTCGACAGGCCCCGCGACGCGGCGTCGAGCGCGACGCCGGCCCCGGTCACTCCCCCGCCGACGACCAGCACGTCGACCTCTTCGCGCGCCAGCTTCTTCAGCGTCTCCGCCCGGTACAGCGGGGACAGCGGCACGGCTTCCACCGAACTCCTCTTCATCGGATCCTCACTCCACATCGACCCAGTCGAGCGTGCGGCCGACGGCTTTCTGCCAGCCCGCGTAGCCCTCGGCGCGCTGCTCGTCGTTCCACGACGGCGTCCAGCGCTTGTCTTCGTTCCAGTTCTGTTCCAGCTCGTCGGTCGACCGCCAGAAGCCGACGGCCAGCCCGGCCGCGTACGCGGCACCGAGCGCGGTGGTCTCGGCGACGACCGGCTTCGACACCGGCACGCCGAGGATGTCCGCCTGCAGCTGCATGCACAGTTCGTTGGCGGTGACACCGCCGTCGACCCGCAGCACGTCGAGGGTGACGCCGGAGTCGTTCTGCATGGCCTCGACGACGTCGCGGGTCTGGTAGCAGATCGCTTCCAAGGTGGCCCGCGCCAGGTGGGCGTTGGTCGTGGCCCGGGTCAGGCCGACGATCGCGCCGCGCGCGTCGGACCGCCAGTACGGCGCGAACAGCCCGGAGAACGCCGGGACGAAGTAGACGCCGCCGTTGTCCTCGACCTGGCGGGCCAGGCTCTCGCTCTGCGACGCACCGCTGATGACGCCCAGCTGGTCGCGCAGCCACTGCACCGCGGACCCCGTGACGGCGATCGAGCCTTCGAGCGCGTAGACCGGCTTCTCGTCGCCGAACTGGTAGCACAGCGTCGTCAGCAGGCCGTGCTTCGAGCGCACCAGCTCCTGGCCGGTGTTGAGCAGCAGGAAGTTGCCGGTGCCGTAGGTGTTCTTGGCCTCGCCGGGCCGGAAGCAGACCTGGCCGACGGTGGCCGCCTGCTGGTCGCCGAGGACGCCGGTGATGGCGACCTCGCCGCCGAGCGGGCCGTCCGCCCGGGTGACCCCGAAGAAGCCCGGGTTCGACGACGGCCGGATCGCCGGCAGCATCGCGCGCGGGACGGTGAAGAACGACAGGAGCTCGTCGTCCCAGTCGAGGGTCTCCAGGTCCATCAGCATGGTGCGCGAGGCGTTGGTCGGGTCGGTGACGTGCACGCCGCCGTCCGGGCCGCCGGTCAGGTTCCAGATGAGCCACGAGTCGGTGGTGCCGAAGAGGGCGTCGCCCTTCTCCGCGTCCTCGCGCACGCCGTCGACGTTTTCGAGGATCCACTGCAGCTTGCCGCCGGAGAAGTACGTGGCGGGCGGGAGGCCGGCCTTGCGGCGGATGACCTCGCCCTTGCCTTCGCGCTCCAGTGCGGAGGCGATCCGGTCGGTGCGCGTGTCCTGCCAGACGATCGCGTTGTGGTACGGGCGGCCGGTGCGGCGGTTCCACACGACCGTGGTCTCGCGCTGGTTGGTGATGCCGAGCGCGGCCAGGTCCCCCGCCGTCAGGTTGGCCTTGTTGAGCGCGGTCGCGATGACCGAGCGGGTGCGTTCCCAGATCTCGGTGGCGTCGTGCTCGACCCAGCCCGGCTTGGGCAGGATCTGCTCGTGTTCGAGCTGGTGGCGGGCGATTTCGTTGCCGCCGTGGTCGAAGATCATGAAGCGGGTGCTCGTGGTGCCCTGGTCAACGGCGCCGACGTAGTCAGGCATGCGGGTACTCCTCACTCAGTTGGCGGGCTCGAGGTCCTTGGCGGGCATGGCGTCCAGCGGGTCCCCGGCGGGCAGGAAGCGCTCGATCAGGTACTTGTAGATCGCGCCGCCGACGAGGGCGCCGATGATCGGGCCCACGATCGGGATCCACCAGTAGGGGAAGCCGTACTGGTCGGACCACGCTGTGTCGTAGCCGGTCAGCCAGGACGCCAGGCGCGGGCCGAAGTCGCGGGCGGGGTTGATCGCGTAGCCGGCGTTGGTGCCCCAGGCCATGCCGATCGCGACGACCAGGAAGCCGACGACGACCGGGGCCAGGTTCGCGCCCGGCGAGGTGTTGCGCAGGTCGGTGATGGCGAAGAGGACGATCAGGAGGATCGCGGTGCCGATGATCTGGTCGCGGAAGGCGCCCCAGTCGCCCACCGGGAGCGTGCCGTTGCCCGGCAGGGTGGAGAAGACGCCCTGGGTCTTGATCGTGAGGCCGGGGTCCTTGGCGTTGAGCACCTCGGTGTAGTTCCAGCGCACCAGCAGGGCGGCCAGGAACGCGCCGGCGGTCTGCGCCACGGCGTACGGGGCGACCTTGCGCCACTCGAAGCCCTTGAACACCGCGAGCGCGATGGTCACGGCCGGGTTCAGGTGCGCGCCGCTGATCCGCGAAGCGACGTAGACACCGAGCGTGACGCCGAGCCCCCAGGCCCAGGCAATGCTGTCGTGGTCCCCGATGCCCGCGGCGGCGACCTGCGCCACCACCCCGCACCCGAACAGGATGAGGATCATCGTTCCCACGAACTCGGCGGCCATCTCGCCGCCGAGCCCGCGGGCCTTGAGGTTTCGCACCATTGCTTTCCTCCACAAAGGACCGTTGTTCCCCCTGGTGGGTTCCAGCCAAGCTCGCCGGTCACAGCCGGTCAACGGAAGGCGGTCGGCATTGTCGAACGGCCGATGTGGATGTTCGACATTGTCGAATCAGGGCCGGTCGGGTTAGGTTGGCGGCGTGCCCGGTCCGATCCAGTCCATCGAGCGCGCCGCCGCGATCCTGCGGTTGCTGGCGCGCGGTTCGGGGCGTCTGGGCGTCGGCGAGATCGCCGAGTCGCTCGAGCTGGCCAAGGGCACGGCGCACGGGATCCTGCGCACGCTGCAGGGCGTCGGGTTCGTCGAGCAGGACCGCGACACGGGCAAGTACCAGCTCGGCGCGGCGCTGCTGCACCTGGGCACGAGCTACCTCGACGTCAACGAGCTGCGCTCCCGCGCGATCAACTGGGCGGACGCGCTGGCCTCGCGCAGCGGCGAGGCCGTCCGGATCGGCGCGCCGCTGGAGGGCCGGGTGCTGGTGGTGCACCACGTGTTCCGCCCCGACGACAGCCTGCAGAGCCTCGACGTCGGCACGCTGCTGCCGCTGCACGCGACCGCGCTCGGCAAGGTCCTGCTGGCCTACGACACGACGTTGAAGGCGGACCCGGAGTCCTACACGCGCCGGACGCTGGTCACCCAGACGGCGATCAAGCGGGCGTGTGCGAAGGTACGGGAGGCGGGCTGGGCGGCGGAGAACAGCGAGATGATCTCCGGCGAGGCGGGGATCGCGGCCCCGATCCGCGGCCACGGCGGCATCGTGGTCGGCGCGATCGGCGTGTCCGGCGCGGTGGAGCGGATCTGCGAGCCGGACGGCAGCCCGAGCCCGAGGTTGCTGGGCCACGTCCGCGACGCGGCGCGTGCGGTGTCGCGCGACCTGGGTGCGTCGCGATGGTGAAGGAGGTGCCCGGCATGGACCCGGCCTCAGCGGGACTTGGCCGGGCCCGGCCACCCGGCCCGGCCGGTACGGAGGTGAGCACGTGGTCCAGCGGTACGTGATGTCCATCGACCAGGGCACCACCTCCACCCGGTGCATCCTGTTCGACGCCCGCGGCCGGCTCGTGTCGGTCGTGCAGCGCGAGCACCAGCAGCACTTCCCGCGGCCCGGGTGGGTCGAGCACGACGCCGTCGAGATCTGGCGGAACGTGTCGCGGATCGTCCCGCAGGCGCTGGCCGACGCCGGGGCGGGCGCCGAGCAGGTGGTCGGGCTCGGGATCGCCAACCAGCGCGAGACCACCGTGCTGTGGGACCGGCGGACCGGCAACCCGGTCGGGCGCGCGATCGTCTGGCAGGACACCCGCACCGACGCCATGCTCGAACAGCTCGCCCGCGAGCCCGGCGCCGACCGCGTGCGGCAGCTGTGCGGCCTGCCGCTGGCGACGTACTTCTCCGCACCGCGCATCCGCTGGCTGCTCGACCGCACCCCCGGCCTGCGCGAACGCGCCGAGCGCGGCGACGTCCTCTTCGGCACCATCGAGAGCTGGCTCATCTGGAACCTGACCGGCGGCGCCGAGGGCGGCGTGCACGTCACCGACGTCACCAACGCCTCGCGCACCATGTTGATGAACCTGCGCACCCTCAGCTGGGACGACGAGCTCCTGGACTTCTTCGACGTCCCGCGCGCGATGCTGCCGGAGATCCGGTCCTCGACGGAGGTCTACGGCACGACGTCGCGGGTGGTGCCCGAAATCCGCATCGCCGCGGCGCTGGGCGACCAGCAGGCCGCGCTGTTCGGCCAGACGTGCTTCGCGCCCGGCGAGGCGAAGTGCACCTACGGCACCGGCAGCTTCCTGCTGCTCAACACCGGCCCGACCCCGGTGCTGTCGACCCACGGCATGCTCACCACGGTCGGCTTCAAGATCGGCGACGAGCCCGCGGTGTACGCGCTGGAAGGCTCGATCGCCGTCACCGGGTCGCTGGTGCAGTGGTTCCGCGACGGGCTGGAGCTGATCGGGAGCGCCCCGGAGATCGAGACGCTGGCCAGGACGGTCGAGGACAACGGCGGCTGCTACATCGTGCCCGCGTTCTCCGGGCTGTTCGCCCCGCACTGGCACAGCGAGGCCCGCGGGGTGATCGCCGGCCTGACGTCGTACATCACGAAGGGCCACCTCGCGCGGGCGGTGCTGGAGGCGACCGGCTGGCAGACCCGCGAGGTCGTCGACGCGATGAACGCGGACTCCGGGCTGGCGCTGTCGTCCCTGAAGGTCGACGGCGGGATGACCGCGGACAACCTGCTGATGCAGTTCATCGCCGACGTCCTCGACGTCCCGGTGGTCCGCCCGATGGTGGCGGAGACGGTGTCGCTGGGCGCGGCCTACGCGGCCGGGCTGTCGGTCGGCTACTGGCCGGACCTGGAGGGCCTGCGCCGCAACTGGCACCGCGCCGGCCAGTGGCTCCCGGCGATGGACCCGGCCCGCCGGACCTCCGAGTACGGCCACTGGCGCCAGGCGGTGGAGCTGACGTTCGGCTGGATGCGCCCCGGCCCGGCCGCGGCCCCGCCCGGCTCGGACCTGGTCGAGGTCCTGCTGGCCGACCACCGCCGGTTCGAGCAGCTGCTGCGCGACCTGCGCAACACGGAAGCGGACCGCGCGGCTTCGGTGGCGGAGCTGGCGGCTCTGCTGGTCGCCCACGCGACGGCGACCGAGCGGATCGTCCGGCCGGACTCCCCGGGTTCGCCGTTCGCCGACGACCTTCTCGCGGTGCTGGAGAGCGAGGACTTCGAGAAGGCGTTGCCGCACTTGGAGAACATCGTGGACGCGCACGTGCGGAGCGAGGAACGCGGCCTGCTGAACGACTTGCGCCGCACGATGTCCACTTCGGACCGCACCGGGCTGGGCCGGGTGTTCGTCGCGGAACGGCGCCGCCAGCTGGACCTGGACTGCGGGAACGCGGACCACATCCGCGAGCTGGGCGACCGGCTCACCCTTTGAGGACGTGTCCTGGGGATCTTGGGTCCTTGGCATCGACGGCCAAGCGGAGCTTGGCCGTCAGTCCTGCGCGGGTGCCCGGACGGTCGTGGATCGACGCTGACCACGAACGCGACGTTGTCCTCCAGCGTCCCGAGGTAATCGTCTTTGACGATCGCCTGCTCGAGGATCGGGTCCCACGTCCCCGTCCGCGCCGGCAGCGACGGCGCGATCCTCGCCCCGGCCTTGTCCGTCAGCTCACCGCGTCCGTCCACGCCCATCGTCTGCACACGATCATGAGAAAGATCCGCCGGACACGCTCTAGACGGTTTTCAGGCAGCGGCTGCTCTCCCGCACCACCAGCTCCCCCTCCACCGTGCCCCGCGCCGGTCCCGCCACCCCGTCGATGCGGGCCGCCAGGGCCGCGAGCGTCTGGCGGCCCGCCGCCACGAAGTCCTGGCGGACCGTCGTCAACGGCGGAGCGAAGAACGCCGCCTCCGGGACGTCGTCGAAGCCGACCACGTGGGCGTCGCGGGGAACCCGCATTCCCGCCTCGCTGAACGCCGCCAGCAGGCCCAGTGCCATGTGGTCGTTGGCCGAGAACACCGCTCGCACACCGGGTTCCGCCGCCAGGGACTGGCCCGCTCGGTAGCCGGACTTCGCGGACCAGTCGCCGCGGACCACCGGCGGGACTTCCGCGCCGTGGCGCTCCAACGTTTCTCGCCAGCCTCGCTCGCGGGCGCGGGCGGCCGGGCCGTCTTCCGGGCCGCCCAGGTGCCAGACCGTCAGGTGGCCGAGGTCCAGAAGGTGCTCCGTGGCCCGGCGGGCACCCGCGTACTGGTCGGTCGACGCCGCCGGGACGAGGGGGATCGGGGCCGGGTCCGGGACGAACCGGGCGTCGAGCACGACGATGCCCGCCACGCCCTGCAGCAGCAGGCCGGCCACCGCGGCCGGGACCGCCGCGCCGTCGCGGCCCGGGACGCTGAAGACGGTCAGCGCGTACCCCTGCTCCCGGGCGGCCGAACGGAGGCCGTTCAAGGTCGCGCCGGAGGCGGTGGAGCCGGTCGCGATCACGCCGAGCGTGCCCCGGCGGGCGGGCAAGGGGCCGTCGTCCAGGGACATGGGGCGATGTTAGCGATCACACCACCGGACGTGAACTTTGTTCGCCTTCCATAAATAACGAAACGATAACGCGCCCTTCGCCGCTTGAACCACCCCTCGGCGGGAGCCGTTTCTGCCAGTGCCGGAACCAAGTGCCCCGGACGCGGTGGCACTCCCCCGGGTTCCGCGCGTCTCCCACCGGGTACGCAGCCCTCTCCGGCGTGCCCGGAAAACCGAACGAGGTGACCATGGCCCGGAAAACCACCCGCACTCCCGCCACGGGCAGGCATCGCATCACCCGCCGCACGAAGATCGCGACCGGCGGCCTCGCCCTCGCGCTCGCTGTCGGCGGCATCGTCGTCGCGACCACCGCCGGGCGCACCGGCGAGGCCAGCGCCGACGAGGCAGACCCGTCGTTCTTCCTCGACATCGCCAAGGTTCCCAGTGGTGTTAACGTGAACAAGGCGCTGCAGCGGCAAGGCGCGCGCGGCACGTTCACCGTGGACTGCGGCCGCAACGAAAACCAGCACTTCAACCCCGACAACTTCATCGCGCAGCCCGGGATCCGCAACGGCGCGCAGCACCTCCACGACTACGTCGGCAACCTCTCGACCAACGCCGACTCGAACAACAAGAGCCTGGTGAAGGCCGGCACGACCTGCCGCAACGGCGACAAGTCCGCGTACTTCTGGCCCGTCGTCCGGATCGACACCGGCGAGGAGGAAGCGGCGAACCCGCCCGCCACCCAGCCCGACCGCGCCGGCAGCGCCAAGGACAAGGCGAGCACCCAGGTCGACTGCCCGGACGTCGCCAGCAAGCTCCCCGACGTCCCCGACCAGGCCATGGACGAGGTGAACCGCAACCTCGACCTGCTCGACAAGCAGATCGACGAGGCCAACCAGCGGATCGCGAACGGCGACCTCAAGACGCCGCAGGACGTCCAGAACGCCGTCGTCGGCCCGCTCAAGGACAAGCGGGCGGCGACCATCGACCGGATCGCCATCGCGATCGGCCGCCGCGCCGCGAAGCCGACCGACCTCGGTGGGCTCGCGGCGTGCGCGCTCAAGCAGAACGGCCAAGGCGGGCTCGACAACGGCGGCCAGAACAGCGGTGGCGGCCAGGCGACCGAACTGCCGGGCGTCAACGACCAGAACGAACTGGCGGGCAACGACGGCGACATCCAGCGCGTCCGCTCGGCGACGATCACGTTCACCAGCGGTGGCGCGAAGCGGGTCGTCGCGATGCCGCAGTTCCTCCGCGTCCTCTACGGCGACGCCAAGCAGAGCACCAACGGCCCGGCCAACGCCCGGCCCAGCTGGACGTGCACCGGGTTCGAAGACCGGCTGACCGACCACTACCCGATCTGCCCGCAGAACAGCCGGGTCGAGCGGATCCACGCGTTCCCGAACTGCTGGGACGGCAAGAACATCGACAGCGCCAACCACCGCACGCACATCGTGTTCGCCGACCAGCAGGGCAAGTGCCCGCAGGGCTTCAAGAACGTGCCGCAGCTGGTCATCAAGCTGGTCTACGACATCCCGCACGACATCCAGGTGAAGGGCCAGTACAAAGTGGACGCCTTCCCGCAGGAGAGCCACAACCCGCGTTCGGACCACGACGACTTCGCCAACGTCATGGGCCAGCGCCTGATGAACCAGGTGGTCAACTGCATCAACACCGGCAAGCGCTGCAACCAGTAGCTCAGGACGTGGTGACGGAGTAGCTGTTCGCGGCGAAGTCCAGTCCACCGGCGGACGAGGTGATCTCGAAGCCGAACTGGACTTCGCCGAGCGTCACGTCGCCGAACCAGCCACGGGCCCGGATCCAGTTCAGCACCGCCAGGACGTCGACCGTGCCCGCGTTGGTGTTCGACGTGCGCACGAACGAGAACACCGCGTTCGACCCGTTCGATCCTTTGTAGACGTCCCAGGTGTGGCCGCCGACCGTGGCCGTCGTCTGCTTGCTGCCGAGCGGGCCCACCGCGCCCTGCTTGTTCATCCACAGCATGGTCTCGTAGGCGTTGTTGTCCGCCCAGATGTCGTATGCGGTCTCGTAAGCGCCGCTGCCCGGCCGGTTGACCGAGAAGCTGCTGGAAACCTTCCCGAGCGCGCTGAGCTTCTTGCCGACGTTCTTCGCCGAATGCGGGTACGACTTCACGCCGCCGGTGTTCGGCTGGTTCGACCAGACTCCCCAGTTCGAATACGAATTCGCCCAGATGGTCTGCGGGCCCGCCCCACCGCCCCAGACGTCGTTGCGGATCGTGTACCCGCCGTTGGACCAGGTCGCCCATTGGTCCGAAGACGACCACGTCGCAGCTGTTGCGACACCGGCCGAGGTGGCCACGGAAGCAGCCACGGTCAAGGAAACCACGAGGGAACGCACGGCTTTGTGCATGGGATGGGGCCTCCACTGGTGAGGGATTCACCAGCACTATGACCGTCCCGTTACCGCCCGGTCAAGCAATTCGAGAACTTCGAAAAAGAAAGGAGCTTTCCCCGTGCGGGAGGCACGGGGAAAGCCCCTTTCGACGCCGTCGCTCAGGAAGCCGCGCGGCGTTTCGTCCAGATGTCGTAGGCCACCGCGGCCAGCAGCACGACGCCCTTCACGAGCATCACCCGCTCGCTCGGCGCGCCGATCAGGGACATGCCGTTGTTGATGACCGCCATGATCAGGCCGCCGGTGATCGCGCCGACCACCTTGCCGACGCCGCCCTGCACCGCCGCGCCGCCGATGAACGCCGCCGCGATCGCGTCCAGCTCGAAGTTGACGCCCGCCGTCGGGCCGGCCTGGTTGAGCCGGCCCGCGAAGATGATCCCGGCCAGCGCCGCCAGCACGCCCATGTTGACGAAGATCCAGAACGTCACCGACTTGACCTTGACGCCCGAGAGCGTCGCGGCCTGCAGGTTGCCGCCGACGGCGTAGATGTGCCGCCCGAACACGGACTTCCCGGCCACCAGCGAGTAGCCGAGCACCAGCACCGCCAGCAGGATCAGCACCCACGGCAGGTTCTTGAACCGCGCCAGCTGCACGACCAGCGCGAGGACCAGCACCGCGATCCCGGCGAGCTTGAGGACGAACATCGGGAACGGGTCGACGTCCTGCCCGTAGCCCAGCCGCGCCGAGCGCTTGCGCCACTGCGTGAACCCGATCCCGGCCACCGCGGCGACGCCGGCGAGCAGCGACACCAGGTCGGCGCCCCCGAGCGGCCCGAGGCCGATGTTGCCCAGGTAGCCGTCGGTGAAGCCGTTGGACAGCGTGCGGATGGCGTCCGGGAACGGCCCGATGCCCTGGTTGCCCAGCACCGTCAGGGTCAGCGCCCGGAACGCCAGCATCCCGGCGAGCGTCACGATGAACGCCGGGATCCCGAAGTAGGCGACCCAGTAGCCCTGCCACGCGCCGATCACCGCGCCGACGACGAGCGTGATCAGCACCGCCCAGAACCACGGCAGGTGCCAGTTCACCATCAGCACCGCCGACACCGCGCCGGTCATCGCCACGACCGACCCGGCGGACAGGTCGATGTGCCCGGAGATGATCACCAGGATCATCCCGATCGCGAGGATCAGCACGTAGCTGTTCTGCACGATGATGTTGGAGATGTTCTGCGGTTCCAGCAGCGCACCGCCGGTGAGCACCTCGAACAGGACCACGATCAGCGCGAACGCGACGTAGATGCCGCTCTGGCGCGGGTTGATCGAGATCCGCCGGGCGGAGCGCTCGGCCGGGGGCGCGTCGGGCCGCGCTTCGGTCGTGGTCATTGCCGTTCCTTGGTCATGTACTGCATGAGCAGTTCCTGGGTGGCTTGTTCGCGGGTCGCCTCGCCGGTGATGCGCCCCGCCGAGAGCGCGTAGATCCGGTCGCAGAGCCCGAGCAGTTCCGGCAGCTCGGAGGAGATGACCAGGACGGCCTTCCCCTGGGCGGCCAGTTCGTTGATGATCGTGTAGATCTCGAACTTCGCGCCGACGTCGATGCCGCGGGTCGGCTCGTCGAGGATCAGCACGTCCGGGTCGGTGAAGATCCACTTGGCCAGCACGACCTTCTGCTGGTTGCCGCCGGAGAGCTTCCCGGTCACGCTGCGCACGGACGGCGCCTTGATCCGCAGGTCGCGGTGGTAGCGGGCGGCCGTGTCGTGCTCGGCGTGCTCGTTCACCCACCCCCGCTTCGCCAGCTTGCCCAGCCCGGCCGCGGACACGTTGCGCTGGATGTCCTCGATCAGGTTGAGCCCGTAGCGCTTCCGGTCCTCGGTGGCGTAGGCGATGCCGTGGCGGACGGCGTCCTGCACCGACCGGACCTCGATCTCCTTCCCGTGCTTGACGATCCGCCCGGAGATGTCCTTGCCGTAGGACCGGCCGAACACGCTCATCGCGAGCTCGGTGCGGCCCGCGCCCATCAACCCCGCCAGCCCGACGATCTCCCCGCGCCGCAGGGAAAGCGACGCGTTGTCGACGACGACGCGCCCGGCCTGGCTCGGGCTGTGCACGGTCCAGTCCTCGATCCGCAGCACCTCTTCGCCGATGTCCGGCTCCCGGGGCGGGAAGCGGTGCTCGAGGTCGCGCCCGACCATCCCGGTGATGATCCGCTCTTCGGTCAGCCCGGCCGCGTCCAGCGTCTCGATGGTGCGGCCGTCGCGCAGGATCGTGACGGTGTCGGCGATCGCGGTCACCTCGCCCAGCTTGTGCGAGATGATCACGCAGGTCACACCCTCGTCGCGCAGCCCGCGCAGCAGGTCGAGCAGGTGGGCCGAGTCGTCGTCGTTGAGCGCCGCGGTGGGCTCGTCGAGGATGAGCAGCTTCACCTCCTTCGACAGGGCTTTGGCGATTTCGACGAGCTGCTGCTTGCCGACGCCGAGTTCCTGCACCGCCCGGGTCGCGTTTTCGGCGAGGCCGACGCGCCGCAGGAGCGCGTCGGCCTCGTGGTTGGTGCGGTTCCAGTCGATCCAGCCCCGCTTGTGCTGTTCGTTGCCGAGGAAGATGTTCTCCGCGATCGACAACTGACCGCACAGCGCGAGCTCCTGGTGGATGATCACGATCCCGCGCCGTTCGCTGTCGCGCACCGACCCGAACTCGCACCGCTGCCCGTCGAAGGTGATCTCGCCGTCGTAGGTCCCGTGGGGGTAGACGCCCGAGAGCACCTTCATCAGGGTGGACTTCCCGGCGCCGTTCTCCCCGCAGATCGCGTGGATCTCCCCGTGGCGCACGGAAAGCGTGACGTCGGACAGCGCCTTGACCCCGGGGAAGGTCTTGGTGATCCCGCGCATGCCGAGTAGTTCGGTCATTTCAGCTGACCTGCCGTGTAGTAGCCGGAGTCCACGAGCTCCTTCTGGTAGTTGGCCTTGTCCACGGTGACCGGCTGCAGGAGGAAGGACGGGACGACCTTCTTGCCGTTGTCGTAGTCGGTGGTGTTGTTGACCTCGGGCTTGCCGCCCTTGAGCACCGCGTCGGCCATCTTCACCGTGGTGTCGGCGAGGATGCGGGTGTCCTTGAAGACCGTCGAGTACTGCTCACCGGCGATGATGGACTTGACCGAGGCGACCTCGGCGTCCTGCCCGGTGACGATCGCGTACGGCTGGCCGGCGGTGCCGTAGCCGTTGCTCTTCAGCGCCGACAGGATGCCGATCGACAGGCCGTCGTACGGCGAAAGCACGCCCGCGACCTTCGCGCCACCGGTGTAGGTCTTGGTGAGCAGGTCCTCCATGCGCCGCTGCGCGGTGGCCGGGTCCCAGCGCAGGATGGCCGCGCGGGCGAAGTCGGTCTGCCCGCTCTTGACGACCAGCTTGCCACTGTCCATCAGGGGCTTCAGGACGGACATGGCGCCGTTGAAGAAGAAGGTGGCGTTGTTGTCGTCCGGCGAGCCGGCGAACAGCTCGATGTTGAACGGTCCCGGGCCGGTGCCCAGGCCCTTGACCAGCGAGTTCGCTTGCTCGACGCCGACCTTGAAGTTGTCGAAGGTGGCGTAGTAGTCGACGTTGGGCGAGTTGCGGATCAGCCGGTCGTAGGCGATGACCGGGATCTTCTTGTCCGCCGCCTCCTGCAGCTGGGTGGTGATGGCGGTGCCGTCGATCGAGGCGACGACCAGGAGCTTCGCGCCCTTGGTGATCTGGTTCTCGATCTGGTTCACCTGGGTCGGGATGTCGTTCTCGGCGTACTGCAGGTCGACCTTGTACCCGAGCTTCTCCAGCGCCGACTTGATGTTGTCGCCGTCGTGGATCCACCGCTCCGACGACTTGGTCGGCATGGTGACGCCGACCAGCGCGCCCGCCGCGCTCGCGGTGCCGGCCGGCGCCGCCTGGTCGGCGGTCTTCTGGCTCGACCCGCACGCGGAGAGCGTCAACGCGAGTCCCGCGGCCGCGAGCGCCGCGATTCCTCTGGTGAACTTCATTGTTCCGTTTTCCTTTCTCAGAAACCCTGGGCGAGGCGGTGGTACGCCTGGTTCCAGCGGATGCGGTCGGCGAAGCCGTGCGGCGTGGTGTCCTTGTCGATCACCAGCAGCTCGACGCCGAGCAGGTTCGCGAAGTCGCGAAGGGATTCGGTGCTGACGGCCTGGGTGAGCACGGTGTGGTGCGGGCCGCCGGCGGTGATCCACGACTCCGCGGAGGTCGACAGCGACGGCGCCGGCTCCCAGACCGCCCGCGCCACCGGCAGGTTCGGCAGCGGCTCGTCCGGCGCGACGACCTCGATCTCGTTGGCCACCAGGCGGAACCGGTCGCCGAGGTCGACCAGGCCGAGCGTGACGCCGGGCCCGGGCTGGGCGTCGAAGACCAGCCGGACCGGGTCCTCGCGGCCGCCGATGCCGAGCGCGTGGATCTCGCACGACGGCTTCGCGGCGGCGATGCTCGGGCAGACCTCGAGCATGTGGGCGCCGAGGATCTTCGGCGTGCCCGGTCCGAAGTGGTAGGTGTAGTCCTCCATGAACGACGTGCCGCGGTCGGCGCCGACGCCCATCGCCTTGACCGCGGCGAGCAGCGCCGAGGTCTTCCAGTCGCCCTCGCCGCCGAAGCCGTAGCCGTCGGCCATCAGCCGCTGGACGGCCAGGCCGGGCAGCTGGCGCAGGCCGCCCAGGTCCTCGAAGTTCGTGGTGAACGCGCCGAACCCGCCGTCGGTGAGGAACTTCCGCAGCCCGGCCTCGATCTTCGCCGCGTACCGCAGCGACTCGTGCCGCGCTCCCCCGGCCGCCAAGTCGGCGACAACGTTGTAATCCTGCGCGTACTGCGCCACGAGGGAGTCCACATCGGACACGGCGTCCACGACCTCGACCAGGTCGTTGACGCCGTAGGTGTTCACCGAGACGCCGAACCGCAGCTCCGCCTCGACCTTGTCCCCTTCGGTGACGGCGACGTCGCGCATGTTGTCGCCGAACCGGGCCAGCCGCAGGTTCCGCAGGTGGTCGGCGCCGATCGCGGCCCGCGCCCACGCGTCGATCCGCGCGACCACGGCCGGGTCGCCGACGTGCCCGGCGACCGTCTTGCGCGGCACGCCCAGGCGCGTCTGGATGAACCCGAACTCGCGGTCGCCGTGCGCGGCCTGGTTGAGGTTCATGAAGTCCATGTCGATGGTCGACCACGGCAGGGCTTCGTTGAGCTGGGTGTGCAGGTGCAGCAGCGGCTTGCGCAGCGCGTCCAGCCCGGTGATCCACATCTTCGCGGGCGAGAAGGTGTGCATCCACGCGATCACGCCGACGCAGGCCGCGTCGGCGTTGGCTTCCTGCAGCACGCGCCGGATGGACGCGGACTCGGTGAGCACCGGCTTGCCGACGATCTCGGCCGGGAGCCCGCCGGAGGCGGCCAGCAGCTGCTGGATGCGCAGGGACTGGCCGGCGACCTGTTCGAGGGTCTCCTCGCCGTAGAGGGCCTGGCTCCCGGTGAGGAACCAGAGCTGGGGTTTCGACGCGCGGGTCATCGTTCTCCTTGAAATCAGTGCTGGCCGTAGACGTTCTGGTACCGGGCGTAGAGCCGGTCGACGTCCTCGGGCGGCAGGGGTTCGGGCGTGCCCAGCTCGAAGGCCTTGTGCACGGTGCGGGCCACGTCCTCGACCATCACCGCCGCCTTGACGGCGTCGCGGGCGGTGCGGCCGACGGTGAACGGGCCGTGGTTGCGCATGAGCACGGCCGGCGAGCGGCTGGCACGAAGCGTTTCGACGATGCCGCGGCCGATGGAGTCGTCGCCGATCAGGGCGAACGGCCCGACCGGCACCTCGCCGCCGAACTCGTCGGCGATCATCGTGAGCACGCACGGGATCGGCTGGCCGCGGGCGGCCCACGCCGTGGCGTAGGTCGAGTGCGTGTGGACGACGCCGCCGATCTCGGGCATGTGCCGGTAGACGTAGGCGTGCGCGGCGGTGTCCGACGACGGCGCGAGCTCGCCGTGCACCAGCTCGCCGTGGAGGTCGGTGACGACCATGGTGTCGGCGGACAGGTCGTCGTAGGACACGCCGGAGGGCTTGATGACCATCAGCTCGCGGCCGGGCACGCGGGCCGAGACATTGCCCGCGGTCCAGATGACCAGCGCGTTGCGGGTCAGCTCGCCGTGCAGGTTCGCCACGGTCTCCCGCAGTTCCGCGACGGTGTCGAGAACCTCGTCGGTCAGGGACATCAGGACCGTCCTTCCGCGACAGCTCGGGAAACGGCGCGGCGGCGGGCCGCGAGGCGGTGCATGACATCGTTGCCGCCGCGGCCGAAGTAGTCGTGCAGCGTCGTATACTCGGCGTACAGCTCGTCATAGGCGGCGACGTGGGCGGGGACCGGCTGGTACACCGCGCGGCGCACCGAACCCATCGCCTCCGCGGCCGCGCGGATGTCGGCGTGGGCGCCGGCGGCGACGGCCGCGTGCATGGCCGACCCGAGCGCGGGGCCCTGCTCGGAGCCGATCACCGACAGCGGGAGGTTGGTGACGTCGGCGTAGATCTGCATGAGCAGCGCGTTCTTGACCAGGCCGCCCGCGATGATCAGCTCGGTGACCGGGACGCCGGCCTCGCCGAACGTCTCGATGATCTTGCGGGTGCCGAACGCGGTGGCCTCGAGCAGCGCGCGGTAGACGTCCTCGGGGCGGGTGGCGAGGGTCTGGCCGACGATCACGCCGGACAGCTCGTGGTCGACGAGCACCGACCGGTTGCCGCTGTGCCAGTCGAGGGCGACCAGGCCGTGTTCGCCGATCTCCTGCTGGGCGGCCAGCCGGGTGAGCTCGTCGTGCCCGTCGCGGGCGAAGTGCCCGGTGAACCAGCCGAAGATGTCGCCCACGCCGCTCTGCCCGGCTTCGTAGCCCCAGAGCCCGGGGACGATGCCGCCTTCGACGACCCCGCACATCCCGGGGACCTCGCGCAGTTCGGCGCCGTTCATGACGTGGCAGGTGGAGGTGCCCATGATCGCGACCATCTGCCCGGGTTCGACGGCGTTCGCGGCGGGCGCGGTGACGTGGGCGTCAACGTTGCCAACGGCGACCGCGATGCCCTCCGGCAGCCCGGTCCACGCCGCCGCCTCCGCCGTCAGCGACCCCGCCCGGGAGCCCAGCTCGCCCAGCGGGTGCTCCAGCTTGTCGGCGACGAAGGACTCGAAGCCCGGCGCCAGCTCGCGGAGGAAGTCGCGGCTCGGGTACTGGCCGTCCTGGAGGATGCCCTTGTACCCGGCGGTGCAGGCGTTGCGGACGTAGACCCCGGCGAGCTGCCAGACGATCCAGTCGGCCGCTTCGACCCAGTGCCGCATGGCGCCGTAGACCTCGGGCGCCTCTTCGAACACCTGGAGTCCCTTGGCGAACTCCCACTCCGAGGAGATCAGCCCGCCGTAGCGCGGCAGCCACTTCTCGCCGCGGGTGCGGGCCAGCTCGTTGATCCGGTCCGCCTGCGGCTGGGCCGCGTGGTGCTTCCACAGCTTGACGTAGGCGTGCGGGTCGCCGGCGAACTCGGGCAGTTCGCACAGCGGCGTGCCGTCCGCGGTCGTCGGCACCATCGTGCAGGCGGTGAAGTCGGTGGCGATGCCGATGACGTCGGCCGGGTCCGCCCCGGCCGCGGTGAGCGCGGCCGGGACGGCGGTGCGGAGCACCCCGACGTAGTCCGCGGGCACCTGCAGCGCCCAGTCCGGCGGCAGCGCGCGGCCGGTGGCCGGCAGCGTCTCGTCGAGCACGCCGTGCGGGTACTCGAAGACCGCGCTGCCCAGCTCGGCCCCGTCCGCCACGCGCACGACCACCGCGCGGCCCGACAGCGTGCCGAAGTCGACGCCGACGGTTAGTGGTTCTCCCACGGTGTCCTCTCTCCTGGTGTTGTTCAGCGGCCGGTCATGACCAGGGTGGTCACGGAGTTGGCGGGCAGGGTCAGCTTCGAAGTCGCCGCCAGCCCGGTGAGCTCCCTCGTCTGCGGCACGATGGCGGCCGGCGCGGCGAGGCTGTTGCGGCCCGCCGGGTCGCCGGTGAGCGTGGTGAGCGTCCCGGTGCCGTCGACCGCCGTGACGCCGGTGAGCGCCAGCCGCGCGGTCTGCACCTGTCCGGTCGGGTTGACGAGCTTGACCGTGAACGTCTTCTTCCCGCCCTTGGTGGTCACGTTGACCACCTGCCGCAGCGGGCTGCCCTGGTTGAGGCGGCTGGTCACGATCTGCTTGCCGAGCGTGCTGGAGAACATCTGCTGCACCCAGTACGACGGCGAGCCGTAGCTGGTCCCGGCGTCGAAGCCGATCAGGTTGACCGGCCAGCTGGACTGGTTCTCCTGCACCAGCACCGGCGCGTACATCGAGCCGATGACGACGTCGCTGTTGCGTTCCAGCCCGGTGAGGAACGCGGCCTCGCCGATGGCGGCGGCCAGGGTGCCGGTGGGCCGGCCGTCCTGGGCGCCGTACTCGCCGACGAGGATGTCCGGGCCGGAGCGGTCCGCGGTGTCGTAGCGGGTCGAGTTGTCGGTGAACCACTGCGGCGACTGGTAGTAGTGGTCGTCCGCGGCGTCCGGGCGCACGCCGGTCGGGGTGCTCGACGCGGCCCCGCCCTGCAGGCCGCCGGTGGTGGCGATGACGGTCAGCTGTGGGTACTTCGCCTTGACGGCGTTGTACATGTCGGTGAAGCGCCAGGCGTAGCTGCCCGAGCCGTCGAACCAGTCCTCGTTGCCGACCTCGACGTAGTGCAGGTCGAACGGCGCCGGGTGCCCGTCGGCGACCCGCTTCGCGCCCCACGTCGTGGAGGCGTCGCCGATGGCGTACTCGATCTCGTCGAGGGCTTCCTGGACGTACTGCGGGTAGTCGGCCTGGCTGACGTGCCGGCCGTCGAGGGTGTAGCCGGCGAACAGGGCCAGGAGCGGCTGAGCGCCGATGTCCTCGGACAGCTTGAGGTAGTCGAGGATGCCGAAGCCGTCGGTGGACCAGTAGCCCCACGCGGTGTTCTGGTGGCCGGGCCGCTCTTCCGGCTTGCCGATGGTGTTCTTCCAGGCGAACCGCGTGTCGAGCGTGTTGCCCTCGAGGAAGTTGCCGCCGGGGACGCGGAACAGGCCGAGCTTCATCGCCGCGAGCTTCTGCCCGAGGTCGAGGCGGACGCCGTGGTTCTTGAAGGTCGGCGGGAACAGCGACACCTGCTGGAACCAGGCGTCCCCGTCGAGGGCCTTCTTCGTCTTGTTCACCAGCGACACGACGATCCGGTTGTCGGTGGACGTCGTGATCGTCGACGGCGTGGTGAAGCTGAACGTCTGCTGCGCCCAGGCCGCGCCGGCCGGCTGGACGTCCTTGCTCGCCAGCACCGTGCCGTCCGGCTTCTCCAGGCTCACGCGGACGGCGCCCGTCCAGGTTCCGCGAGCGAAGAAGCTGCCAGTGTACTTGGTGGACGGCTTCGCGGCGACGCCGTAGTAGCCGACGTTCGCGGCGGCCACGCGCCCGCCGGCCGGGACCGCGTCGGCGTGCAGCTTCAGCGATCGGTCGAGGGCGGTGTTCAGCGGCGTGGCCGTGTCGACGGCGTAGGTGCCGGTGGCGCCGGCCGACGTGACCAGCGACCAGTACGGGACCGGGGTGTCGCCCGCGCCGCTGCCGCGCTGGTAGGCCTCCTTGAAGGTGCGGTTGCGGACGAGTTCCGCGTACAGCCCGCCTTCGACGGAGTGGCTGATGTCCTCGAGGATCGAGCCGTAGGTGGTCGGGCGGGTGTTCGCGCGGACGACGTTGGCGTCCACCGCGAGCTGGTTGGCGCCCGCGAGGGTGCCGATCTGGGCGGCGGTGAGCGGGAAGCGGCGCAGCTCCAGCTCGTCGACCGCGCCGGTGAGCCCGGCGCCGACCGTCAGGGGTGCCGCCGCGGTCCCGGAGGCCGGGCACGCGGAGACGTCGAGGGTGGTGCCGGTGGGGGTTCCGCAGGTGCTGGTGACCGCGGCGGCGTCGCCGTCGGCGTAGACGGTGAGCCGCTGGGACGCGCGGTCGAGGACCAGGGCGGCGTGGTGCCAGGTGCCGTCGGCGAGCCCGCCGCCGGTGGTGGTCACCCGGAGGGTGCCGACGCGGGCGGTGAGCTTGCCGCCGCTGACGCCGAGCGCGTAGCCGTCGCCGTGGTCCACCAGCGTTCCGTCCGCTGCCGTGCGGAACCACGCGGCCAGCGAGAGCGAGCCGGTGCCGGTGTCGAACGCGGGCGAGGTGCCCATGTCCACAGTGGACTTGCCGTCGAGCTGGACGGCCTTGCCCGCCGCACCGGCGGTCCAGGTCGCGCCGCGAAGCGTGCCGCCGGCCGCGTTCGCCGACGAGTCACGCGCGATCGTGCCGGTGCCTTCGTCGAAGTGCCACGAGCCGCTCGCGGCCAGTGCGGCGACGGCGGACGCGGTCAGCGGCATCGGGTACGCGCGGACGTCGTCCACTCCTCCGGCGAACCAGTCGGCCGGGGCGCCCGCCCACTTGCCGCGCCCGATGACCAGGTGCCCGGCGGCGGTCCACGGCGTGGTGAACGGGACGCTCTGCTGCAGGGTTCCGTTGACGTACAGGGAAAGCGTGCCGGCGGCGCGGTTGTAGACGCCGACGACGTGCTGCCACTGGCCGGCCTGTGCGGGCAGCGTCGACACCGCGGCGGAGGACGCCGAGTCGCCGTCGCCAGCCCGGCGGGTGAAGGCGAACCGGCCGTCGGCGGCGCGCTGGAGGTAGAAGCCGCTGATCGCCGAGCCGTCCACGCTCACCGCGGTCCGGAAGCCGGGGTCCGCGGTCGGTTTCACCCACGCGGACACCGAGAAGCTCTGCCCGGTGTCGACGACCGGGGCGGGGACGTCGACCGCGGCGCCGGTGCCGTTCAGCACCGCGCCGTGCGGGCCGACCACGCCGTCGCCCCAGCTCGCCCCGCCGGTCAGGGTGGCGGCGCGGGCGTCGAGGGAGTCGTCGGCCGCGGTGGTGCCGGTGCCCTCGTCGAGACCCCAGTGGCCGGCGATGGCCAGGCGGCCGGCGTCGGCCGCGGTCAGCGCCCCCGAGTAGGCGCGGACGTCGTCGATCGAGCCGTCGACGTAGTCCACCGGGTTGCCGCCGTACTTGCCGCGCCCGATCACCAGGTGCCCCGTACCGGCCCAGCCCGCGGGCGCGGAGACGGTGGCCTGGCGGGTGCCGTCGACGTAGAGCGAAAGCGTCGACGCGGCCGAGTCGAAGACGCCGGTCAGCTGGTACCACTGGCCGGCGACGGGGTCGAAGTTCGCGGCCGCGACGACGCCGTCGGCGGGCGCGTCCCCGGCGAGGCGGGTGAAGGCGAACCGGCGCGAGTCGTCGCGGAACTGCAGGAAGAAGTTGCTGACCTGATTGCCGTCGATGCTGACGAACGTCTGAAAGCCCGACGTCTTGTCGAGCTTGACCCAGCTGCTGACGGAGAAGCTCTCGGTGGTGTCCAGCACGGGCGCGCCGGCGTCGGCGAACCCGCTCGTGCCGTCGGTCGTCAGCGCGCCGCCGCGGATGCCCGGGCCCCAGCCCGCGCCGGGGTTCAGGGCGGCGGGGTGCTCGCCCGCGGTGTCGGCGGCGGTCGTCCCGCTGCCGTCGTCGAACGTCCAGTGCCCGGCCAGGCCCGGCTCGGGGCCGGCCGCGGCGGTGGTGACGGGCAGGGCGCAGAACAGGGTCAGGGCCGTGAGGAGGGCCAAGGGGCGCCGGAGGGAAGGGATCATCGGTGGCTCCCCCGGGTCACGAGGCGCTGCAGGACGATGAAGACGAAGAGGAGGGCGCCGGTGATGATCGAGGTCCACCAGGAGTTCAGGGTGCCGTCGAAGGTGATCAGCGTCTGGATGATGCCCAGCACCATGATCCCGAGCACGGTGCCCAGCACGTAGCCGGAGCCGCCGGTGAGGATGGTGCCGCCGATGACGACCGCGGCGATCGCGGTCAGCTCGAGGCCGACGCCGTTGAGCGGGTCGCCGGAAGACTTGTACAGCACCAGCAGCAGCCCGCCCAGCGCCGAGCAGAACCCGCTGATCGTGTACACGGCGATCTTCGTGCGGCCGGTCTTGAGCCCCATCAGCATCGCCGACTGCGCGTTGCCGCCGATCGAGTAGACCGTCCGCCCGAACCGCGTGAAGGCCAGCACGTACACCGCGACCGCGACGACGACCAGCGCGGCGACCACGCTGATCGAGATGTGCAGCTCCCCGCCGAGCGGGATCTGCGTCTGGGCGAGGGTCGCGATCGTCGCGTTGTCGATCGAGTACGCCTCGGTGCTGATCGTGTAGCAGAGCCCGCGGGCGAAGAACATCCCGATCAGCGTCGCGATGAACGGCTGGATCTCGAAGAAGTGGATGAGCGCGCCCATCCCGGCGCCGAGCAGCGCGCCGACCACCAGCACCACCGCGATCGCCGCGTACGCGGACCAGCCGTGCTTCTGCATCAGGTCGCCGGAGACCACAGTGGACAGTGCGACCACCGAGCCGACGGACAGGTCGATGCCGCCGGTGAGGATCACGAACGTCATCCCGACCGCGACCACGAGCAGGAAGGCGTTGTTGATGAACAGGTCGAGCACGACCTGCCCGGAGCCGAACGCGTCGTAGCTCGATGCGCCGAAGATGTACGCCCCGATCAGCAGCGCCATCGTCGCGAGGATCGGGAGGTGCCGCTGCTGCGGCCGGTAGCCCTTGATGCGGGTGAGCGTGGTCACGCCGTGACCTCCACCTTCTCCGGAGCGGATGCGGGGGCCGGCGCGGCCGGGCGGGCCTTGCGGCGGCGGAGCTTGCGGCGGAAGGCGGGCGACTGCAGCAGGCACACCGCCAGCACGACCACGGCCTTGAACAGCATGATCGCCTCGGGCGGGATGCCGAGGGCGTAGACGGTGGTGGTCAGCGTCTGGATGAGCAGCGCGCCGATCACCGCGCCGCCGATGGAGAAGCGGCCGCCGGTCAGCTGCGTGCCGCCGACGACGACGGCGAGGATCGCGTCGAGCTCGATGAACAGCCCGGCGTGGTTGGCGTCGGCGCTGTGCACGTTCGCGCTGATCATCAGCCCGGCGATGCCCGCGCACAGCGCGCAGAAGACGTAGACGAGCCAGGTCAGCCGCGCCGAGCGGAGCCCGGCCAGCCGGCTGGCCTCGGGGTTGCCGCCGACGGCCTCCACGAGCAGCCCGAGGGCCGAGCGGCGGACCAGCAGGGACGCGAGCACGAACACCGCGAGGGCGATGAGGATCGCGCTCGGCAGCGTCAGCACGAACCCGCTGCCGATCCACTCGTAGGGCGCGGAGTTGATCGTGATGATCTGACCGCCGGAGATCAGCTGTGCGATCCCGCGCCCGGCGACCATCAGGATGAGCGTGGCGATGATCGGCTGGATGCCGAGCGCGGCGACGAGCCAGCCGTTCCACACCCCGAGCACCAGGGAAAGCCCCAGCGCCAGCCCGACCGCGACGAGCGTGGCGCCCACGCCGTCGGGGTGGTCGGCGATCCACAGGCAGGCCAGCGAGCCGCTGATCGCGACCACCGCGCCGACCGAGAGGTCGATGCCGCGGGTGGCGATCACGAGCGTCATGCCGATCGCGATGAGGATCAGCGGGGCGCCGTTCTTCAGGATGTCGACGAGGTTCCCGTAGAGGTGGCCGTCGCGCAGTTCGATCGAGAAGAACGAGGGGCTCGCGATCAGGTCGCCCAGCAGCAGCGCGAGCAGCGCCACCACGGGCCAGAACAACCGGTGCTTGGTCATGAGACGGCTCCCTCGGCCATCGTGGCCATGATCTCGTCCGCGGTGAGTCCCTGGTTGTCCCGCTGCGCCACGACCTTCCGGTCGCGCAGCACGACGACGCGGTGGCTCAGCCGCAGCACCTCGTCGAGCTCCGCGGAGATGAACAGCACGGCCATCCCCTCGGCGGACAGCTGCGTGACGAGCCGCTGGATCTCCGTCTTGGCACCGATGTCGATGCCGCGGGTCGGCTCGTCGAGGATCAGCAGGCGGGGTTCGGTGATGAGCCAGCGGGCCAGCAGGACCTTCTGCTGGTTGCCACCGGAAAGGTTGCCGACCAGCGCTTCGGGGTCGGCGGGGCGGATGTCGAGCGTCTTGATGTACTTCTCCGCGATTTCGTCCTGGCGGCGCCGGGACAGCGGCCGCGCCCAGCCGCGGGACGCCTGGAGCGCGAGGACGATGTTCTCCCGGACGGTGAGTTCCTCGACCAGCCCTTCGGTCTTGCGGTTCTCCGAGCAGAACGCGATCCGGTGGTCGAGCCCGGCCCGCGGCGTGCGCAGGTTCGTGGCCTCGCCGTCGACGCGTACGGAACCGTGGTCGGCGTGGTCGGCGCCGAAGAGCAGCCGGGCGAGTTCGGTGCGCCCGGACCCGAGCAGGCCGGCCAGCCCGACGACCTCGCCGGCGTGGATGTCGAGCGTGAACGGCTCGACCCCGCCCTTGCGGCCGAGGTCCTCGGCGGCCAGCAGCACCGGCGCACCCGCGACCTCGGCCCGGCTCGGCCCGGAGTCCTCCAGGTCTTCGAGGACCTGCAGCTCCTTGCCGATCATCCGGGTGACGAGCTCGACCGGCGTGATGTCGGCCGTGCGGTACTCGCCGATCAGCTTCCCGTTGCGCAGCACGGTCATCCGGTCGGCGACGGCGAAGACCTGGTCGATGAAGTGCGAGACGAACAGGATCGCCAGCCCCTGCTCGCGCAGGGACCGGACGACCTTCAGCAGCTGCTCGACTTCGCCGGCGTCCAAACTGGACGTCGGCTCGTCGAGGACGAGCACCCGCGCCTCGACGTCGAGGGCGCGGGCGATCGCCACCAGCTGCTGCACTGCGATCGAGCAGGTGCTCAGCTCGGCCGAGACGTCCACGTGGACGTCCAGCCGGGCCAGGAGTTCCTCGGCCCGCCGCCGCATCGGACCCCACTGGATGCGGCCGAAGCGGCGGGGTTCCCGCCCGAGGCAGACGTTCTCCGCCACGGACAGGTTCGGGCAGAGGTTGACCTCCTGGTAGACCGTGCTGATGCCGGCCTGCTGGGCCTCGCCGGGACCGCCGAAGGCGACAGCGGTCCCGGCGAGCGTGATCGTGCCCGCGTCCACCCCGTACACCCCGGTCAGCACCTTGATCAGGGTGGACTTGCCGGCGCCGTTCTCCCCCATCAGCGCGTGGACCTCGCCCGGGAACAGGCGGAAGTCGACGCCGTCGAGGGCGAGGACGCCGGGGAACTCCTTGCGGATCCCGGTCATGGTCAGGATTTCGGCGGGCATGCGGTGACCTCTCAGTACTGCCGCTGCGGCAGGGCGGCCTTGGCCGACGCCTGGTCGAATTCGGTTTCCTGGGTCTCGATGCGGGCGGGCACCTGCTCGCCGGCGGACACCTTCTTGACCAGGTCCATCAGCTGCGGGCCGAGCAGCGGGTTGCACTCGACGACGTGGTTGATCTTGCCGTCGGCCAGTGCGGTCAGCGCGTCCTTGACGCCGTCGACCGAGACGATCTTGATGTCCTTGCCCGGGACCTTGCCCGCGGCTTCGATCGCCTCGATGGCGCCGAGGGCCATGTCGTCGTTGTGCGCGTAGAGGACGTCGATCTTGGGCTGGGACTTCAGGAAGGCCTCCATGACCTCCTTGCCCTTGGCGCGGGTGAACTCACCGGTCTGCGAGGCGACGATCTTGTACTTCGGGTCCGCCGCGATGACGTCCGCGAAGCCCTTCTTGCGGTCGTTGGCCGGCGCCGAACCCGTGGTGCCCTGCAGCTCGACGATGTTGACCTGGCCGGTGGCGCTGCCGTACTCCTTGGTCAGCCACTCCCCCGCCTTCTTGCCCTCGGCGATGAAGTCCGAGCCGAGGAAGGTCTTGTAGAGCGACTTGTCCGGCGAGTCGATCGCGCGGTCGGTGAGGATGACCGGGATGTTGGCGGTCTTGGCTTCCTTGAGCACGGTGTCCCAGCCGGACTCGACCACCGGCGAGAAGGCGATGACCTTGACCTTCTGCTGGATGTAGGAGCGGATCGCCGAGATCTGGTTCTCCTGCTTCTGCTGCGCGTCGGAGAACTTCAGCTCGATGCCCGCGGTCTTGGCCGACTCCTGGATGGACTTGGTGTTCGCCGTCCGCCACCCGCTCTCGGCGCCCACCTGCGCGAAGCCGAGCGTGATCGCCCCGCCGGAGCTTCCGGAGGAGCCCCCGCTCCCGCAGGCGGTGAGCAGCACGAGTCCGGCTGCCGCGGCCGCCGCGGCGGCCCATCGCTTCTTCAGCACGTTCACTCCTCGATCGACGGTGATCAAATCTGTTAGCGTTAACATTCGGAGCTGGTCTTCTTCGGGTTTCGCGCGTGCGCCGCTAGCGCGGGCCGGTGCTTTCGCGGACGATCAGCTCGGGGACGACCAGGGCGCGCGCGTGCTGGTCGCCTCCGTCCATCCGCTGGGTGAGCAGGCCGAACGTGCGCCGGCCGACTTCGATGAAGTCCTGGCGCACCGTGGTGAGCGGCGGCGTGAAGTACGCCGCCTCCGGCACGTCGTCGAAGCCCGCGACGCGCACGTCGCGCGGCACCGAGATGCCCGCCTCGGCGAAGGCGCGCAGCAGGCCGAGCGCCATCTGGTCGTTGCCGGCGAAGACGGCGTCCAGCTTCGGTTCCGCGGCGAGGGATCGCCCCGCCTCGTAGCCCGACCGCGAACTCCAGTCGCCGCGGATCACCCGCGGGGCCGCGACCCCGTGGCGTTCCAGGGTTTCGCGCCAGCCGAGCTCGCGGTCGCGGGCCTCCAGCCAGTCCTCCGGCCCGGCGACGTGCCAGACGGTCCGGTGGCCGAGGGCGAGCAGGTGCTCGGTGGCGCGGCGGGCGCCGTCGCGCTGGTCGACGGAGATGACCGGCACCGGCGCGGTCTCCCCGCCGCCGACGGCGACGACCGGGAAGTCCGCGGGCGCGGCTTCCAGTGCACGGCCCGCACTGACGTGCGGGGCGATGACGATGATGCCTTCGACCGCCTGACGGCGGAGGTTCTCCACCGCGTCGGCGATCGACGACCGGCCGGGCCGGCTGACGCTGGAGATCGTGATCGCGTACCCGGCTTCGCGGGCGGCGTTCTCGATGCCGTACAGCGTGCTGGCCGGACCGTACAGATTGGACTCGAGCGCGACGACGCCGAGCGTCCCGGTCCGCCCGGTGACCAGCGCGCGGGCCGCGGAATTGGGCCGGTAGCCCAGTTCCTCGATCGCCGCGAGCACCCGGGCCCGCGTCTCGGGGCGCACCGGGCCGGTCCCGTTGATCACCCGGGACACGGTCATGTGGGACACGCCGGCCACGCCCGCGACGTCGGTCAGGCTCGGCTGCCGCGTCCCGGCCGCGGTCACTCGCACGGGTCCGCCGGAGCGGGGTCGTTCGGCCACCGGCGTCCCCTTTCCGTCCGCGCCGACTGGGTCTGCGTCACCTGTTCCGGTGACGGCGAGGAGTAGTGTTAGCGATAACACCCTCGCGGTCAACCCTGGGTCGCGTAACGGTGTGGTCACGTGCCCCGGCCGCGGCCCGGCTCGGGCTTCGGCGCCCCGGCCTGCGGAAAGCTTCGTCCGTGATTCACCAGCTGCCCGGTGACCTCGGTGTTCAGCCGCATGTTCGCGGTCTCACCCGAGCGCGATCGTGGCCGCCACGGGCAGGTGGTCGCTCCCGGTCGCGGGCAGCGTCCAGGCCGCCACCGGCCGGACCCCGCCGACGAAGATCTGGTCGATCCGCGCCAGCGGCAGCGACGCGGGCCAGCTGAACCCGAACCCGTCCCCGGCTTCGTCCTGCGCGGCCCGCAGGCGCGCGGTGATCGGCGCGAGCGCCCGATCGTCGGTGGTGCCGTTGAAATCGCCGACGAGCACGGTCTTCTTCGCGGAATCCGCGGCGACGTAGGCCGCGAGCCGCTCGACGGCCGCGTCCCGGCCGTCGGCGGTGAACCCCGCGTCGAGGCGCACCCGCACCGACGGGAGGTGCGCGACGAAGACCGCGACGGGCCCCTGCGGAGTGTCCACTGTGGTCCGGAGGGCACGCGTCCACGGCATGATTTCGAGCGGCTGGGTGTCCCGGAGCGGGTAGGTGCTCCAGACCCCGACGGTGCCTTGGACGGTGTGGTGCGGGTACCGCGCGGCGAGGGCGTCTTCGTACTTCGGGACCTCGGACCGCTTGAGCTCCTCGAGCGCAACCACCTGCGCGTTCGAGGCGGCGAGCGCCCGCGCGGTACCGGCCGGGTCCGGGTTTTCGTCGTTGACGTTGTGCGAGACCACGGTGAAGTCCCCGCCGGTGCCGCGCTGGTCGAAGAGCCTGCCGCCGAAGGAGGCGCCCCAGCCGAGGGTGGGCAGGAGGAGCACGACCAGCGCGAGGGCCGAGCGGCGGAGCACGGCGGCGACGAGCAGGAGCAGGATCGGGACGCCGGTCCACGGGAGGAAAGTTTCGAGGAGGCTGCCCGCGTTGCCCGGCCAGTTGGGGACGAGCGGGTGCGCGAGCAGGAGCAGCGCGGTGAGCACGGCGAAGGCGGCGATGACGCGGCCGCGGCGCCAGACCCCCGAGCGCCGCGCCACCGGCACCGCGATCGGCTCGGTCGCCTGGTCGGTGGTCGCCGTCATCGGGTGGCCGCCGCGGGGAGTTCGTGCTGGATGGCCGCGATCAGGCGCCGGCTGTTCTCCAGCGCCGCCCGCAGGCCGGACGCCGGGCTGCCGCCGGGACTCTGGTGGAGCACCACGCCGAGGATCAGCTTGCCGCCTGGAGCCTGCGCCGCCCACATCAGGGCGCCGCCCGCCGCGGTGGACGAGCCCGTCTTCAGGCCGATCACGCCGTCGCGGCCGAGGAGGGTGTTGGTGTTGACCACCTCGCCCGGGACGCCGTCGACGCGCAGGTTCGGCGTGGCCACGATCGCGCGCAGCACGGGGATCTTCATCGCCTCGCGCGCCAGCCGCAGCTGGTCGGCGGCGGTGCTCGTGGTCGAGTCCTCGACGCCGCTCGCGCCGGTGTACGTCGTGCTCGTCATGCCGAGCGCCGCGGCTTCGCGGTTCATCTTGGCGACGAACGCTTCCTGGCTCCCGGCGTCCCACCGGGCGAGCAGCCGCGCGATGTTGTTGCCGGACGGCACCAGCATCAGGGCCAGCAGGTCGCGTTCGCTGATCCGGCGTCCCGCGCGCACCTGGGCGGTCGACTCCTCCGCCGACGTCGACTCGGCGTCGGCCTGCTCGTCGACGGTGATCTGCGGGCCCGGCTCGTCCGCGTCGAGCGGGTGGTCCTTGAGGACGACATAGGCCGTCATCACCTTGGTGACGCTGGCGATCGGCACCGGCTGCTGCTCACCCCGGCTGCCGAGCGAGCCCAGCCCCAGCACCTCGGCGCTGGACTGCCCGTCCGACGGCCACGGCAGCGCCAGGTCGATCGACGGCCGCGAGGCGCTCGCCCGCCCGGCGAGCTCCGGCGGGAAGAGCACCCAGCAGGTCACGGCGACGGCGACGGCCACCGCGGCGGCGACCCCGCCGACGGCGGGTGGGATGCGGGTACGGGACATGCTCTCCTCCGGGTGCCGGGGCACGCTCCACCGAGCGCACTCCGGCCACTCTCTCCGGGGAAGATCGCCGGCCCGTCGGGGTTGTTCGACAGGTTCGAACCAGAAGTGTCACAGGTCTGTACCAAGACGCCGCGACGAACGTCCCGGCCTGCCCGCCGCGCGCGACGTCATGATCGAGTCGTTCATGACGTCCGGCGAGGTGAAAGGGTCGTTCATGACGTCCGGCACTAGGGCTTCGGCAAAGTCCCGGTGGCGGCAGGTTCGGCGGCCGGCGTGCGGCTACGCCCGGGCTCGCACCACCGGACCCGGCCCGTCACACCGGTCACGCTCCCTCCGGCTGGACCTGAGCCGACGGGCCGGCCCGCTCGTTCGCCCTGACCCCGGTCCGGGACGTCATGAACGACCCTTTCACCGCGTCCGGTGCGGTGAACGACCCGTTCATGCGACAGCGCGAGCGCGTAGCGGTGATCCGCGCGGCCGGCGTGCCGGCGTCGGTGTCCCGACGTTGCGAACCGCCGGACCGGCCGCGCCGACCCGACTCTGCCCGGCCCCTGACCTCTGGCGAGGTGAAAGGGTCGTTCACGACGTCCCGAGCCCACCGCCGGCCAGCTCGCCGACGAGGGGAAAGAAGCGGGACCGGTCCGCTCCCCGCCGCGCACGGGGAGCGAGCCGGTCCCGCCGGTCCGGCCGCTCAGCTCACGTGGACGTAGTCGACCACCAGCTGCTGCGGGAACTGCGTGCTGCCGTCCGGGTCGCCCGGCCAGTAGCCGCCGACCGCGAGGTTCAGGATCACGAAGAACGGGTGGTTGAACGCCCACGCGTTGCCGCCGACGTCGGCCGGTGTGCGGGCCTGGTAGACGTTGCCGTCCACCGACCACACGATCTTGTCGGTCGACCAGTCCACGGCGTAGGTGTGGAAGTCGTCGGAGAAGTTCGGGCCGTTGTAGGCCGCGCCGATACCGCCCGAACCCGAGTAGCCCGGGCCGTGGATGGTGCCGTGCACGGTGTTCGGCTCGAAGCCGACGTTCTCCATGACGTCGATCTCGCCGCAGTTCGGCCAGCCGGCGCTGCCGATGTCGGTGCCGAGCATCCAGAACGCGGGCCACATGCCCTGCCCGCGCGGCAGCTTCATCCGGGCTTCGACGTGCCCGGACGACGTGGAGAACTTGCCGGAGGTGTTCAGCCGCGCCGAGGTGTACTCGCACGCGCCGTACCAGCAGTTGTTGCCGCTGTTCTCCTTCTTCGCGGTGATCACGAGGTGGCCCTGGCCGTCGAGGGCCGCGTTGGCGGTCCCGTCGGTGTACCACTGCCGTTCGTGGTTGTTGACGTTGTCGCCGGTCTCGTGGACCCACTTCGAACCGTCGACGCCGCTACCGGCGGCGCCGTCGAAGTCGTCGGAGAAGCTCGCGAGAACCGAAGCGGCCTGGCTCGGCGGGGCGGCCACCACGGCGCCGAGCACGAGCAGAGCGGCGGGGGCGGCCAGCAACCGGGCCGTCCGGCGCCACCGGGTGGGGATCCTGGTCGACGTCATTGTCGCCTCTTCTTCTTCCGCGGGCGACGGCTGGCGGCTCACCGGCGCCCTATTTGTTGTGGATCGCAACAAAGTATGGGCGCCCCGGTGGCGAAGAACAAGGATAATCGGTCGGACATTTTCCGACGTACCCGATGGTCCGGACCACCGGGTACTTTCGGGCAACTTCAGCGCTGGATGCAGTCGAGCCCGAGCCCGGCGGCGGTGAGGACGTACTGGCAGATGTGCGACGCGTGGGCGACATCGGTCCGGGTGCACGCCAGCGGGACGCCGAGCAGGTCGACCGAGCAGTAGGCGTAGAACTGGTTCGCGCTGCCGGGCACCGGATCGGCCGATGCCGGGGCAGCCGCGGCCACCACCGCGGAAACCGCGAGCGCACCGGCCGCCGCCAGGGAAGCGATTCGGGTCTTCATCGTGCTCTCCTCCCGCTTTCTCCCCCCGCCTGTCAGGGGTTTCGTGCTGATCAAGATTCCCCGCGCCGCGCCCACTCAGCTTCGCGTCACCGGAAAGTGTCACGCGGACGGACCGCGAACCGAACAGCCGATGAACACCAGAGTGCGTGATTACGTCCGAACGTAGGTACTTCCGAACACCTTCGATCATCTACCCTGGGCGCCGCTGCCCCGTCGAGGCCCCTGGAGGCTCCCGTGATGGCCGACCCGCACAAGCTCACCCGACGCGGTTTCCTCGGCGGGGTCGCCGCCGCCGGTGCCCTCGGCGCCCTGCCGCCCGGCATGGCCGAAGCCCTCGCCGAACCACGCGCCACCGGCAGCCTTTCCGACGTCCAGCACGTCGTGGTCCTGATGCAGGAGAACCGGTCCTTCGACCACTACTACGGCACGATGCGGGGTGTCCGCGGCTACGGCGACCGATCGGCGATCGTCCAGCCGAACGGCCAGGACATCTTCCACCAGCCCGATTCCGGACGCTCCGACGGGAAGTACCTCCTGCCGTTCCGGGTGGATACGACCAAAGTGGACGGTCAGGACCTCGGCGACCTCGGGCACGGCTGGGCCGACCAGCACCAGGCGATCGCCGGCGGCGCCAACAACGCCTGGATCCCCGCCAAGGGCGAGATGACCATGGGCTACTTCGACCAGGGCGACATCCCGTTCCACCGCGCGCTCGCCGACGCGTTCACCGTGTGCGACCACTACTTCTGCTCGGTGCAGGGCCCGACCACGCCCAACCGGCTCTACCTGTTCACCGGCACCATCGACGCCGCCGGCCAGGCCGGCGGCCCGGCGAACTACAACCCGGCCGACTACAAGCCGGTCTTCCGCTGGACGACCTACCCGGAACGCCTGCAGCAGCACGGGGTGTCGTGGAAGGTCTACGCCAACAAGGAGGTCGGCGACGCGGGCGGCTCCTTCGTCGGCGACTACGGCGACAACCCCCTGTGGCTCTTCCAGGCCTACCACCAGGACTACACGAGCGAACTGTCCCGGCGGGCCAGTGTGTTCAAGACCTGGGGCCCGGATTCGGGACGGGGCAAGGACGTCGACCACGTGCTGGCCGAGTTCAAGGCGGACTGCGCGAGCGGCTCGCTGCCGAAGGTGTCCTGGATCGTCGCGCCCTACGGCTACTGCGAGCACCCCGAGGCCCGGCCGGTCGACGGCGCCGCGTACACCCAGACCGTGCTGAACGCCTTGTGGGCCAACCCGAAGCTGTGGGAATCCACCGTGGTCCTCATCAACTACGACGAGAACGACGGCTTCTTCGACCACGTCGCCCCGCCGATCGCGCCGTCCGGCACCACCGGCGAATACATCGGCGGTCAGCCGATCGGCCTCGGCGCGCGCGTGCCGATGACGGTGATCTCGCCGTGGAGCCGCGGCGGCTGGGTCAGCTCCGAGGTCACCGACCACACCTCGGTGATCCGGTTCCTGGAGCGCTGGACCGGCGTCGCCGAGCCGAACATCAGCGCGTGGCGCCGCGCGGTCTGCGGCGACCTCATGACGTGCTTCGACTTCCGCACGCCGGCCACGCAGATCCCGCTGCTGCCGGACACCGCCGCGCTGCGCAAGCAGGCCGACGACACCCAGAAGAAGCTGCCGAAGCCGGCCCCGCCCGCAACCGGGAAGCAGCAGGTCCCGGTCCAGGAGCCGGGGACGCGGCCCGCCCGCGCGCTCCCCTACCGGCCGCTGGTCACGACGTCGCTGAGCGCCGATCGCAAGATCCTCACCACGACGTTCGCCAACCAGGGCACGGCGGCCGTCCAGCTGCTGGCCCACCGCAACGACGGCCAGACCGACGGCCCGTGGCCCTACGACGTCGCACCCGGGGCGCAGGTCAGCGACACGTGGCGGGTCCAGCTCTACGGCGGCGGCAAGTACGGCGTGGCGGTGCACGGGCCCAACCGGTTCCGCTGGGTCCTGACCGGGGACGCGAACAGCGCCGGCGCGGGCGTCGACGTCCTCGGCAGCTACACCGCGGAGAACAAGCTGCGGCTGACCATGCGCAACAGCGGGACGACCGCGGTCAAGCTGACGATCACCGCGAACCACTACCGCACCGACGGCCCGTGGACGTACGCGCTGGCCGCCGGCCAGACGGTGACCGACGACTGGAACCCGGTCGCGTACGGCTCCGGCTGGTACGACCTGTCGGCCACCCTCGACGCCGACCCGAAGTTCCTGCGCCGGTTCAGCGGGCACCTCGAAACCGGCGCGCCGAGCATCACCGGGTAGACGTTCACACTCTTGACTGTTGTTCAGCCCATTGACGGGCCGGACCGTGGTCGCCTATAAAGAGAACGTCCGGGTGTACGCCGCAACACCTCCGCTGTCCCCTTTTCCGGAGGCTTCTGGTGTCCCCACGAAGTGCCGTTTTCCTCGGTACCGCAACCGTTTCCGCCGTCGCGGTCGCCCTCGCCCTGACCGGCGGGGTGACCGCGCAGGCGGCCGCGGCGAACCTCTCCGCCGCCTTCGCGCAGTCGTCGGTCTGGACCGGCGGTTACGGCGGCGGCTACACGATCGCCAACCGCGGTGACGCGCCCGCCGTCGGCTGGGCGGTCGAGTTCGACCTGCCCGCCGGCTCGGCGGTGACCAGCTCGTGGAGCTCGGTGAAGACGCAGACCGGGCAGCACTACAAGTTCACGAACGCCGGGTTCAACGGCACGATCGCCCCCGGCGCCACCGCGAGCTTCGGCTTCAACGTCTCCGGCGCGGGCCTGCCCGCCGCGTGCACGGTGAACGGCGCCGCGTGCACCGGCGGCGGCCAGGTCACCACCACGCCGACGACGACGGCCACGCGCACGAGCACCAGGCCGCCGGCCACGACCACCACTCCCCCGCCGAGCGGCGACGTCGTGAGCGTCTCGACGGCCGCCCAGCTGCAGGCCGCGCTGGCGAACGCGGCGCCGGGCCAGGCGATCAAGCTGGCGGCCGGCACCTACCGCGGCTCCTTCGTCACGACGAAGCCCGGCACGGCCGCGGAACCGATCACCCTTTCGGGGCCGTCGAACGCCGTCCTGATCAACGACGGCCCGTCCGGTGACGCGCCCGACTGCCCGGCGCCCACCCCGGGCTGGGACTCGGGCTACGGCCTGTGGCTCTCGGGCGCGCCGTACTGGAACCTGACCGGGTTCACGGTCCAGGAGTCCAAGAAGGGCATCGTCGTCGACGACTCGCCGCACACCACCATCGACGGAGTCACCGTCCACCACGTCGACGAAGAGGCGATCCACTTCCGCCGTTCGTCGGCTGACAGCGTGCTGAAGAACTCCACGATCACCTACACCGGGCTCGTGCAGCCCGGCTACGGCGAAGGCGTCTACCTGGGCTCCGCCAACTCGAACTGGGCCTGCCACGGCAACTCCGGCGGCGTCGACCGCGGCGACCGGATCCAGGTGCTGGACAACCACATCGGGCCGTTCATCGCGGCCGAGCCGATCGACGTCAAGGAAGGCACGTTCAGCGGTGTGATCCGCGGCAACACCTTCGACGGGCGCGGGATCAGCGGCGAGAACTCGGCCGACTCCTGGATCGACGTCAAGGGCATCGGCTACACGATCGAGGACAACACGGGCACGTTCTCCGCGCCCGGCACGTTCGCCAACGGCTACGAGAACCACAACACCAGCACCAGCCCGTCGTTCGACAACGGCTGCGGGAACGTCTGGCGCGGCAACAAGTCCGACCTCGGCGGGGCCGGCGACTACGCGATCAAGATCAGCTCGGTGTCGAAGTGCTCGGCGAACCCGAACGTGGTGTACGCGTCGAACACCGTGGCGAACGCCAGGTCGGGCCTGACGAATATCCCGGTCACGCCGTAGTCCTTCCCCTTAAAGGTGCATGGCCAGCCACAGCGCCACCCACGCGGCGGCGGCGATCAGCGCGCCCGCCGCCGCCGCGAGGAGCACCCGGTGCAGGCCGCGGGCGGGTTTCGCCGGTGTCTCGATGTGGTCCATGGAGTCGATCATGAACCACGCGGGCCGATCACGACAGCCGGCGCGCTCGTCCGGGCGACCCCTGCGCGGGGTACCCCGGGCGACGCACGTCACCCCCGGAACCCGGAATACCCGCCCGCCCGGCTCGTTGTAATGGGTGTCAGGGCGGCGATCCGCCCGGTCCCCCGAAACCCCCGTTCCCTCCCGGGGTTCCCCCGTGCTCCTGGGCGGGAACGGGCCTCACGGCACGATCGCGTCGACGTACCCGCCGTCGACGCGCACCGCCGCGCCGGTGGTGGCCGACGCGAACGGGGAACTCAAGTACACCACCAGGTGCGCGATCTCCTCGGGCTCGATCAGCCGCTGCAGCAACGACTGCGGCCGGTGCCGCTTCATGAACTCGCGCTGCGCCTCTTCCCACGGCAGGTCCTTGTCGACCAGCTCGTAGACGAAGTCCTCGACGCCGCCGGTGTGCGTCGGCCCGGCGATCACGGCGTTGACCGTGACGCCGGTACCCGCCGCGTGCTTGGCGAACCCGCGGGAGACGCCGAGCAGCGCCGTCTTCGACACTCCATAGTGGATCATCTCGGCCGGGATCACGATCGCGGAATCGCTGGCGATGTACTGGATCCGGCCCCAGCCGCGTTCGATCATTCCGGGCAGGTAGGCGCGGGTGAGGCGCACCGCGGCCAGGACGTTGACCTCGAAGTAGCGGCGCCAGTCGGCGTCGGTGATGTCGAGGGGTTCCTGGGCGCCGAAGATGCCGAGGTTGTTGACCAGGATGTCGGCGTCGGGCACCTCCTCGACGACCTGCGCGGCGCCGGCCTCCTCGGAGACGTCACCGGGGGCCGGGAGGAAGTCCGCGTCCGGCAGTTCTTCGCGCAGCCGCGCGATGGCCTTGAGGACTCCGGTTTCGCTCCGGCCGTTGATCGCGACGCGGGCACCCGCGGCGGCGAGGCCCGCCGCGATCGCCGAGCCGATGCCCTGGGTGGACCCGGTGACCAGTGCCGTCTTCCCGCTCAGGTCGACCCGCATCGTGAAAGCCCTCTCTCCGCTCGGCGTCCCGCTCCCCGGCCGATTCAAGCACAGCCGGGGGGTGCGCACCGGCTGGAAAACCGGTTGCCCCTTTTGCCCGGTGACCACACCATCTGCGCATGACTTCCCGCCGCACACCGCTCCCGACGGCCGCCGCGACCCCCGCGCCGGTCCAGCGGCAGCGCGGCCCCCGGAGGCCGATCCCGCCGGCGCTGTGACCGCCGCGCTCGTGGCCGGCCTGGTGGCCGGCTACGGCATCGCGATCCCGGTCGGCGCCGTCGGCACCCACCTGGTCGCCCTCACCGCCCGGACGTCGCTCAAGACCGGCTTCGCGGCCGCTCTCGGCGTCGCCACCGCCGACGGGGTGTACGCGCTGGTGGCCGTGCTCGGCGGCGCCGCGATCGCGGGGGTGATCACGCCGATCGCCGGAGCGCTGCGGCTGGTTTCGGCGGGGATCCTCGTCGTGCTCGCGGCCCGCGGCGCGGTACTGGCCCTGCGGTCGCACCGGGACGTCACCGAACGGCCCGTGCCACCGCTCACCCCCGGCCGCGCCTACGCCGGCTTCCTGGGCATCACGCTCGTCAACCCGGCGACGGTCGTCTACTTCGCCGCGCTGGTGGTCGGCGGCCGGGCCGGGACCGCGGTGCCGGTCCTCGACCAAGGGGTGTTCGTGCTGGCCGCGCTCGCCGCCTCGGCCAGCTGGCAAGTCCTCCTCGCGGGCGGCGGTGCGCTGCTCGGCCGGGTGCTCACCGGCCCGTGCGGCCGGCTGGTGACAGCGCTGGTGTCGAGCGCGGTGATCACCGCACTGGCCGTCCGACTTGTCCTGGCTTGAGCGAAACCCGTTGTCCTGTAACGGTTTGTCCGAGCCACCGGCGCACACGGGAAGACGTTTCCCGCCCCGTGACGGCGTTAGGCTCGGCCTCGACGACAGGAGGCGGTCATGGACATGCCGATGACGGGGATGTCGGGCTGGGACACCGCGGGAGCCGTCCTGATAGTCCTCTGGGCGCTGGCCATGTGGGCCGCGGTCGGTGTCCTGGCGTACGCGAACCGCGGCCCGGTGCGGCCGTGGGTCTACCGCGGCTCGGCCGCGGTGATCGGCATCGGCGTGCTCGGGCAGCTCGGGCACGTGCAGGAGCACATCGCCCAGGCCGGGTACTGGCTCGGCCACCCGAACGCGCCCGCGTGGATGACACCGTGGGGCACCGGGCTCGCGAACGGGCTGCAGGCGGTGCTGCCGAACCGGCCGACGTTCGGGATGGAGCTGCTGCACCTGACCGGCAACTTCATCTTCCTGGCCGGCCTCGCCGGCGTCATGGTGATCACGCGGCGGGCGCTCAAGACCCGCGCCCGCCGCTGGGCGAAGATGGGCGTGTGGATGCAGGGCCTGCACGGGCTCGAGCACCTCGTCCTCACGCTGTCGGTGGCGTTCGGCTCGCGCGCGATCGGCCTGTCGACGTTCTTCGGGCTCGTCGACCCGGGCCCGGGCCTGACCACCTACCGCGTCTGGTGGCACTTCATCGCGAACGTCGCGGGCTCGATCATCTTCGGGCTGGCGTTGTACCACCTGTGGAAGGAACGCCGGGAAGTGCGGGCGACGTTCTTCGTGCGCCCGCTCCCCGAAGTCACCCGGCGGGCGGCGTAGCGCAGGTCAGCGTCGGCACCGCCCAGTCCGCGTGGTCGTTGCCGTTGCCGTCCCCGCCGTCGCTCACCAGCAGGTCGAGGACCTGGGCGCCGGTGACGTCGACGTCGATCGGCACCGCGGCCTGGCCGCCGCGGACGACCGGCGTCGTGACGCGGGTGGTGCCGTCCACCGACACGCTGAAGGCGACGCTGCCGCCGGTGCCGGTTTCGCCGTCGACACCCACCGAGGCCGTCAGCCGGGTGCACGTGCCCGCCAGGTAGAGCTGGACGTCGCTGGCCGCGTGGGCGCCGAGGCCCTTCGCGTACGCCACCCCGCCGATGGTCATCGGCTTGCCGTCGCCCGCGCCCGCCTCGCCGTTGCTGGTGTCGCGTTCGACCGGGCCCCAGCCGTTCGTCGCGGTCAGGAAGGGCAGCGAGCTCACCGCGACCTGGCCCGCGGGTGGCGCGGGCGGCACCGCGCCGACGATCCGTTCCCCGGTCACCGAGCCCGGGCGCCCGGCCTGCCGGTAGGCCACCGCCACCTTCAGCGCCGCGGTGTCCACTGTGGACGGCGGCGTCACGGTCCAGGTGAACGTGGCCGAGCCCCCGCCGTCGATGCGCGCGGCCGAGGGCGGTGAAGCGGAACCGGCCGTCCACCCGGCCGGGAGGGTCAGCGCCGGTTTGACGTCGAACGCCGGCGGCGCGCCCGCCGGAACCCGCACGGTCGCCGACGCCGTGAACGGCTGCCCGCCCGAGGCCGTGTCCGGCGCGGTGAGCGACACGCCCGCGGTCGGTGCCGGCGGCATCGCGTACCGCGCGGGGTCGTAGCCGGGCGAGGCGTTCGGCCGGACGGTCAGCGGCGAGCGGTGGCTGCCGTAGTTCGTCCAGGCGATCTTCCCGAGCCCGCCGGTGCTGCCGTCGAGGTTCCACACGGCGACGGCGATCGTGTTGTGCCCGTTGGGGTTCAGCACGCCGTTCGGGATCGGGAAGCTGTGCTGTGGCCCGAGGTGGTTGATGTACTGGCCGAGCTGCCAGCCGTTGACGAACAGGAGCGCCCGGTACTGCCGCGCGGGGTCGTCGGTGATGGTCAGCCCGAGCGAGGTGTCCTGGCCGCGCGGTAGGTCGAGGTCCGCGGTGGTCCGGTACCACGAGACGCCCGGCGTGGTGTCCTTCACCGGCAGGGACGCCGGGGCCCAGTTCGCGTCGGGGAAGCCGGGCAGGGACCAGCCGGCGCGCTCGCCGTAGAGGCCGCCGGTGTTGAGCGTGCCGCGGACCGGGTCGAGGCCGGTCTCGCCGCCGCGGACGCCCTGCAGCCGCCAGGTGACCGACGTCAGCGGCGCGCCGGTCAGCCGGGCCGCGGTGAGGCCGCGGGCCGCCTTGTTGCCGTTGTTCGCGCCGTAGTCCTCCTCGTGGCCCATGTTCACGGTCAGCACGGAGATCTCGTTCTCGCCCGGGCGCAGGGCGCCCGCGGGGAAGGTGAACGTGTGCTGCGGGTCGGTCGAGCTGCCGAGGAAGACTCCGTTGAGCCACGCCGAGAAGGCGCCGGCCGGGCCGCCGCTCTGGCTCGAGAGGGTGATCCCGGTCTGCTTGCCGTCGCCGGTGAACCGGCCGCGGTACCAGGTGTTGCCGGTGTGGAAGCCGTAGTCGTCGGCGAAGAGCACCGGTTTCGTGCCGAGCGTGGTCGAGCTGTTGCTGGTGTCCTTGTCGGCCACCGGCCACGCCGAGTCGTCGAACCCGGGCCGGCTCTCGGGCGACTCCTGCTGGTGCTTCCACCCGGTCAGCGCGGGCAGGGTGACCGGCGCGGCGGTCGGCGCGGTGCTCGTGAGGCTGCCGCTGGACGTCGGCTTGACCGGCACCGGGGAACCGTTCCACAGCACCGACTTCGCCGCCGTGAAGACCTCGAACGCGCCGTCGGTGCCGGTGTCGCCGGTGAGGGCGAGGGTGCCGTTCCGCGTGGCCGCGGTGCGGACCAGATCGGTGCCGCGGACCAGGACCGGGCCCGCCGCGGTGTCCTGGCGCCAGAACGTGGCCGCCATCGCCTTGTCGGCGAGCAGCAGGAGCAGCGGCCGCGCGCCGGGGGCGGTGACGAGCACGCGGGCCAGGCCGTCGTGGGTGTAGTTCAGCCGCAGGTCGCCGCGGGCGGCGTCCCAGGTGGACGTCGCGGCGCCGCCGAGGACCTGCACGGACGGCTGCTTCGCGAACCGCAGGACGGTCTCCCCCGGCCCGCCGTGGTCGCCGTAGAGGACGGCGACGTCGCGGCCGCCGATGGCGGCGGACGTCATGACTTCGGACGTCGAGTACTGCATCCGGGTCTGCCCGAGGTCGTAGCCGGCGACGAGGATCTTCGACTGGCGGCCGTTCAGCGTGAGCCCGGTGCCCGCCTGCTGCGGCACGACCGGGTAGTAGTCGGTGCTGCCGGAGAGCAGGTCGACGGCGTCGACCACGACGAACGGGCCGGTGGCCTTGGCGTTGCGCTGCCCGGTGACGGTGATCTTCAGCGTGTGCGCCCCGGCGGGCAGGTCGCGGACCTGGTAGCCGGTGACCTGGTTCTGCTTGCTCGCCGCGTAGAGATCGACCGTGTCCACTTTGGACCCGTCCAGGGAGACGTCGGCGATGCCGTGGCTCGGGTCCTTCGACGTCACCCAGCGGATCCCGGTTCCGGTGAAGGGAATGCTGACGCTGTCGCCGGTGACCTCCGAAAAGGACTCCGTGTGCTGGTAGTCCCCGCCGGTGTAGTCGACCTCCGGGCCGACGTGGCTCCAGGTGCCGGTGTAGCCGACCTCGGCCGCCCGGTCGTCGTAGGTGTAGCCGGCGCGCGCGGCGAGGTCGAGCGCGATGCTCGTGGTGTTCGTGGCGGTCGACGTCGAATCGGTGTGCCGCAGGGTGTGGAACTGCGTGCGGGTGTCGGGGTTGATCCGCGCGGTGTCGGTGAGCGCGGGATCGGTGAGCGGCGCGGCGGCCAGCCCGTCGGTCTTGGTCAGCGGGGCGACGGACTGGGTGAAGGAGCCGATCAGCTTGTCCTCGGCGTACTTCGGGTCGAACTGGCGGCCTTCGGTGATCGCGGCGCCGTAGTCGTAGGAGGTGTAGTTCTGCGGGATCGCGCTCCAGCCCCACGACGTGCCGCCGTGCAGCATGTAGAAGCTCTGCCCGGTCGCGCCGACGGCGATGTTCTGCTTGTAGAAGACGTTCGCGAACTGGTCGTTGATCAGCTGCGCGCACTTCTCGTAGCCGGGACCGCCCCACGGGTCGAAGGCCCCGCCCTGGAACTCGGCGGTGATGAGCGGCTTGCCGGGGACGTGGTCGTAGCTGATGTCGGGGACGCCGTTCCACCGCGTGGGGTTCGAGCAGTCGAAGCCCTGCGGGTAGGAGTCGGCGGCGTCGACGTCGAGCGCGGCCTCCCCGGCGTTGAAGGTGCCGTTGTTGTTGCCGACCAGCGGGACGGTGATCCCGTCGGCGCGGGCCTTGTCCTCGAGGTGCTTCATGTACGCGCGGCCGTCGGCGTTGCCGTTGTAGTACTCGTTTTCGACCTGGTAGGCCAGGACGCTGCCGGTGCCGTCGGTCAGCTGGTGGCGGGCGATGATCCGGTCGATCTGCGTCTGCCACTCGTCGGAGTACTTCAGGTAGCCGGGATCGGCGCTGCGGGTGTGGCCCGGAGTGGTGGACAGCCAGGTCGGGAAGCCCCCGCCGTCGACCTCGGCGTTGATGTAGGGCCCGGGCCGCGCGATGACGTAGAGCCCGGCCTGCTGCGCCATGTCGAGGAGCTTGTCGAGGTCCCGGATCCCGCTGAAGTCGTAGACGCCCTGACGCGGCGAGTGGTAGCCCCAGTCGAAGTAGAGCGAGGTCGAGTTGAAGCCGGCGGCCTTCATCTTCTGGAAGATGTCGAGCCACAGGTCGGGGCTGGGGAGGCGGTAGGAGTGGAACTCGCCGGACCAGAGGTAGGTCCGCTGCCCGTCGACGAGGAAGGAGTAGCCGTCGTAGGTGACGGTGTGCCCCTGCTTCGGTGGCGCGGCCGCGGCGGCTTGCGGGACGGTCACCCCCGCGACCGCGAAGACCATCGCGAGCAGAGCGGTCAGCAACGTCCGGACGCGGCGCATGTGGCCTCCTGACACTTCCTGGCACGGCGGGGGACCAGAATCGAACACGATCCTTTGCTGATCACACAGAAGCGGTCAAGATACAACACCGAGATGGATCAGTGCCGAGGTCGCGTTAGCGCTAACAGTACGCGGGCGAATGTCGTGAACGGGTCATTCGAGACGATTCAGCGCGGTCCGGTGCTCTCCCGGACGATCAGCTCGGCGGGCACCAGGTGCCGGGCCCCCGCGTCGCCGCCTGCCATGCGTTCCTCCAGGAGACCGAACGTCCGGCGGCCGACCTCGATGAAGTCCTGGCGGACCGTCGTCAGCGGCGGGGAGAAGTACGCCGCCTCCGGGACGTCGTCGAAGCCCGCCACGTGGACGTCCTCCGGCACCCGGATCCCCGCCTCGGTGAACGCCCGCAGCAAGCCCAGGGCCATCTGGTCGTTGGCCGAGAAGACCGCCTTGAGCCCGCGCTTGCCGGCCAGCGCGCGGCCGGCTTCGTACCCCGAGCGCGGGCTCCAGTCGCCGCGCACCAGGGCCGGGACTCGCAGGCCGCGGGCCTCCAACGTCTCCCGCCAGCCGCGTTCGCGGTCGCGGGCCTCGAGCCAGTCCTCCGGGCCGGCGAGGTGCCAGACCGTCCGGTGGCCCAGTGCGAGCAGGTGCTCGGTGGCGCGGCGGGCGCCGTCGTACTGGTCGACCGAAAGGACCGGGACCGGGGCCGACTCGCCGCCGCCGACGGCCACCAACGGGATGTCGGACGGGGCCGCCGCCAGTGCGCGGCCGGCCGTCACGTGCGGGGCGATCACGACGATGCCTTCGACCGCCTGGCGGCGCAGGCTCTCCACGGCGTCGCCGATCGACGTCCGGCCGGGGCGGGTCACGCTGCAGATCGCGACGCCGTAGCCGGCCTCGCGCGCCGCGTTTTCGATGCCGTACAAGGTGCTCGCCGGCCCGTAGAGGTTCGACTCCAGCGCGACCACGCCGAGCGTGCCCGACCGGCCGGTGACGAGCGTGCGCGCGGCCGTGTTGGGCCGGTACCCGAGCTTCTGCACGGCGGCGAGCACCCGCTCGCGGGTCTCCGGGCGCACCGGCCCGCTCTCGTTGACCACGCGTGAGACGGTCATGTGCGAAACCCCGGCCATGCCGGCGACGTCGGCGAGGCTCGGCTGCCGCGGCCCGGGTGCCGCCGCCCTCGTCTGCTCCCCCGCCTTCGCCCGGTCCACCACCCTGGCCCCTTCCACCTCGCGCCTTGTCCCCACGTCCGAGACGTTACCGCCGAATCGGCGGGCGCCGGGCTTCCCGCGCCGGGCCGGGACCAGCCGAGCGGACCGGACCACGTGCGGTTACCGTCGGCGGGTGGAGAACGCCCGGTTTCCCGAGCGGTTCGGGCGGTGATCGCCGTCCTGCTCGTCGCGGTCCCGGTGGGGATCTGCATCGGGATCGTCGGCATCGGCGGGGTCCTGCTGCCACCCGCGCTCACGTGGCTGGCGGGCCTCGACATCCACGCGGCGGCCGGCACGAGCAGCTGGTGCTTCCTGTTCACGGGCATCGCCGGCACGCTCGCGTACGCCCGCAACCAGGCGATGCCCTGGCGTTTCGGCGGCTGGCTCACCCTCGGCGCGGCCCCGGCGGCGGCCGCGGGAGCCCTGGTGAACGGCGCGGTACCGGCAACGGCGCTGTGGCTGGTGCTGGCAACGCTCACGGCGGGGTCCGGAGCGTTCAACCTCTGGGGACGGCCACGCAAGGGACTCACGGACGAGCCCGGGACGGCGGCGGAGCTCGGCCCGGCTCACCCCGCAACAACGGCAACGCCCGAGGCGCTACCGGCCGAGCCTGGCGACGCGCCACCCGCCGAGCCCGGGTTACCCGCCGCAGCACCGCCAGCCGAGGCCGCGCCAACGGCCAAGACACCACCGGCCAAGCCCGAGTTGCCCACCGCAGTGCCGCCGGCTGAGCCCGCACTGCCCACCGGAGAACTACCACCCCAACCCGAGCCACCCGCCACAACGCCAACCGCCAAGCCCGAGTCACCCACCGCAGCACCGCCGACCGAACCCGCACTGCCCACCGGAGAACTACCACCCCAACCCGAGCCACCCGCCACAACGCCAACCACCCAGCCCGTGACGACCCGGACGCCAGCACAACCCAAGCCCACCGACCCCTCACCAGGCGAGCTCGGGCGTAGGCGCGAGCTGCCGCCCCTCGCCGCAGTTGCCGTCGGGGTCTTCGTCGGGTTCGGGTCCGCTCTCACCGGGACCGGCGGGCCCGTGCTGCTCGTTCCCGTCCTCCTCGCCCTCGGCGTGCCCGTGCTCACCACCGTCGCCGCCGGGCAGCTCATCCAGTTGCCGCTCGTCGGGTTCGCGACCGTCGGCTACGCCCTGCACGGCTCCGTCCACTTCGGACTCGGGAGCCTCCTCGGCGTCCTCTCCGCGGCCGGCGTCCTGCTCGGCGCGCGCTGGGCACGAAGGCTCCCCGGCCGCCACCTGCACCGCGTCGCCTCGGCCGCGCTCGTCGGCTTCGGCACCGTTCTCTTCGTGCTTCCCTTCCTCCCCCGCTAGGCAGGCCCGAGGCGCACGCAGCACAGCCCCGGCCCCGGTGCCAGCCGGGCACGCAGCCGGTCGTCCCCCACGCCGGCGAGCATCCCCTCGACCAAGCCGAGGTTCATCTCGCAGACCAGCCGCTGGTGCGTCCGGGCCAGCTGGTGGAACGGGCAGTTGCCCAGCAGCACCTCGGCCCCCTCGACGCGCGGTTCGAAGCCGTTTTCTTCGAGCGTGCCGACGATGTCCGCCCCGTGCGCGAGTTCCGCGCCCCGCTCACGGGCTCGCCGGACCAGGATTTCGCGGGCCGGGTCACCCGTCTCGTCGGCCTCCTCGACCGCGGTCGCGAGCAGCTGACCGGCCAGTTCGTACTGCCTCTCCGGCAGGGAGACGCTCACCTGCCGGTCGGACCTGCGGTACAGCTTCGCCGGCCGTCCGGCGCCCGGGCCGGTGCGGCCGGTGCGGCGTTCGTGGCCGACCGCCAGCAGCCGTTCGTCCACCAGGCGGTCGAGGTGGAACGCGACGGTCGCGCGGGGCACGCTGAGGGCGGCGGCGACGTCGTCGCGGCTCACCGGCTCCGGCTGGCGGACGACGAACTCGTACAACCGGCGCCGGGTCGGCTCGTCGAGCGCCGCGACCGCGGCCAGCGCACCGGCCTGGGGTTCCTGCATCACCGCATTCTAAAACACAAAACTGTTGACGAAAACCCCGGAGAGCTTCTAACGTCGGCTCGACTTGATTTTAGAAGGAGGCACGCCCGTGAGCGTCGAACCCGTCCCGCTGCGGCACCTCGGTGTCGTCCACGACCGCGACGCCGTCGACCTGCACGCGGCGGAACGAGCGGTCGCCGATCTGCTGCGGGCGCTCGGCAAGGACCCGACGTCGGAGCACCTGGGCGACACCCCGCGCCGGGTCGCCCACGCCTACGCGGAGATGCTGCGGCCCCGCGACTTCCAGCTGACGACCTTCCCCAACGACGAGGGCTACGACGAGCTCGTGCTGGCGAAGAGCATCCCGGTGCAGTCGCTGTGCGAGCACCACATGCTGCCCTTCCGCGGCGTCGCGCACGTCGGCTACCTCCCCGGCGACCGGATCCTCGGCCTGTCGAAGCTCGCCCGCGTCGTCGAGCTGTTCGCGCGCGACCTGCAGGTGCAGGAGCGGCTGACCAAGCAGGTCGCGGACTGGCTGCAGGAGCACCTCTCGCCGAAGGGCGTCGGCGTGGTGATCGAAGCCGAGCACCTGTGCATGTCGCTGCGCGGGGTCCGGGCGACCGGCGCGCTCACCGTCACGTCGTCGCTGCACGGCCTGCTGCGCGAGGAACCCAAGACGCGCCAGGAGTTCTTCGCGCTGACCGGGGTGAGCGCATGACCGACACCTTTGTCGTGATCGGCGCCGGGCTGACCGGCGCGAAGGCCGTGGAAACCCTGCGCGCGGAAGGGTTCGCGGGCCGGATCGTGCTCGTCGGCGCGGAACCGGACCTGCCCTACGAGCGGCCGCCGCTGTCGAAGGGCTACCTGCTCGGCCAGGACGACCGCGCGTCGGTGTTCGTCCACGACGAGAAGTGGTACGCCGAGCAGGACGTCGAGGTGCGGACCGGACAGCGGGCCAAGGCGCTCGACCGCGCCGCCCACGAGGTCGAGCTGGCCGGCGGCGAGCGCCTCGGCTACACGAAACTGCTGCTGGCCACCGGATCCTCGCCGCGGCGGCTGCGGGTGCCCGGCCACGACCTGGCCGGCGTCCACTACCTGCGCCGGCTGTCCCACGCCGACCAGCTGCGCTCGGCGCTCTCGGCGGGCGGCCGGGTCGTCGTGGCCGGCGCGGGCTGGATCGGCCTGGAGACCGCCGCGGCGGCGCGCACCTACGGCTGCGAAGTGACCATCGTGGAGCCCGGTCCCTCGCCGCTGCACGCCGCGCTCGGCCCGGAACTGGGCGGGTTCTTCGCGGACCTGCACCGCGGCCACGGCGTCGAGCTGCGGTTCGGCACCGGCGTGACCGGGTTCGCCGGCGACGACGCGGTTTCGGCGGTGCTGACCGACGACGGCGAGATCCCGGCCGACGTGGTCGTCGTGGGCATCGGCGCGCGGCCGGAGACGCAGCTCGCGGAAGAAGCGGGCCTGACCGTCGACGACGGCGTCCGCGTGGACGCGGCCCTGCGCACCGAAGACCCGGACGTCTACGCGGCGGGCGACGTCGCGAGCGCGTGGCACCCGCACTACGAGCGGACGATCCGCGTCGAACACTGGGCGGCGGCCACGAACGGCGGCCCCGCGGCGGCGCGCTCGATGCTCGGCCAGGCGGTCGAATACGCCGAGCTGCCCTACTTCTTCTCGGACCAGTACGACGCGGGCCTGGAGTTCACCGGCTGGTTCCCGCCGGGTGGCTACGACCGGGTCGTGCGCCGCGGCGACGCCGAGGCGTTCCACGCGTTCTGGCTGGCCGGGGACCGGGTGGTCGCGGGCCTGCACGTCAACCGCTGGGACGAGGGCCTCGACGCGGTGCGCGAGCTGATCCTCAGCGGCCGCGCGGTCGACCCGGACCGGCTCGCCGATCCCGGCCGGCCACTCGACTCGCACTGACAGAGCGGGGGCCGGAGTGGACTCCGGCCCCCGCTCGACGTCAGTCCGCGCGCCGGTGCCGGCCGCGGCGGGCGCCGGCGAGCGCCCGCACCCGCAGCACCAGATCCCCGCGGCGGGCCTTCTGCGCGTACTCGAGCAGCGCCTCGACCTGCTCCTGCGGCAGCCAGCCCTGATCCGCCCCGGCTTCCAGCCGCAGCAGGTGGGTCACCAGCTCCCGCGAGTCCTCGTCGTTTTCCCCGGCCAGCTCGGCGAACCTGCGGGCCGACTCGACCTCGCCGTCGCACCACGCCGTCATCGCCAGCAGCGTCGCCGTGGCCGTCATGATGTCGCCGCGGTGGACGCCACCTTCCGCCGCCAAGTGCTCCGCCAGCTGGAAACTGCGCGTGCCGACGCCGCCGGCCCCTTCCCGGCGCACCGCTTGCGCGAGTGCCCGGATCTGCTGCGTGACGTAGTCCCCGCTCGACAACCCCGACATGCCGTCCCCTCCACCGCGCACGCCGATCCGTGCGTCCCCCGACAGGTGTACCGCATCGGCGGCTGGATACGTCGAACGCCCCACCGGGTTGCGGCCGATCGGTCCCGGATTCAGCCCGATCGGTCCGGGCCGGCGCGCCGCTGGGACATGTAGACAGCCGCCGACGTGCGCCGTTCGACGCCGAGTTTGTGCAGCACCGACGAAACGTAGTTCTTCACCGTCTTCTCGGCCAGGAACAGCCGCTCCGCGATCTGGCGGTTGGTCAGGCCCTCGGCGACCAGGTCGAGCACCCGGCGTTCCTGCGGGCTCAGCTGCTCGTAGCGCGGGTCGGCGGTGGCGACGTTCTCCCCGCGCAGCTTGTTCATCACCGACGCGGTGAGCGTGGCGTCCAGCAGCGAGCCGCCGCCGGCGACCGTGCGGACGGCGTCGATCAGGGACCGGCCGGACACCTGCTTGAGCATGTAGCCCGCCGCGCCCGCCATGATCGCGCCGAACAGCGCGTCGTCGTCCGAATAGGACGTCAGCATCAGGCACGCCGGCGGCGGTTCCACAGTGGACCGGATCTCGCGGCACACCTCGACGCCCTGCCCGTCCGGCAGCCGGACGTCGAGGATCGCGACGTCCGGGCGGGCCTGCGGGATCCGCACCAGCGCCTCGGCCGCCGTCCCCGCCTCGCCGACCACTTCGATGTCGGGTTCGGCCTCGAAGACGGTCTTCAGCCCGGTCCGGACCAGCTCGTGGTCGTCGAGCAGGAACACCGCGATCGTCATCGTCCACTCCCCTGCTCGCCGGCCCTGGCCGGCAGTTCGGCGGTCCATTCCAGCCGGGCGCCGCCGTCTTCGGCGGCCACCAGCACGCACGTCCCGCCCCAGCGGGCGGCCCGCGCGGCCAGGTTGCCGAGCCCGCTGACCCGGTCGCGGTCCGGCGGCGGGCCCGTTCCGTCGTCGCGCACGACCAGGGTCAGCCGCCGGCCCAGCCTGTCGACGGTCACGTCGACCGACGACGACGTCGCCCCGGCGTGCCGCGCGACGTTCGTCAGCGCCTCGCGCAGCGACGCGATCAAGTCCGAGCGGACGGCGTCCGGCACCGCGGCGTCCAGCGGCCCGTCGAACCCGACGCGCGGCTCGAACCCCAGCGTGTCGCGGGCGTCCACGGCCACCCGCAGCAGCTCCGCGCGGAGGCTGCCGTGCGCCTGCGCGGGTGCCTGCAGCGAAAAGATGCTGTTGCGGATCTCGCGGATGGTGCCGTCGAGGTCCTGGGCGAACCCGGCCACGCGCGCGGCGACCGCCGGGTCGGCGATCAGCCTGCTCACGCCCTCCAGGCCCAGCCCGGTCGCGAAGAGCCGCTGGATGACCAGGTCGTGCAGGTCGCGGGCGATCCGGTCGCGGTCTTCGAACACCGCCAGCTGCTGGCGCGCTTCCTGCGCGCGGGAGAACTCGACGGCGAGGGCGGCGTGCCCGGCGAAGGTCTCGGCCAGCTGGACGTCGGAGTCGGTGAACGGCGACTTGTCGCGGAACTTCGCGACCACCAGCACCCCGAGGGTGTCCTCACCGACGAGCAGCGGCACCGAGATGGCCGAGTCGAGGTCCTTGATCATCGCCGGCATCGGCCCGGCGCGGTCGCGCTGCTCCTCCTGGACGCGCTCGCCGTAGTCGCGCACGACGACCGGGCGGCGGGTCGCGAACGCGACGCCGGTGGCGGTGCCTTCGGTGGGGACGGTCAGCCCGGTGAGCCGGTCGGCGTCGTCGCCCGGGGGCTCGACGACGTCGAAGATCAGCTGCCCCGGCCCGGCCGGGCGGGCGATCGCACCCGCCGTGCCGCCGGCGACGATGCGGGCGCGTTCGGCGATCAGCCGGAGCGTGGTGTTCAAGTTCTGCGACGCGAGCAGCGCGCCGGTGACGTCGTAAGAGGCTTCGAGCCAGCGTTCGCGGCGGCGCATCTGGTCGACGAGCAGGGCCTTTTCCACGGCCATCCCGGTCGCCGCGGTGAGCGCGCCCAGCACTTCCCGTTCCCGCCGGGAGAACCCGCCGCCAGGACCGGGTTCGATGACGAGGGTCCCGTAGACCTGCGGCCCGGCGCGGACCGGCAGCTCGACCGCGCCGGCACCGGGCTCGCCGCCGAAGCGGGCGACGCCGTTTTCCGGCAGCTCCAGCCGGCCGCGCGGGGCGCCGACCAGCTCGCACGTCGTCGCGACCGCGCGTTCCAGCAGCGACGGCAGCTCCAGCTCGCGGGCGATGCCGCCCACGGCCGCGAGGATCGCCGGCATGCTGATCTCGTCCGTCACTTCCCGTCGACCCCGCAGGCTCCGCCCGAATCCCGGGCCACTCCCGGGCCGTCAAGGGTGCCACAGAAGACTGCCCGCGTCGGCCCAATCCGGTTCGTCCATCCGGTGGGTCGATCGGCGGAGCCGGTTCGTTACTGGGCGTGGCAGGCGAGGCGGTGACCGCTGATCGACTCGGCCGGGACGCGCAGGAAGCGGTGGCCCGGCGGCACCGGGCAGGGGCACGGGCAGGCGATGTCGACCGCGCCGGACTCGGCGGCCCGCCCGAGCAGGCTGACGTACCAGCCGGCGCCGAGGTCGTCGGCGTATTCGTCGGCTTCGAACGCGACGACGGCGTCGCGCGCACCCGCGTAGAGGGGACTGGCCGCCGGGACGGCGAACACCACGGCGTCCTCGACGACCGTGAAGCGGACCGGGCGGACCGCCGGCATCGCCCGGTGGGTGAAGATCACCCGCCCGAGGCTCGCCGTCCGCAGCAGCGCCAGGCATTGCTGCCGGTCCAGCAAGAGCCCGAAGCCCACGTCGTCCACCATCGCGTCCCTGTGTTTCTCCTGTGAATAACCCGGTCACCAGCGTGATCGGTGGCCCGGGCGCCCCGATAGGGCCGTTCGGCCCGCCCACCGCCGCGGGCGCGCGGACGCACACCGCGGTCCCGCGCACCAGGGCCGGAAGACCCGGGCCGCAGCGGCCGGCCGGCCGGTGTGGCGACCACGCGGAGTGACTTAGCGTCGTGATCATCCGTGACGGCGAGTGTGGGAAAGGGTGAGGTCGATGTCGCCGCACTCCGCCGAGGGCGCGTCCGCTCCCCCGGCGACGTTCACCCTGGACCCGGACCTCGTCCGGTCGGCGATCCGCGGCGACCGCGCCGCGGTGGCCGGGCTGCTGCACACCCTGCGGCCGCTGGTGTTCCGCTACTGCCTGGGCCGCCTCCGCACCTGGCAGGACGGCTCGTCGGACGCCGAGGACTGCGCGCAGGACGTGCTGCTGGCGATCGTCAACGCGCTGCCCGGCTACCGCTACGCGGCCGACGGCTTCCTGGCGTTCGTCTTCGGCATCGCGTCGCACAAGGTGTCGGACTTTCACCGCCGCCGGGCGCGCGACCGCACGAGCCCGGTCGCCGAGCCGCCCGCCGACCGCTGGACCGGCGACGACCCGACCGGCGAAGAGGTCCAGCGCTCGGCGGCGCTCGACTGGTCGTCCGGCCTGCTCGACACGCTCCCGCCGCGGCAGCGCGAAATCCTGGTGCTGCGGATCATCCTCGGGATGACCGCGGAGGAGACGGCCGCCGCGGTCGGCCTCGCCAGCGCGGGCGCGGTCCGCGTCGCCCAGCACCGGGCGCTGGCCACCCTGCGGCGCGGCCTGCTCGCGCAGAAGCACGCCTCGTGAGGGCCGCGCGTGCGATCATCCCGGGGTGCCCCCGCTGCTGATCGCCGTCGGCGGCCTGCCCGCGACCGGCAAGACCACCGTCGCCGCGGAACTGGCCCGCCGCACCGGTTTCGCGTTCCTGCGCGTCGACACGATCGAACAGGCCATCGTCCGTTCGTCGCCGCTCGCGCAGCCGCTCGGGCCGGTCGGCTACGTCGTCGCCCAGGACGTCGCGGCCGACCTGCTCCGCACCGGCGTGAGCGTGATCGCCGAGTGCGTGAACCCGCTCGCGGTGACCCGCGACGCGTGGCGCGAGGCCGGGCTCCGGGCCGGCGCCCGGGTGCTCGAAGCCGAGATCGTCTGCTCCGACCCCGCGGAACACCGGCGCCGCGCGGAAACCCGCGACGTCGGCATCGCGGACCTGGTTCCGCCGACGTGGCAGCAGATCGTGGACCGCGAGTACGAGCCGTGGACGCGCGAGCGCCTCGTCGTCGACACCGCGCGGCTGCCGGTCGGCGAGGCGGTGGCGGTCATCGAATCGGCCGCGCTGCCGCGTCGTTGACGTTCTCCAGGCGGCGGCCCGTGGTGCGCGGGCCGAAGACCGCGATGTCCACCGCGACCACCACCAGCGCGCCCGCGACGACCAGGAACAGTGTGGTCGGGCCGTGCGAGCTCAGCAGCGGGACCAGGACGAACGGCATCGCGCCGCTGGCCAGGCGCGAGAGCGAGTACGTGCCGCTGGACGCCGTGGAACGCAGCGCCGTCGGGAAGATTTCGGCCTGGTAGATGTGGAACGCGTTCGAGAAGAGGTTGCTGGTCGCGGTGTAGAGGAAGCCGAAGATCAGGATCAGCGCCATCGAACCCGCATAGCCGAACGCGATGCCGAACACCGCCATCGCCAGCACCGAACCGATCACGAGGAACTTGCGCTCGACGCGTTCCACGATCGGCAGGGAAAGCGCGGAGCCGACCGGGTAGCCGAGGTAGGTCAGCGCGGCGAACAGCAGCGACTGCGAAACGGCGTACCCCTTGGCCGCGAGGACGAGCGGGACCAGCGTGCCGAAGCCGTAGTAGCCGAGGGTCTGCAGGATGTGGAAGACGACCATCATCCACGTCCGCCGCCGCAGGGCGGGGGCGAAGAGCTCGCGCACGGGTGCGGCGACGCGCTTGCGGGTGACGCCGCGCGGCGGGGCCGGGGTGCCGGCGGTGGCCCCGCGCGCTTCGGCCTCCATGCCGGCGACCAGGTGCTCGGCCTCCTCGGTGCGGCCGACGGAGTCCAGCCAGCGCGGCGATTCGGGCAGGCCGCGGCGCAGCAGGAAGACCGCGGCGGCGCCGAGCGCGCCGATCACGAACAGCCAGCGCCAGCCGGCGATGCCGAAGACCTCGTGGTCGGTCAGGCCGCGGGCGAGGAAGCCGACGACCGGGAAGCCGCAGAACGCGAGCGTGTAGGCCCAGGCGATGAAGCGGCCGCGCTTGCGGGCGGGCAGCAGGTCGGTCAGGTAGGTGTCGGCCAGCGGTGGCTCCGCGCCGAGGCCGATGCCCGCGAAGAACCGCGTGACCAGCAGCATGAGCGCGCTGCCGCTGAACGCGCCGAGCAGCGAGAAGACCGAGTAGAGCCCGAGGTTCACGAGGAACGCCCCGCGCCGCCCGAACCGGTCGGCGAGCCGGCCGAGCAGGAGCGCCCCGAAGAACATGCCGACGAACGTCGAGGCGAGCAGCGGCGGCAGGTCGGCCTTGGTCAGGGCGAACTCTTCGACGAGCACCGAGCTGAGCACCCCGGTCAGGAAGACCTCGTAGAAGTCGAAGAACAGCCCGAGCCCGACGGCGACGGTGGCCCGCCGATGGGTGCGGGTGATGGGCAGCCGGTCGAGCCGGCCCGCGATCGTGCCGGTGTCCGGCGCCGCGTCGGGGAGGTGGGCCATCCGTCGTCTCCTTTGACTTCGCCACTATGTGGTTGGCCAACCCATAATGTGACGGCAGGTGCGATGGAGTCAAGGACTCACGGGACGGGGACAGGATGGGTCAGGTGGCGCCGGATCGCAGGTCGGGGCGTGGATCCGGACAAGAGGGGACCGACCGGGAATTTCGCCGCCCCGCAGGTCCCGGCGAAGTCGCACGGCCGGGCAACTCTGCCGCCGGTGATCCGCACGCCCCAGACCGGCACAACGTTGCGGACCACACCGACGCGTCTTTGCCGGAGCCCCGGCATCCGGCGAGGTGAACGACTCGTTCATGACGTTGCGGACCGCGGGACCAAATCCCGCAGCCCGCTCAGAGGCCGGAGACCTGCTCCACGCCCGGCCGGTACCCCAGCCGCTCCGAGGCTCGCCGGGCCGCTTCCACCACCACCGGTGCCAACCGCGGCACGTCGGCCGGTGTCATGCGCTGGGTCGGGGCGCCGATCCCGATGGCCGCGCCGACCTCGCCGTTCAGCCCGAACACCGGGGCGCTCAACGACGCCGCGCCCAGGTCACGTTCCTCGAAGCTCACCGCATAACCCGTCGACCGGATCTGGCCGAGCTGCTCGGTCAGCAGGTCGATGTCCACCACCGTGCGCGGGGTGAACCGGGCCAGACCGTGGCCGATCGCGTCCTTGATCGCCAGTTTGTCCCAGGCCAGGAAGACCTTGCCCGCCGAACCCGCGTGCAGCGGCATCACCATGCCGACCACGAACAGCCGGACCACCGGGTGGCGGGACTCGGCCAGCGAAATCACCGTGCGGTAGGCGCCGTCGCGGACGTACAGGCACGCCGTCTCGCCCGTTTCGTCGCGCAGCTGCTGCAGCACCGGGCGGGTCAACCGGACCAGGTCGAGGCCGAACGTGCCGGGCGCCGCCCAGCGGACCAGGCCGAGGCCTACGCGGTAGGTGTCGTCGTAGCGGTCGAGGAAGCCTTCGCGCACCAGGTTGTGCACCAGCCGCTGGCACGTGCTCGCCGGCAGCCCGGTGGACCGCGTGATCTGCTGCAGCGTCAGCTCCGGGTCGTCGATCGTGAACGACTCGAGGATCTGCTTGAACTTGCGCAGCACCAGCACCGGCGTCGTCCCGCCGCCGCTGCGCTCTTCCTCTGCCATCGCCCCGCCCCGTGCCCGTGGTGTGCCGCACAGTCTAGCGACGCTCGCCCCCATTGACTCCACGACACACGCCCGTATTCTGAGTTGACAACTCACATAGTGGTTTGGAGTCGGGCATGAGTGAACAATCCGGGCCCCTCGCGGGCCTCCGGGTGGTCGAACTGGGCAACTTCATCGCCGCGCCCACCGCCGGGCGGCTGCTGGCCGACTTCGGGGCCGACGTCGTCAAGGTCGAGCGCCCCGGCACCGGCGACGAGCTCCGGCGCTGGCGGCTGCACGACGGCGACACCTCGCTGCTCTTCCGCACCCTCGGCCGCAACAAGCGCTCGGTGACCGTCGACCTCCGCCGTCCCGAAGGCCAGGACATCGTGCGGGCGCTGGCCGCGCGCAGCGACGTCCTGCTCGAGAACTTCCGGCCCGGCACGCTCGAACGCTGGGGGCTCGGGCCCGGCGAGCTCCGCGCGCTCAACCCGCGGCTGGTCGTCGTGCGCGTCTCCGGCTACGGCCAGACCGGCCCGTACCGCGACCGGCCCGGCTTCGGCGGTGTCGCCGAAGCGATCGGGGGGCTGCGCGCGCTCACCGGCTACCCCGGCCAGGCGCCCACCCGCGTCGGGGTCAGCCTCGCCGACTCCGTCGCCGGTCTCTACGCGGTGATCGGCGCGCTCATGGGCTTGCTCCGCCGTGAACGCGAGCCCGGCGCCCGCCCCGGCGAGGTCGTCGACGTCGCGCTCTACGAAGCCGTCTATTCCCTGATGGAGTCGCTGCTCCCGGACTTCGACGCGCACGGCGTCGTGCGCGGCCCGGCCGGCTCCGCGCTGCCCGGGGTGGCGCCGTCCAACACCTACCGCTGCGCCGACGGCAAGTACATCGTGGTCAGCGGCAACGGCGACGCGATCTTCCGCCGGCTCGCGCACGCCATCGGCCGCGCGGACCTCGCGGCCGACCCGCGGCTGGCGGACAACGCCGGGCGCGTCCGCCACACCGGCCTGCTCGACGAAGCGATCGGCGCGTGGGCGGCCACCCTCACCCAGGAAGCCGCCGAAGCCGCGCTGCTGGCCGCTTCCGTGCCGAGCGGCCCGATCCTCACCGCCGCGGACATCGCGAAGGACCCGCACTTCGAGGCCCGCGGCATGCACGAACGCCACCGCGTGCGCGTCGGCGCGGGCCGCGAAGCCGAAGTCACCTTCCCGGGCATCGTCCCCGCGCTGGCCGAACGGCCCGGGCGCACCCGCTCGCTCGGGCCGGACCTGGGCGAACACACCGAAGCCGTGCTCGCCGAGCTCGGCATCACCGGCGACGCCGTCGCCGGCCTCCGCGAAAAGGGAGTGATCTGACGTGACCGAAGTCCTCATCACCGAGGTCGTGCTGCGCGACGGGCTGCAGGACGAGTCCCTCACCGTGCCGACGCACGAAAAGGTCCGGCTCGCCCGCGGCCTGGTCGACGCCGGCGTCCGCGCGCTCGAGGTCGGCTCCTTCGTCTCCGCGCGCCGCGTACCGCAGCTGGCCGACACCGGCGAGGTGCTCCGCGCGCTGCTGCCGGACACTCCCGCTTGCCTGCACACCCTCGTGTTCACCGAACGCGGGGCGCGGCAGGCGATCGACGCCGGCGCCAGGTCGGTGCGGCTGGTCGTCTCCGCCAGCGACGGGCACAGCACCGCGAACGCCGGGGTCCCGACGGCCGCGGCGCTCGACCGGCTGGCCGGGTGCGCCGAACTGCTCACCGGCGCGGGGGTCGCGCTCGAAGCGTCGGTCGCGACCGCGTTCGCCTGCCCGTTCGACGGCGACACCGAGCCGGACCGGACCGCCGACGTGGCCGCGCGCCTCGGCCGGCTCGGCGCACGGGTCGTCCACCTCGCCGACACGATCGGTGCCGCCCGGCCGAGCCGGCTGCGCGCGGTCGTTTCGGCGGTGCGCGACGAACTGCCGGACGTCCCGCTCGGCCTGCACCTGCACAACACCTACGGGCGCGCGGCCGCCAACGCGTGGGAGGGGCTCTCGCTCGGGATCCGCCGGTTCGACGCCGCGCTGGGCGGGATCGGCGGCTGCCCGTTCGCCCCGGGCGCGTCCGGCAACGTCGGCACGGACGACCTCGTCGACTTCTTCCACGGCGAAGGAATCGCGACCGGAATCGACGTCGCGAAACTCGCCGAGGTGCGCGATCAGGTCGGCCTCGCGGTCGGCCACCGGCTCGGCTCGGCACTGGCCGCCATTCCCGCGGTGCCCGCGCCGCTGCGCTGATCCCGGGTTCGCGCAAGGCTTTCCGGCCGGGCCCAGTCGCCGGGCCTCACCTGGGGATACGGACGGGGGTTCAGTTCGGTTCAAACTTTTTTCAGTGCTTGCCCGGTGTCAAAGGCCCGTGTAACTTCCATAACGGAACGATAACCAGCCGGTTGACGACGCGGCCACGGGCAGGTGAGCGCGCACCCACTGATGTCGGGTCAGTGGACCAGCCGGAAAGCCGTTCCTTGCCGACGCATTCCTGATGGGCACGAGCCTGGGCTCGTACCCGTTCAGTGTCGCGCGTTCCCGCCAGCCCGACACCCCGGAGGATTTCCCCATGCCCAGCAGCACCCAAGGACGGCACCGCCTGTCCCGCAGAACCAAGATCGCGACCGGCGGCCTCGCCCTCGCGATCGCGGTCGGCGGCATCGTCGTCGCGACGACCACCGGAAACACCGGCGAAGCCAGCGCCGACGAGGCGAACCCCGCGTTCTTCGTCGACATCCTGAAGGTGAAGCCGAACCAGTTCGACCCGCGGCCGGTCTACGGCGCCGCGACGGGCACGTTCACCGTCGACTGCGGCCGCAACGAGAACCAGCACTTCAACCCGGACAACTTCATCGCGCAGCCCGGGGTCCGCAACGGCGCCCAGCACCTGCACGACTACGTCGGCAACCTCTCCACCAACGCCGACTCCACCAACAAGACCCTCGCGAAGGCCGGCACCACCTGCCGCAACGGCGACAAGTCCGCCTACTTCTGGCCCGTCGTCCGGATCGACACCGGCGAAGAGGAGAAGAACGAGCCCGCGAAGGCGCCCGACGGCGACCGCGCGCAGGCCGCCCAGGAGTCGAAGACGGTCCAGATCGCTTGCCCGGACGTCGCGAGCAAGCTGCCGGACATCCCCGACCAGGCGATGGACGAAGTGGACAGCAACCTCGACCAGCTCGACTCCCAGGCCGACGAGGCGAACAAGAAGGTCGCGGCGACGCAGGGCCAGGGCGGCGAGAACCTCGTCCAAAACAGCATCATCGGCCCGCTCAACGACCGCCGCAAGGCGATCATCGACCGGATCCTCACCGCGATCGGCCGGTTCGCGCCGAAGCCGGGCGGCATCGGCGGCCTGCCGTGCGGGACGAAGCCCGGCAAGGACACCGGATCGCCGACGCCGCCGCCGAGCAGCACCGCGGGCGGTGCGCTGCCCGGGCAGGACGACAACAACGAGCTGCCCGGCAACGACGGCAAGATCCTGCGTCCGCAGAAGGTCCAGATCACCTTCCGCGGCAGCCCGGTGGGCAAGGTCGTGGCGATGCCGCGGTTCCTGCGCGTGCTCTACGGCGACGCGAAGGTCTCGACCAACGGCACCGCCAACGCCCGCGCCAGCTGGACGTGCAGCGGGTTCGAAAACCGCGTCACCGAGAAGTACCCGATCTGCCCGGAGAACAGCAAGGTCAAGCGCGTGCACACGTTCCCGAGCTGCTGGGACGGGCAGAACACCGACAGCGCGAACCACCGCACGCACATCGTGTTCCCGGACCAGAACGGCCGGTGCGCCAAGGGCTTCAAGGCAGTGCCGCAGCTGCAGATCTCGCTGACCTACGACATCCCGCACGACATCCAGGTCAAGAAGCAGTACAAAGTGGACGCTTTCCCGCAGGAGAAGCACAACCCGTTCTCCGACCACGACGACTTCGCGAACGTGATGTCGCAGCGGATCATGAACGGGCTGGTCAACTGCGTGAACCGCGGACGGACCTGCCGGGCGTGAGCTGACCGGAATTCCCCCGACCGGCGGATTCCCGGGGTCGTCGCACCACAGGTGATCGACTGGCTTCGGTCAGGAGCTTGGCCAAACGCTCGGCTGGGATGTCCCAGCCGAGCGTTTCGCGTGGACGGCGGTTGAGCTGAGCAGGCCGTCGGGGTTCTCGTTGGAGCCGCGTTGCCACGTCGGGTGCGGGTCGCAGACGTGGACCGGGATTCCGGTGGCGATGCCGAACTCGTGGTGACGACCCATCTCGCTGCCCTGGTCCCAGGTCAGCGACCCGCAGCTGGGGGGCAGGCGGCGATTCTGCCGGAGTTGGGCCGCGATCGGCGGGCTTCGGCGCGGGTCTGGGCAGCACAGGGGCGGTAGCCACCGGTGCCGGGATGGCCCGCCCGGCGCCGGTCGGCGATGCCCATCCGCTCTTGCCGTGAGAAGAACCGTGCTGACACGGGCGGTTCGGCAGCAGCCGGAAGCGACGGCGGGGCGGGGTCTCGCGGATGTCGGCACCGCACCCCCTGAACAGCTCAGGTGTTGCCACCACCACCAGAACCCGAGGGTTGGGGCCTTCGTCGTGCGCGGGTCATGTCCGGACCGTGACGAACGCATGGGCGCGGGCGTGCGGATCGCAGTCCAGAAGACGTCAGGACGCACGGCGCCGCCCGAAACTGGTTCCCGTCACCCCGCCCCGGTGGGCCCGCCGGGGGACATCCACTTCACCCCGCAGGAGGAACCATGATCTCGAGCTTCGAGCGTCCCTCGGCCGTCGTCGTCCACAACCGCGCGGTCGTGCACAACCGGGCCGTCGTCCACAACCGCGCCGTGGTCCACAACCGCGCCGTCGTGCACAACCGCGCGTCCGCCAAGTAGTCCCGGCCCAGCCGTAGACGTGCCGCGGCCCTTCCCCGGGCCGCGGCACGGCCCCGCCGACGAGGGGATCGCCATGCCTTCCGACGACATCCGCCTGCAGCTGACCGGCGTCGAGCTCCACGACCTGGAGCCGGAGCTGTGCCTGCTCAGCACCCCGAACGGCGGCCAGTACTCGATCACCGCGCCGGTGGGCGAGTTCCGCGCGTGGCTGAGCCGCTGCGACGGCACCCGGACGCGGGCCGAATTGCTCGCGGGGATGAGCCCGGACCACGCGGAGGTGCTCGACGTCCTCGAAGCGGACGGCTGCCTGCACCCGGCAACCGGCGACGACGGCGCCCGGCGCCTCGCCGCGACGACGGTGCTGGTCACCGGGGCGGCCGAGCTGACGGGACCGCTGGCGGAGGTTCTCGGAGCGACCGGTTACGGGTCGGTGCGGCCGCTGGCCGAAGCCGCGCTCCTGGTGAACCCGGCGGAGGTCCTCCGCACGGCCGGCGATGGTCCGGCGCGGTTCGCGGACCCCGAGGACCCGGCGGAGATCCTCGGCTCGGCCGCCTACAACGCGGTTCCACCGCTCGTCGAAGCCGCGTTCCCCCTGAACCCGGCCGACACCGTCCTCGTCGCCGCCTACACCCACCCCGCCTACCGGGAGCTCAGCGCGCTCGACGCGTTCTGCACCGAGCACGGCGTGCGGTTCTTCCCCTTCCGCTGCGAACGCGGCCAGGGCATCGCCGGTCCCGCGGTCGAGCCGGGCTTCGGCCCCGACTTCGCCGACGTGCTCGCGCGGCGCCGCTCGGCCGCTCTCGACGCCCGGGTCCCCGACGCCTTCGCCGCCGCCGAAGCCCCACCCGGGCCGCGGTTCCGGCGAACCGACGCCCGCTGGCTGGTCAGCGCCCTCGCCGTCCAGCTCGAACGGTGGATCGCCGGCGAGCCCGCCGAGACGACGACCGGCGAACTCGAGCTCGACCCCGTCCGGCTGACCGCGCTCCCCCGGCCCGTTCTCCCGGTGCCCGACCGGCCCCGGCCGGTCCGGGACCAGGGCCTGCGGCCGGACCTGCTCGTCGACGACCGGACCGGGATCGTGACCGCGGTGCACGAACTGCCCGCCGCGCCGGGGATGCCCGCCCGGCTCAAGGTGTGCGCGGTGGACGTCGCGGACATGCGGCGGGTCGTCGACTGGCCCAACGACCGCCAGGCGTTCGGGACGTCGTGGCACGACTTCGAGCCAGCCCGCGAGTCCGCGATCGGCGAGGCCGTCGAACGCTACTGCGGCAGCTGGCTGCCCCCGGAACGCGAACTCCGCCACGGCAGCTACGACCAGCTGCGCCGCGCCGGCGTCCCGGCGCTGGACCCGCGCCGGCTCAACCTCTACTCGGCCCGGCAGCACCGCACCCCCGGCTTCCCGTTCGCGCCGCTGACCACCGGCGCGGAATGCGCGTGGGTGGAAGCCTTTTCGCACACGACGAAGGAGCCCGTTTGGGTACCGGCGTGCCTCGTCTCGCAGGCACCCGAACCCGGTGGGGCCCGCTTCACCGACCCGCTGATCGCCGGGCTGGCCGGTGGCACGAGCGCCGAGCACGCCGTCACCTCCGGCCTCGAAGAGGTCCTCGAACGGGACACCACGATGGTGTGGTGGGCCAACGCACCGCGGCTGCGGGCCCTGCCGGTGCCGCCCGAGGTGCGCGCGCTCGTCGCCGACACCACCGAAACCTACGAAGTCACGCTGATCCCGCTGGACAACGAGTTCGCCGTCCCGGTCGTCGCGGCGGCGGTGTTCGACCGGGCGCGCCGCTGGCTGTCGATCGGGTTCGCCACCCGCCCCGACGCCCTGGAAGCGGCGAAGAAGGCGCTCGCCGAAGGGTTCACGCTGCAGCACACCTGCCTCGCGCTCGACGACGAGCGCGAACTGGCCGCGATGCGCGACGACCTGCCGCACCTGGGCAACCTGAAGCCGTACCGGGCCGACCGGCGCTACCTCGACTCCTACCGCGCGGACTTCGGCGACGTCGTGGACCTGCTGTGCCAGCAACAGGTCTACCTCGACCCGCGGGCGGCGGCCCACGTCGCGCCGTGGGTCCGCGACCTGCCGGAGCGGAGCTGGGAAGGCCTGCCCGCGCTCGGCGAGCGGACGCTCAAGACCTACCAGGACCGCGTCGAGGCACGCGGGTTCGAGGTGCTCAGCGTGGACCTCACCACCCGTGACGTCGCCGCGGCCGGGTTCCACGCCGCGCACACGCTGGTGCCGGGGCTGGTGGCCAACTTCCCGGCCGGGCTGCCGTACTGGGGCGACGGCCGCGTGCGCCGCGCGGCGGTCGACCTCGGCTGGCGCGCGCACCCCCTGCCCGAAGCGCGGCTGAACACCTTCCCGCTCCCCCACGCCTGAGGACGCACCGATGGCCGTCACCGCACTGCTCGGGCTGCCCCGCACCCGGGGCCGCCTCCCGCTGGTCGCCGCCCAGGGCGTGGACGCGCTCGGCACCGGCCTGTTCCTGCCGTTCGCCGTCGTCTACTTCCACGCCGCCAAGGGACTTCCGCTGACGGCCGTCGGCGCGGCGCTCTCGCTCGCCGCGTTGCTCGCCCTGCCGGCCGGGCTCTGCGCGGGCCCGCTGGTGGACCGCTTCGGCCCGCGGCGGGTGGTCGTCGCGGCCAACCTGCTGCGGGTGCTCACCTTCACCGGGTACGTCTTCGCCGGGTCGCCGCCGGTCCTGGTGGTGCTGGCGGCGCTGACGTTCTGGGGCGAAGGCCTGTTCTGGCCCGCGTCCGGTGCGCTGGTGGCGCAGGTGGCCGACGACGGGCAGCGCGCCCGCTGGTACGCGATGGAGCGCACGCTGCGCAACGTCGGGATCGGCCTCGGCGGGCTCGCCGGCAGCGTGCTCGTCGTAGTCGGCGGCTACGCCGCGATCGTCGTGCTCAACGCCGTGAGCTTCCTCGTCGCCGCCGTGCTCGTGGCGACCTGGAAGGGCCGGGCGGGCGAAGCCCCACCGCGGACCACCGCGCCGCGCGGGGGTTACCGGGCCGTGCTCGCCGACCGCGGGTTCCGCCGCGTGCTGGTGACGGTCTTCGTCTTCGCGTTGTGCGACCTGGCTTTGACGGTGCTGCTGAGCGCGTACGTGCTCGACGCGCTGCGGTTGCCGGCGTGGCAGCCCGGCGTGCTGTTCGCCCTCAACACGGTGCTGGTGGTGCTCGCGCAGACGGTCGTGGCCGGGCGGGTGGAGCGGTTCCGCCGGGCGCGGACGCTGCAGGTCGCGGCCGTGGTGTGGGCCGGGGCGTTCCTGCTCTACGCGGCCGTGCCGCTGGTGACGGCGCTGCCCGCGTTCGCCGTGCTGACGCTGGCCACGGCGGTTTTCACGGTGGCCGAGCTGCTGCAGGCGCCGACCAGCAGCGCGTTGACCGTGGCGCTCGCGCCCGCCCACCTGCGCGGGCGCTACCTCGGGCTCGAGGAAGTGCTCTGGGGTGCGGCGCGGGTGCTGGCACCGGTGACCTTCACGGCGTTGCTGGCGGGTGGCCCGCAGCTGCCGTGGCTCGTGCTCGCCGGGTGCTGCATCATGGCGGTGGCCGTCCTCGCGGGACTGAAAGCGGTCCCGGACGCGGCCCCGGCACGGGAGAACGTGGATGCCTGACTGGGCCGAGCTCGCCGACCTCTACCACGAGGTCTACCGGGAGCCGCCGTACGGGGAGACCGAAGCCGACGCGGCGCGGTTCCGCGGAGCGGTGGCCGGACACGCGCAGCAGCCCGGCTTCGCGCTGGAGACCGTCCACAGTGGAGGGATGCTCGCCGGGTTCGCCTACGGGGTCGGCCGCGAGCCAGGCTGGTGGCCTGCCCTGGCAGGCGGCGGACCGCCGTCGTGGATCGCCGGGAGCCCGCTGTTCTACGTCTACGAATTCGCGGTCCGGCCGGGGCAGCGCGGCCGGGGGCACGGCCGGGCCCTACTCGAAACCCTGCTGGGTGCGCGGACCGAGCCGGCCGCGGTCCTCGCGGCGGCGACCGCGGCGCCGGCGCACGCGCTGTACCGCCGCTGGGGCTGGATGGTGGTGGCGCCGGTCAAGACGGGTGCGTCGGAACTGCTGGCTCGGCGGCTCTGAGGGCGTCCTCGGTCACCACGAACAGCCCGCCCACCACCGAAAACGCCAGCACGGTCATCACGACGAACACCGCGTGCAGCCCGAAGGCCTGCGCGAGCGCGCCGCCGGCCAGCGCGCCGAGCGACTTCGTGCCCCACGCGACCAGCCGGTGGCTGCTGGTGAGGCGGCCAAGCAGCCGGTCCGGCGTGATCCGCTGGCGCAGCGACACCATGACCACGTTGGACACCAGGATTCCCGCGCCGCCGGCGAAGAAGGCCGCACCGACGACGTACGGGTCGGCGGACACGGCGAACACGCCGACCGTCAGGCCGCCGGCGAGCCACGACACCCGGAGCGCGCGGACGCGGCCGAGCCGGCGTTCCACCGTCTCGGCGAGCAGCGACCCGGCCAGGCCGCCCGCGGCGGTCGTCGCCGTCAGCAGGCCGAAGGCCGGACCGGACAGGCCCATCGCCGAGCCGGGACCGACCGCGTAGAGGACCAGGACCGCGAACGTGGCTCCGGTGGCGAAGTTGAACGTGCCGACCATGAGGGAGAACGTCCGCAGGACCTTGTGACGGGCGAGGAACCGCAGGCCCTCGGCGATGTCCGCGCGCAGGGTGGTGGGTCGGTCGCCGCGCGGGATCCGGTACGAGCCCCGCACGAACAGCAGCGCGGCGACCGCCACCGCCCACAGCGCCACCGGCGTGACGAACGCGGCCAGCACCCCGGCGGTGACCAGGACCCCGGCCAGCGGCGGCCCGGCGAACTCGTTGGCGGTCTGTTCGACCGCGTAGACCCGGCCGTTGGCGCGCGCGAGCTCGGCCCGCCCGACGACCTGCGGGACGATCGACTGCGCGGCGGTGTCGTAGAGCGTCTCGGCGGTCCCGGCACCCAGCGCGACGACGTAGAGCGCCCAGATCGAGCCCCCGCCGAGAGCGGTCAGCACCGCGACGACGGCGACGAGCGCCCCGCGCAGGACGGTGGCGCCGAGCATCGCGCGGCGGCGGTCGAGCCGGTCGACGAGCGCGCCGGCGGGCAGCGCGAGAGCAGCCACGGGACGCTGAAGGCGAACGCGAGCCCCGCGACCAGCGCCGGCTCGCGCGTGTACCCGACGGCGACCAGCGGCAGGGCGACCTTGAGGACGCCGTCGGCGAGGCTCGACAGGCCCGCGGCCGTCCACAGCCGCCAGAAGGTCCGGTGTATGAATGGAGGATCGCACATCGATGGGCTTTTCTCCATCGATCTGAGCTTTCCCCATCGATCGACTACGCTGCGTCCATGAACGAACCACGCCGCCGCCGTCCGGCGACGCCGGAGGAAGCCAAGGCCCTCGGCCACCCGCTCCGGTTGCGCATCATGCGGCTGTGCCTGGTCGACGAGCTGACGAACAAGCAACTGGCCGACCGCCTCGACCGCGACCCGGGCACGGTCCTGCACCACGTCCGCCAGCTGGTTTCAGCCGGCCTGCTGCACCCGGCGCCGGTCCGGACGGGGCCGAGCGGAGCGCTGGAGAAGCCCTACCGCGCGGACAACGAGACCTGGTGGCTCGACGGTCCCCTGGCCACCGCCGACGCGGAGACGCGGTTCGCGCCGATCGAGATCTTCCAGGAGGAGCTGCACGCGGCGGGCCCGGCTTCGGTGGCGGTGCACGAGAAGTTCCTGCTGCACCTGTCGCCGGACGAGGTGGAAGAGCTGGACCGCCGGATCCTGGCGGTCCTGGACGAGTACGTGGCGACCGACCACGAGCGCCCGGACCGGCCGGCGATCGGCGGGATCTTCGTGCTGCACCACCTGAAGCCCGGAACCTGAACCGCCCCCTGCCCCGGGGAGGTGGGCAGGGGGCGGTCCGGTTGGTCAGGTCAGTGGTTCACCTTGAACCACGGCTGCGACCAGCCGAGGTAGGTCTGGCCCCACTTGCTCTTGATCTGGGCGATCGTCGTCTCGGTGTAGCTGCCGTAGCCGTTGATGTCGTTCGACAGGAACTTGCCGCCGCCGATGGAGATCATCGTGTGGCCCGCGCCGCTGCTCTTGAAGAACGCGAGGCCGCCGGCCGGGACCTGGGTGTCGCCCGGGTGCTTGAACGAGGCCGGGATCTGGGTCCAGTGGATGTAGGCCGTCTCCGAGCCCGACGCGGTCCAGCCGTAGTTCTGCGCGTTGATCCGGTCGCACCAGCCCTCGTAGGAGTCGAGGTCGTTCGTGTGCACGCGGGTCTTGGCGTAGGCCACCGCCTGCGCGCAGGTCTTCGGGTTCCCGGTGCCCGCGGTGGTGCAGGTCAGGGTCGAGCCCGCGCAGTCCGGGGCCACCCGGCCGTCCGAGCCCGTGTAGACGTAGGCGTCGCTGATGTAGCCGTCGCCGACCTTGTCCCAGATGTCCGACGTGCCGTACTTGCCGTCGACGGTCGATCCGTTGGTCTGGCAGGAGATGGTGACGGCGGTGCCGTCCGCGATCGTGCCGACCGCGCTGCCGCCGGTGCTCGGCGTGGACCGCACGGTCAGCGCGATCCCCGAGTCCGTGTGCACCGTGCCCGTCGCCGCCAGGGCCGGGGTGGCGCCGGCCAGTGCGATCGCCGCGGCGATGCCGGCCACGCCGGCCACCCGCTTCCCGATCCGAATTCTCATTTGTCCGTCCCTCCGGGATTCGTTGTGGGGACAGCGTGGCGGCCGCCGGTACAAGGGCCGTACAAACGCACGCACCGGCCTCTGGAGATGCGGCAAACAGGACGAAGCCCCGCCGGAGGTGTCCGGCGGGGCTTCGACGCGAACTCAGGCCAGGTACTCGGCCGCCGCCCGCAGGCTCACGTAGGAGCCGCTGAACGTGTCGATCCGCGGGCCGCCGTCGTCGGCCGGTCCCGGTGCCCCGGTCTCGACGCGGATGTAGTCCACAGTGGACAACGCGGCCAGCAGCTCCCGCACGCGCGGGTGCCGGTGCGCCTCCCGCGTGACCACGACGACGCTGCGGAACCCCCGCGCCGCTTCGAGAACCGCGTCGGCGTCGTCCGGGGTCGCGGTCAGTACCCGCGTTCCCGGCACCAGCTCGGCCAGGTGCGCACCGAGTCCCCACGGCATCGGGCCGGCCGCGATGCTCGGCTCGGTCTGGACGTCGACGACCAGCGGCGGCCCGTCCAGCCGCACGTCACCCCGCACGCGCAACGCCTTGCGCGCCGCCTCCAGCCCCAGCCGCCGGTCGACCGGGCCCACCGTCGCCGGGGCCGGGTCGGTGCCCAGCGCCGCGGTTCGCGAAGCCGCCTCGGACAGCCGCTCCAGGGGCAGCTCCCCCGCCGCCACCGCGGCCACGATCGCCGCGACGCAGGCGTCCAGGTGCTCGGCCTCGAACGCCGCGCCGCCGAGGCAGAGCGCGTCCGCGCCCGCGGCCAGCGCCCGCACGGCCGAGCGGCCGAGGCCGTCGTGCTTGCCGTACGCGCCCGAAACCGCGCCCATCTCCAGCGCGTCGGTGATGACCGCGCCGGTGAAGCCGAGCTCGCCGCGCAGGACGTCGGTGAGCGCCGTCCGGTTGAGCGTGGCCGGCTCGTCGCCCCAGGCCCGCACGACCAGGTGGCCCGACATCACCGAGCGCACCCCGGCCCGGATCGCCGCGGCGAACGGGACCAGCTCGATCTCGCGCAGCTCTTCGACGGTCCGCGGCAGCACCGGCAGGGCCACGTGCGAGTCCTCGGTCGCCGCGCCGTGGCCCGGGAAGTGCTTCGCGCACGCCGCCACGCCGTACTTCTGCAGCCCGGTCACGTACGCCGCGACGTGCGGCGACGCCTTCGCCGGGTCGGACCCGAACGCCCGGACGCCGATGATCGGGTCCTCGGCCGCCAGCGTCAGGTCCGCGCACGGCGCCAGGTCGAGCGTGACACCGCAGGCGGCCAGCCGTTCGCCGAGCGCGGCGGCGACCGCCGTGGTCAGCTCCGGGTCGTCGGCCGCGCCGAGGGCCAGCGGCCCCGGCACGAACGACCCGGTGTTCACGTCGAGGCGGGTGACGTCGCCGCCCTCCTCGTCGATGCCGACCACCACGCCGTCGCGCTCGCCCCGCAGCTGCGCGGTGAGCGCGGCGACCTGCTCGTCGTCGACGACGTTGCGCCCGAACAGGACCACCCCGCCCAGCCCGCCGGCGACGCGGCGCCGGAGCCAGTCCGGCGCGGTCGTCCCGGCGAACCCGGGCAGGAGGACGGCTTCGGCGAGCTTCTCCGGTGTGGACAACGGCTACCCCTTCACGGCACCGGCGGTCGCGCCGGACACGAGCTTGCGCTGCACGAGCAGGAAGAAGATCAGCGCCGGGATGGCGTAGATGACCGACGCGGCCATCACCCCGCCCCAGTCGGTGGCGAACGCCGTGCGGAACGACGCCAGCCACACCGGCAGCGTCTCCTTCGGCTTGTCCTGGATGAAGACCAGCGCGAACAGGTACTCGTTCCACGCGGTGATGAAGCTGAACACCGACGTGGTGACCAGTCCCGGCCCGAGCAGCGGCAGCGTGACGCGGCGGAAGGCGCCGGTCTGGCTGCACCCGTCGATCATCGCGGCCTCTTCCAGCTCGTACGGGATCCCGTTGACGAAGCCGTAGAGCATCCACACCGTGAACGGCAGCGTGGTGGCGAAGTAGATCAGCAGCAGCGACGGCAGCGTGTTGAGCAGCCCGGCGTCCCGCATCAGCAGGAACAGCGGGATGAACAGGGCCGACACCGGCGCCAGCTGCGCCACCATGACCAGCACCAGGAAGCCCTTGCGGCCGGTGAAGCGCAGCCGCGAGAGCGGGATCGCCGCGAGCGTCCCGGCGATCAGCGCGCACAGCACCGACCCGACGGTGACGATCAGGCTGTTCAGCAGGTACGTCGGGAAGTTGTCCTTGCCGAGCGCGGTGGCGAAGTTGCCGAACGAGAACGACGTCGGGATGAGGTCGTACTTCGGCGAGAGGATCTCGCCGGGCGTGCGCAGCGACGTGACGAACATCCAGTACGTCGGGAACACGATCGCCAGTGCGACCAGCACGCCGACCACCGAGAGCACGATCCGCTGCGACAGCGACTTCTTCACGACAGATCACCTTCCCGGGTCCGGGTGAGCAGCTGGATGTACCGGCCCGTGATGAGCGCGAGCACGATCAGCATCAGGGTCGCGATCGCGCCCGCCGCGCCGAAGTGGTTGCCCGCGATGCCCTTGAGGTACAGCACGACGGCCAGCGTGGTGCTCCCGCCGTCCGGGCCGCCCTCGCGGATCGCCCAGATCTGGGCGAAGGCGTTGAAGTCCCACAGCACCGACAGGAAGGTCACCATGGTGGTGATCGGCCGGATCGCGGGCCAGGTGACCGCGCGGAACGTCTGCCACGCGCTGGCGCCGTCGATGCCGGCGGCCTCGTACTGCTCGCGCGAGACGCCGATGATGCCCGCGTACAGCGAGAACGTCACGAAGGGCACGGCCTGCCACACGATGAGCAGCCCGATCACGGCGAGCGTGCTGGGGCCGCTGGAGAACCACGAGAAGCCGATGAAGCCGTGGAAGCCCAGCCGGTCGAGGGTCTTGTTGAGGATGCCGTACTGCTGGTCGAAGATCCACTGGAACACGGTGGTCGTCGCGATCACCGGGGTGGCCCAGGCCAGCACCAGGGTCACCTGGACCATGATCCGCACGACCGGGCCGAGGTGGCGCATGAGCACCGCCAGCAGCAGGCCGCCGAGGATGGTGGCGGCGACGATGGCGGCGGTGAAGACCAGGGTCCGGAAGGTGATCGTCCAGAACTCCGGGTCCGAAAGCGTGTTCGTGTAGTTGTCGAACCCGATCCAGACCGTCTTGCCGGAGACGAGCTGGCCGATGTCGAGCTTGCGGAAGCTGATCGCGAGCACCTGGACCAGCGGCCAGGCGAGCAGCACCAGGATGGCCGCCAGGGCGGGGAGGAGCAGCAAGTACGGGAGGACCCGGTCGCCGAACCGGCCCCGCTTGCGCCGCTTGACCCCCGCGTCGCGCGGCGATGCCGGCGGGGTCGCCCCCGCCGGCATCGTCACATTCGCGGTCGCTGTCATCCGCCGATGAGCTTGTTCAGCGCTGCGTTGGCGTCGGCGGTCGCCTGGTCGAGCGTCTTCTTGCCGGTCAGGTACGCGGTCAGCATGTCCTTGACCGGGTTCTGGCCGGACTCCACGTCACCCCACTTCGGGCTGGCCGGCACGGCCTTGCCGTTCGTGGAGGCCTTCGCCATCACGCTGCCCAGCGGGTCCTTGTCCAGGCCCGTGAGGTCGGTCGACGTGCCCGGCACGACGCCGGCGGCGGCGAGCTGGCCCTGGTACTTCGCGCTGGAGAGCAGCTTGATGTACTCCTTGGCCGCGGCCACGTTCTTGCTGTTGGCCGGGATGGCCAGGTTCGAGCCGCCCAGGAAGACCGGGGCGCTCTGGCCGGCGGTCTTGCTCGGGATCGCGAAGGCACCCGTCTTGGCGGTCAGGCTCGCGTCGGTCTTCGCGGCCGTCGCCAGCTCCCACGGGAGGCCGATCATCATGGCCACCTTGCCGGCACCGTAGACGGTGGCCTGCTGCGGCTTGGCCTCGTCCGCGTCCTTCGGCGCCTTGGTGCCGGAGGTGTCGACGAGCTTCTTGTAGAACTCGAGGCCCGCCTTCGCACCGGCGCTGTCCAGCGTCGCCTTGAAGTTCTTGCCGTCGGCCTGCGCGATGTCACCGCCGTTGTCCCAGATGAAGGACAGCAGCGAGTACCAGTTCTGCCCCGGCATGTACAGCGCCTGGAAGTCGGGGTCCGAGCCGAACTTCGTCTTCAGCTTGGTGATCGCGTCGACCCACTCGTCGTTCGACGTCGGCGGCTTCGTGATGCCGGCCTGCTCGAACATGTCCTTGCGGTAGATGACCTCGCGGTTCGCCGCGTAGAACGGCACGCCGTAGGTCTTGCCGTCGTAGGTGCCCGAGTCGGCGAGGCCCTTCAGCCACTGCGCGCCGTTGAAGCTGTCCTTGTCCCCGGACAGGTCGGTCAGCACGCCTTCCTGCGCGGCGAAGGCAGCGGTCTGCGTGTTGCCGATCTCGATCACGTCCGGCGGGGTGCCGCCGGCCAGGGCGGTGGTCAGCTTCTGCTGGATGCCGTCCCACTGCTGGACTTCGTACTTGACCTTGACCCCGGGGTGCGCGGCCTCGAACTCCTTGTTCAGCGCGTCGGTCAGCGTGGCGGGCGCGGAGCCCGTCATCAGCCAGACCGTGACGTCGCCGGTGATCTGCGCGGGAGCACCGCTCGACGACGCGGCGGTGTCCGATCCGCTGGAGCCCGCGCACCCTGCGGTGGCGAGCGTGAGTGCGGCGGCGCCCGCCGCCAGCTTGAGCCAGCGTTTCACTCGATGCCGTCCTTTCGATACCCGGCCGCCACGGCCAGGCTCCCCAAATGGTGTAGACCAATGTTGGGGTTAGAGTGGTACGTACCACAGGCCCTGTCAAGGCGGTTGCCGGAACGTTGTAAACCCACCGGGCACTCTGACGCGGAGTAGTCGCCCGGTCACCCGGTCGCCGCTTCCGGCGGGGGAAGTCGTCCGGATAGGAAGGTGTCCGGGCCGTTTTTCACCGCAAGGGAGCCGGAATCTCGCAGCCGGCGGTTCGGGGGCACGACGAAAGCCGCCCCGGGAAAGAACTCCCGGGGCGATGATTGCGGCGAAGCCGGCGTTTTCGCCGGTGGCGCCGCATGTCGGCGGGCGCGGTCCGCGGCGAGCAGCGCTTCGGGGCGATAGGCGGCCGCGCGGGGTCAGCGCTGGTCAGCGCGACCGCGCCGGCCGGGTTCAGGCGGCGCGAGCCGCCTCCCCTTCGAGCGCGTCGGAGGGGCGCAGCATCCGCGCGGATCGGGCTCGGCGCCGATGACGAGCAGCCCGGCCGGCAGTGGCGAGCGGCCGTCTCGGTCGAGGTGGCGTGCACGAGCCCGCCGGCGCGCTCTACGGCCGTCAGGTCGCCCACCAGCGGAGCGCTGCGGGTGCCGCCGCCTGGGGCGAGTTCGTCGAGGTGCGGCAGGATCGGCTCCACGTTCACTGACAAACGACCCAAAGCCGCGACAGTCTCCGCAAGTGTACGAACTGGTTAGTTCGTTCTACCGCGATGAGCGCACCACTGAAGAGCCGGGCTCGCGCGGGGGCCCGGGACGTCATGAACGACTCGTTCATGACGTCCGAGCGGACCTGGGCAGCGAGGAGACCGCGACTCCGTCCACTGTGGACGACTAGAACGGCACGCCGAGGCCGCCGGCGTCGCGGAGCAGGTCACGGGCGCGCGTCACCGTGGAGCGCGCGGACCCGCCGTGCACGACCTCCCGGTCGACCTCGTCCAGGGCCTCGTGCACGGCTTCCTTCGCCGCCGACGGGAGGCGGGCCGCGTCGAGTCCGGTGCGGACCGTGCGGACCAGCTCGGTGACCTGGCGGGCGTCGAGGCCGCGGTGGATCTTCTGGTGTCCACCGTGGACGGTGTTGATGTCGCCGTGGACCGCGTTGGCGACCGTTGCGGCGCCGCTCGCGCGCCGCCTTGGCCATGACCGTCCCGATCAGCACCACGACACCACCCAGCCCGAACAGCGCGAAGCCGACCACGCCGAGCGGAACGCCGTCGAAGACCTCCGGGCCGAGCAGCGGCGGCGACCCGGACGAGACCGAGTCGGAGCCCGCCTTGTTGAACCGGAAGATCACCGACACCCAGCTGCCGAACCCGGCCAGGATCGTCAGCAGCCCCAGCACCATCACCACACAGCCGGCGCCCTTCCCGGTGGCCGGCAGGGTGATCGCTTCGCCTTCGGGCTTGGTGAACCCGTCGTCGTGGTGCTGCCGGTGGTCGTAGCTGTTGTTGACGTCGCGCCCGGCGTTGGTGATCGTCCCGGCCGAGACGTCCCCGAAGGAAACCCCGGCGGAGGACGACCGCTCCCACGTCCGCGTCGGCCGCGCGCCGCCCTCCCCGTCGGAGTAGGCGTCGGCGACCGGGCCGGACTCGAGCCGGTCCCCGGTGCGCAGCGGGTGGTCCTGGCGCGGGGCCAGCCGCCGGCCGTTCACCCAGGTGCCGCTGCGCGAGCCGGCGTCGGCGACCCAGGTGCCGCGCCGACCAGCCACGAACCCCGGCGCACCGCCGGCCGCGCCCCGGACCCGCCGAGCGTTTCGATCCTCGCCTCGGCCATCGGCACTCCTCCCGCACGGCTCTCCGCCTTTCGAGGAAGAGCCGTGCGGCGGGTGCGGGGACATCCGGCGAACGGGTGAACCCGGTCAGACCTTCGGTGCCGGGCTGTCCGGGGTCTTCACCCGCTCCAGCAGGAGCTGGGCCACGTCGCGGACGTCGACGTTCTGCGCCTTCTGCTCGCTCTGGCGCTGGACCAGGCCGTCGGTGAGCATCACGCGGCAGAACGGGCAGCCGGTCACGATGGTTTCCGCGTCGGTCGCGATCGCTTCGTCCACGCGCTCGAGGTTGATGCGCTTGCCGATCTGCTCCTCCATCCACATGCGGGCGCCGCCCGCGCCGCAGCAGAGGGCGCGGTCGGCGTGCCGCGGCATCTCCGTGAGCTGGGCGCCCGCCGCGCCGACCAGGTCGCGCGGCGGGGTGTAGACCTTGTTGTGGCGGCCCAGGTAGCAGGGGTCGTGGTAGGTGACGCGCGGACCGTCCTCGACGCCCTTCACCGGCGTCAGCTGCCCGCCGCGGACGAGGCGGTTGAGCAGCTGCGTGTGGTGCACGACCTCGTAGTGCCCGTACAGCTGCGGGTATTCGCGGCTGAGCGTGTTGAGGCAGTGCGGGCACGTCGTGACGATCTTGCGCAGCCGCGGTTCGCGGCCTTCGAACACGGCGTTGAGCGTCTCGGCCGTCTGCTGGGCCATCATCTGGAACAGGAACTCGTTGCCCGCGCGCCGCGCCGGGTCGCCGGTGCACGACTCCTCGTTGCCGAGCACGACGTAGTTCACGCCGGCGATGTTCAGCAGCTCGGCCGTCGCGCGGACGGTCTTGCGGGCCTGGTCGTCGAACGCGCCCGCGCAGCCGACCCAGAAGACGTACTCGACGTCCTCCCCCAGCTCGCCGTCGAACACCGGGACGTCGAAGGGGAGGTCCTTCGTCCAGGCGAGCCGCTCGGAGTTGTTCTGGCCCCAGGGGTTGCCCTTGGTCTCCAGGTTCTTGAACAGCCCGCCCAGCTCGGTCGGGAACGCCGATTCGATCATCACCTGGTAGCGGCGCATGTCGACGATGTGGTCGACGTGCTCGATGTCCACCGGGCACTGCTCGACGCACGCGCCGCAGGTGGTGCACGACCAGAGGACGTCGGGGTCGATGACGCCACCGTCGGCCTCCGGGCCGACCAGCGGGCGCGCCTCCTCGTGCTCGGTGCCGGCGAGGATGTAGGGCGCCTCCTCGAAGAGGTTGTCGCGCAGGTTCATGATGACGAGCTTGGGCGACAACGGCTTCCCGGTGTTCCACGCCGGGCACTGCGACTGGCAGCGGCCGCATTCGGTGCACGTGGCGAAGTCGAGCATGCCCTTCCACGTGAAGTCGCCGATCTTGCCGCGGCCGAACGTGTCGTCCTCGCCCGGGTCCTCGAAGTCGATCGCGACGCCGCCGGACTCCATCGGCAGCAGCGGGCCGAGCGCGTCCGGCAGCCGCTTCGCCGAGACGTTGATCGGCGCGACGAAGATGTGCAGGTGCTTGGAGTAGAGCACGATCGACAGGAACACGAGCATGACGCCGATGTGCAGCAGCAGGCCGACGGTCTCGAGCACTTCGGTCGTCGAGTGCCCGAGCGGCTCGAGCAGGTTCCCGACGCCGAGGGAGACGTACGCGCCGTTGTCGTAGGGGAAGTTCCCGGACGCCGAAGAGGCGCCGCGGAAGAAGAACATCGTCCAGACGACGTTGAAGATCATGATCAGGATCAGCCAGGCGCCGCTGGTGTGCGAGCCGTAGAAGCGCGACGCGCGGTCCTTGCGCGCGGGGGCGTTGCGGATCCGGATGAGCGTGAACACGCCCAGCGAGACGGCCACGGCGACGGCGATGAAGTCCTGGAGGAAGCCCAGCACCGCCCAGTGGCCGATCCACGGGATCGCGAACCGCTCGTCGAACAGGGCGCCGTAGGCCTCCAGGTACACCGAGGCCAGGATCACGAAGCCCCAGAAGGTGAAGAAGTGCGCGGCGCCGGGCACCGACCACTTGAGCAGCTTGCGCTGGCCGAACACCTCGCGCACCTGCGCGAGGAGGCGGGCGCCCAGTTCGTTCGACCGCTTCGCGTCGGGCTGGCCCGCCTTGATCAGCTGGTACAGGAAAGCCACTCGCTTGCCGGCGACGGCGAGGCCGACGACGGTCATGAGCAGACCGAGGATGAGACGAACGAGCACGAGTCCTCCGCGTCGTGATGGAAGGACCGGCTCAGTGCGAGCCGGTGTAGTACCGGCACGCCTTGCACGCGTACCGCATCTTCGCGACCCGCCAGTGTTTCCGGTACAAGTCGAGGTCGGCCGAGCGGCGGACGCCGAGGCGCTGGTAGCGCCCGGGCCGCCGCCGTCCGGTTTCGTACTGCTCGGTCGCGCGGCCGAGGTGGGCGCGCCGCAGCACGCACCCCCGCGTCCGGCAGCGGCCGAGCGCGCCGCGGCAGAAGCGGTGCAGCAGCACGAGGTCGCCGCTGCTGTGCCTTTCGTGACCGATCCAGCCACAGTCACGGCCGAACCGGTCCGTGGCCCCGGTTGCGTGCCGTTCGCGGGCCGGCCTGCTTTCGGCCGGATCGATCACTTCTTCGACCACGCCGTAGCCGGGGTGGTCGCCCGGTCCGGTGAGCCGCACCGGCAGCCCGCAGTACGCGCATTTGAGCGTGCACGGAAGGCAGCCGGAGAGGTGCCGGATGCGCAGTTCTCGCCGGTCTTCGGAGCCGGGTCCTCGGACGCGCGACGCCATAGAGCCTCCCGGAACGACTGTGACCGGCACCACTGCCTGCTACTGGAGGGTAATGAGGAGATCACTTCGCGCGACAGGACCGAACAGCCTAGTTGCCCTGGGCTGTCCGGCGTAAAAACCCAGCAAAGGCAGACCTTACTGTCCGTAGAACGGACGCTTCACACCGCGGATCGTACGTTTGGCCCTGCTGCGGCGAGCGTGTCGCCCGCCACAATCCGGGCATGAGCTACCACCCGGTCCCCTACCGGCCCGCCCGGTTGCCCGACGACGAAGCCCTCGCCCAGGCCGCCGCGCTGCGGCAGCGGATGGAGGCCCGGCGCTCGGTCCGGATGTTCTCCGCCGACCCGGTCCCCGAGCGCGCGGTGCTGGACGCGATCGCGGTGGCGTCCACGGCGCCGAGCGGGGCGCACCAGCAGCCGTGGACGTTCGTCCTCGTCACCGACCCCGACGTCCGCCGCCGCCTCCGCGAAGCCGCGGAAGAGGAGGAGCGGATCTCCTACGACGGCCGCCTCGGCGAGGCGTGGCTCGACGCGCTGCGGCCCCTCGGCACGGACGCGGTGAAGCCGCACCTGACCGACGCGCCGTACCTGATCGTCGTGTTCCAGCAACGCTTCGCCCTCGACGACGACGGCGGCGTCCGCAAGCACTACTACGTCGACGAGTCGGTGGGCATCGCGGTCGGCATGCTGCTGACGGCGCTGCAGGTGGCCGGCCTGGCGGCGCTGACGCACACACCGTCCCCGATGCGCTTCCTCGGCGAGCTGCTCGGCCGCCCCCGCAACGAGAAGGCGTTCGCGGTGATCCCGGTCGGCTACCCGGCCGACGACTGCGTGGTCCCGGACCTGCAGCGCAAGCCCCTGGACGAGGTGCTGGTGCGAATCTAGCGACCGCGGCCCGAGCCCGGACCGCGGTCGATGAGCCGCAGAAACGCTAGAGGCCGGTCGGCTCGGTGAACGCCGGGCCGGACAAGCGGTCCACGCCGCGGTCGCGCCACCACTGCGCCTGGTCCGCGGTCTCCACGCCGGCGACCGCGACCTCCGCGCCGGTCTGGTGGGCCGCGGCGATCAGGGCCGTCAGCGACGGCTCGACCAGCGGGTGGGTGCGGCGCTCCACCAAGCTCGACGCGAGGCGGACCGTCCGGGCCGGGAACTCCGTCAGGCAAGTCGCGTCGCCGACCTCGTGCAGCTCCGCCCGGACGCCGATCTCGGCCAGTACCTTGAGGTTGTCGGCCGCGTCGCCGGAATCCGACAGCAGTGCCGCCGCCGGGAAGCCGGGGCGGATGGCGGCCGGGGCCAGGCCGGTCGACTCCAGGACGCCGCGGATCTCGCCGACCAGTTCCGGGTCGGCCGCTTGCTGCGGCGTCAGCTCGACGGTGAGCGGGAGCTCGCTCCCGGATTCGAGCAGCCGCTCGGCCGCCGTGCGCAGGAGCCACGTGCCCAGCGGGAGGGCCAGCCCGGTCGCCGCCGCCAGGCGCACGCACGTGTCGTGCGCCAGCACCCCTTCGGCCGGGTGGTTCCACCGCAGCCGGGCCTCGACGCCGCGGGCGGAGCCGTCGGCCGCGGACACCAGCGTGCGGTAGCAGACCTCGATCTCGCCGTTCTCCCAGGCGCCCGCCATCCCCGCGGCCAGGCCGAAGTCGTGGCGGTCGCGCCGGTCCAGTTCGCGGTCGAACAGGCCCCACTGGCTGCCCGTGCGCTGCACGCGGCGCAGCGTCAGGTCCGACGCGTGCAGCAGCTCCACCGGCGTCACGTCGCGCGGCGGCCGGTGGACGACGCCGATCGCGGCCGCCACCGCCACCCCGCGCTGCCCGTCGACGTACTCCGGCTCCGCGAGGTCGTGGGTGATGCGGCGGACCAGCGTCAGCACGCCCGGCGTCTCCGCCCCGTTCTGCACCAGCACGCCGAATTCGTCGCCGCCGAGCCGGGCGACGAGCGCCTCCTCGCCGTCGAAGATCGTCTTGAGCTTCGCCGCGACCCCGCGCAGCACGCGGTCGCCGAGCTCCTGGCCGAGGCCGCCGTTGATCCGGGAGAAGCCGTCGAGGTCGAGGTGGAACAGCGTGACGCCGCGCGCCGGGTCGGCGTCGCGCAGCAGGGTTTCCAGGCGGGTGCTGAAGAACTGGCGGTTCGGCAGCCCGGTGAGGACGTCGTGCAGGGCCTGGTGGGACAGCCGCCGCTGCAGCAGCGAGACCTCGGTGTCGTCGTCGACGATCGTGAGCAGCTGCCTCGGCTTGCCGAGGGCGTCCCGGATCACCGACGCGGCGAACGTGGCCCACATCGGTTCGCCGTCCTTGCCGACCAGCCGCCGCCCGGTGCGCAGCCGGTGCAGCTTGCCCGCCACCAGCTCGCGGTAGGCGTCCCGCAGCTGCTCGACGTCCTCCGGGTGCACCAGGTCGAACAGGCTCAGCGCGCCGATCTCGGCCGGCGTGCGGTTGAGCGTCTTGGCGAGTGACGCGTTGGCCCGCAGCACGCGGCCGTCCAGCTCGGTGAGCGCGACGCCGCTGGCCGAGCCGGCGAACACCTCCTCGAACTGCGCGCGCGTGATGACCTGCTTCTGGCGCGTCTCCTGCTCCACCTTCAGCAACGCGCGGCTCAAGCCTTCCTGGCGCTTCTGGATGTCCTCGCGCTGCATCTCGCCGTAGCCGGAGCTGAGCGCGCCGAGCACCAGCACCACCCGTTCGGCGAGCCCGTCGACGCGGTGCAGTTCCGGCTCGCGCAGCAGCGCCTTGCCGAGCACCTCCAGGCTGCGGCGCAGGCTGTCCGTGCCGACGCAGCGCAGTTCGACGAGCCGGCCGCCCGCGGTCGCGGCCGCGCCGAGGTCGGGCGGGTCCGCTGCGACGGCGTCGAACAGCGTCGTGACGAGGAGGCCCAGCTCGCGCTCGATCTCCTCGGGCGTGTGCGGCAGGTACGCCGTGGTGCTGATCAGGTAGCCCCACTTGCGCGCGAGCGTGCCGAGCCGCCGCGCCGCTCGTTCGGCGGACGGCTTCTGCCGCGGGTGATCACCACGGGGTTGGGGAGCAGTCACCTCAGCCTGTCCTGGGTTCGACGGACGCACTCCGGTCGGTGGGCCGATTTATCTTGGCGCGAAAAGGCGTCCGGCGCACGAAACAGCATTCATCCAATCGAGTGATAACCCTGCGGAGCGATCCCCAGGGCGGATTGCAACCACGTACGGGTGGCGTCCCGGTAATCGGCGGCGTTTTCGTGCAACGCAACGGAATGACCCGCGCCCGGCAGGACGTACATCGACAGCTTCGACGGGTCGGCGTAATACGGCGCCTCCTGCGCCCGCACCACATCGGAACGGGTGCAGTCACGCAGCGCGAGCAGGCCGCAGAAAAGAACGTCCTTTTCCCCCACCACCTGCAAAACCGGTGCGGTAATTCCCTTCGTCGCCGGCAGCACGATCCCGAACAGCGCCACCGTGCCCATCCCGGGCACCGAAACCTGGTCCTTCGTCGCCTCGTCCGCCGCGATGACGGCGGGATCGGCGTCGCCACCGGCGTAGAACAGCCCGGCGCGCGCGCCCGGCCTCGTCGTGAAGTACAGCGGGTCGCTGCCGAGCTTGCCCAGCTGCCCGTCGAGCAGGGCCGGCTGCAGGCCCAGCGCGGCGCCGAGCGCGAGCACCGGCAGTGCCGGCAGGTGCGTGATGCCGGTCAGGACCACGCCGTCGACGTCGTGGTAGGTCGACGCCTCCACCGCGACCACGCCGGAGCCGACCGAGTGCCCGACGATGACCACCTTCGCGAACGGGACCCCGCCGACGCGCCCGGCGCGCAGGTGGCCGACGACCTCGTGCATCGACTCGGCGGCGGCCCAGACCGACAGCGGCAGGCTCAGCGGGTGGCTGCTGCGGCCCGCGCCGAGCTGGTCCGCCGCGAACGTCGCGTAGCCGTGGGTGGCCATGTCGCGCTGGTAGGAGTAGCGCTGCGGTTCGTAGGGCAGGTCCCAGTACGCGCTGTTGTACGTCCCGCCGTGCACCAGCAGCTGGACGGTGTCGGGCGCCTCGCCGGCGGGCAGGCACAGCCGGCCGTGCACGGTCGCGGGCGCGCCCGGCACCAGCGGCGGCAGCCCCGGTCCGGTGACGGGGAGATCCGCATCGGTGCACGAGATGGCGGCGGCCTCGGCGGGCATCGCGGCGGTCAGCGAGGCGAGCAGCACCCCGCAGGCGAACAACGCGGACGTCAGCTTGACCGGCAGTCTCACGCCGTACTCCTCCGGATGGGGCGGGCTGTTCGGACCCGAGAACACTACACCCGGTAGTGGAACCGGCACCGTCAGGTCCGCGGCACCACGGTCATCGGCAGGCGGTTCGGCTGCATCGTCGCCTTGAGCTGCGCGTACACCTTCTTGCCCGGCACCGGGACCAGGCGCCAGCGCGCCCCGATCGTCGCGGCGACGATGCCGATCTCCGTCGGCGCGAAGACGTGCCCCGGGCACAGCCGCGCGCCCGCGCCGAACGGGATGTACGCGCCCTTGGGCAGTTCCGCGGTGTGGCCCGGGGTCCAGCGGTCCGGGTCGAACCGGTCCGGGTCCGGGAACCAGCGCGGGTCCCGGTGCAGCGTGTGCTGGCTGACCGCGACCTCGGTGCCCGCCGGGATCCGGACGCCGCCGAGCACGACGTCCTCGCGGGCGCGGCGCATGAGGATCAGCGGCGGGGTGCGGCGGACGATCTCGTTCACGATCTGGTGCGTGTAAACGAGATCCGGCAGGTCTTCGAAACGCGCGGGCCGCCCGCCGAGGACTTCGTCGACCTCCGCGTGGAAGCGCCGTTCGGCTTCCGGGTGCTGCCCTAGCTCGTGGAAGAACCAGGCGAGCGCGACGGCGGTGGTCTCCGCGCCGGTGGTGAGGATCGTGATGACCTCGTCGTGCACCTGGCGGTCGGACATGCCCTCGCCGGTGTCCTCGTCGCGGGCCAGCAGCAGCATCGAGAGCAGGTCGCCGTGGTCGGCGCCCTGTTCACGGGCCGCGACGACGGTTTCGCCGATGACGTCCCGCAGGCGCGCGGCGGCGGCGTCGAACCTGCGGTTGGGCGGGATGGGCAGGCGTTCCACGAACTTCGGCGAGAACGCCCGGACCAGCACGTACTTCAGCATGACCGGGATCGACCGCTGGATCTCCGCCAGCGCTTCGGAGCCGAGCGAGGTGGAGAACAACGTCTGCCCCGCGATGGTGAGCACGAGCTCCTGCATCCGCCGGTCGAACTCGACGACTTCGCCGGGCTGCCAGGAACTCGCCAGCTCGTCGGCCAGTTTCGTCATCGTGTTCTCGGCGTAGCCCGCGAGCCGGGTGCGGCCGAACGCGGGCATCACCAGGCGGCGCTGACGGCGGTTCAGCTCGCCGTTGGAGGTGGCCAGCCCGTCGCCGAAGAGCGGGCGCATCTTGTCGAAGACCAGGCCCTTGTCGAACTTGTCGGCGTCGGTGGCGAGCACCTGCCAGGCCAGCTCCGGCGTCGTCACCACGTGCACCGGCAGCGGGCCGAGGTGGAGTTTGACGACTTCTCCGTGCGCGGGCAGGGAAGTGAAGAGCTTCAGCGGGTCGCGCAGCAGGGGCACGGTGTGCCCGAGCACGGGCCAGCGACCGGGGACGTTCGTCATGGCCTCGTCTCCTCGTGACCGCGTCACCTTAGCGGGCGCCGCGGGCCGCGGCTGTCACTCCACACGAACGGAGGAGGGCGCTACACTCCCGCTCTCCAGAATGGGCGAGGGCAGGAGGTCCCGTGACCGGGGAATCGAGCTGGGTACCGCCGGAGATCGACACCTCGGTGCCGAACCCGGCGCGGGTGTACGACTTCTGGCTCGACGGCGACCACAACTTCGCCGCGGACCGCGCGCTCGGCGAGCAGATCCTCAAGATCATGCCGGGCGTCCGCGACGCGGCCCGCCTCAACCGGGCCTTCCTCCGCCGCGCGGCCCGCTACCTCGTCGGTCAGGGCGTCCGGCAGTTCCTCGACATCGGCTCCGGCATCCCGACGGCGGGCAACCTGCACGAGATCGTCCAGCAGGCCGACCCGTCGTGCCGGGTGGTGTACGTCGACCGCGAGTCGGTCGCGGTCGCGCACAGCGAACTGCTCCTGCAGGGCAACGACAACTGCCTGGTCCTGCAGGCCGACCTGCGCGACGTCAGCGACGTCTTCGACGGCGCGGGCAAGCTCCTCGACCTGGACGAGCCGGTCGCCGTGTTCATGTTGCTGCTGCTGCACTTCGTCCCGGACTCCTGGGACCCGGCGAGCATCGTGGCCCGCTACCGCGACCGCCTCGCACCGGGCAGCTTCCTGGCGGTCACGCACGTCGCGGCCGACTCGGAGTCGCAGCGCCTCGACGAGGCGGTCGAGGTGTACAAGAGCAACCAGAACCAGCAGAACCAGCCGGTCCCCCGCACCCACGACGAGGTCCTCGCCTTCTTCGACGGCTTCGAGGTGGTGGAACCCGGCGTGGTCGGCTGCGCGATGTGGAAGCCCGAGGGCGCCGGCGACATGTCGGACGACCCGGCGATCAACGCGCTGCCCTACGCCGGGCTGGGCCGGAAACCTTAGCGCCCGGCCCTCACCGCAGGGAGAACGTCGCCAGGTTCACCGGGCCGTCGAACGTGAGGTAGACGTCGTGGTGGCCGGTCGCCGCCGCCAGTGCCGCCGTCACCGTCGTGTACGCGTAGTGGTCGCCCGTGGCCGGTACCGCCGCCGTGCCCAGGACGCGGCCCGTCGGTGCGTCCAAGTGCACCGTGACCTCGGCCGGCGCCGAAGCCGACACCGAAGCCGAGAAACGCGCCGGGCCGGTAAAAGCGACGTTGCGGTAGGCCAGCCAGCTCCCGGCCACCGCCGCCACCGAGGTGCCGGACGTCTTGGCCGTGTCCGTCAACGTCGTGCCGGCGTAGTCGTCGAAGTTCTCCGCCGGGGTCGGCCGGCTCAGGTCGCGGGGCAGCGCGCGCTCCCCCGGCACGTACACCGGCCGCGCCGCGGAAAGGTCGGCCGCGTTGTGCCCCACGGAGAACTCGCGCACCCCGGCCGCCACCGCGGACCGTCCCCGCGAGACGTCCCACGACGCCAGTTCCGATACCGGGACCGAGAACCGGACCGTGCGGGTTTCCCGCGGTGCCAGCGTCACGCGCTCGAAGTCCCGCAACCGCTGCACCCCCGAATCCTTCGAGTACAGCTGGACGACGTCACTCCCGGCCCGGCTGCCGGTGTTCGTCACGTCCACGCTCACGCGCACCGACGAACCGGCCGGCGACGCCCGCACCGCGCCGTAGCGGAAGCTCGTGTAACTGAGCCCGTACCCGAAGGGGTACAACGGCTTCCCGCGGTAGTACTGGTAAGTCATCCCGGTCTTCGCGATGTCGTAGTCGAGGATGCTCGGCAGTCCCGCGTCGGACGCGTACCACGTCTGCGTGAGACGCCCGCTCGGGTTGACGTCGCCGAAGAGGACGTCGGCGATCGCGTGCCCGGTCTCCTGCCCGGCGTGGCTGGTCCACACGACACCCGGCACGGGCAGCGTGTCCCAGCCGGTCGTCGGGTAGCTGTTCTCCGCCACGACCACCGTGTGCGGGTTGACCTTCGCGACCGCCTCGATCAAGGCGCGCTGCGCGGGAGCCAGCGAGGTGCTCGTCCGGTCGTTCGCCTCGCGGCCGTTGATGAACGGCATGCTCCCGACCACCACGACGGCGGTCGACGCGCCGCGGGCCGCGTCGACGGCCGAGGAAATGCCGCTGACGAGCACGTCCCGGCCGAACTTCGTGGCGTGCGCGGCGTCCGGGGCGGAGATCGTCAGGACGCCGTCCGCGCCGACGACGGCGAAGCGGTCCGGCCCGAACCACGGCTCGGTCACCTCGTTGCCCGCGTACTCGAGCACGTAGCTGCCGTCCGGCTGCGGGTCGAGCTTCAGCTGCTGCTGCACGAACCACCCGGACGGCTGCTCCGCGTCGTTCACCAGCGCACCGCCGGAATAGCTCAGGAACCGCCCGTTCACGGCGGCGCGCAGGGTGTTCTTGCCCGCGCCCCAGTCGTAGACGTCGAACGACTCGGCCGTGCCCGCGGTGGTCGCCCCCGCGGTCACCTTGCCGGGCGTCGCGGGAGCGGTCAGGTAGCGGCCCGTCGCGAGGTCCTTCAGCGCGATGCGGTCGACGCCTTCGGACGACGCGACCGGGGCGCCGAGCCGCTCGGCGATGCCCTGCTTCGGCGTCACGCGGTACGGCATCGTGCCGCTGTACCAGTCTTCGTACAGCGTGTCCGACAGCGGGCCGACGACCGCGACCTTCCCGGCCGCGGCCAGCGGCAGCGCGTTCCGGTCGTTGCGCAGCAGCACGACCTGCTCGGCCGCGGCCTTGCGGGCGAGGGCCTGGTGCGCGGGGGAATTGATCACCGCCGGGGTGATCTTCGCGTACGGGTTGCGGCCCGGCGGGTCGAACTCGCCGAGCCGGAACCGCAGCGAAAGCAGGTGGCGGTCGGCCTTTTCGACGTCGGCCATGCTCAGCAGCCCGCGCTCGAGGGCCTCCTTGACCGCGGCGGCCGTGATCGAGCCGTCGGTGTCGTTGTCGGTGAAGCTGTCGAGCCCGGCCTTGATCGCCGCCGCGTCCGCCTCGGCCTTGGTGGCGTAGTACTTCTCGGAGTTGACCAGGTTGGACGGTGCGCCCGCGTCGCTGACGACGGCGATGTCCTGGGGCGCCCACTTCCGCAGCGCGCCGCCGAGGTCCGGGCTGACCGTGTTCGGGCGGCCGTTCACCAGGTTGTACGACGGCATGACCGCGTTGGCCGCCCCGGCTTCGAGCGGGATCTTGAACGCCTGCTCGTCGTAGTCGTGCAGGATCTTCGGCGGCACCGAGGAGTTGCTGGTGTCGCGGCTGACTTCGTTGTTGTAGGCGAGGTAGTGCTTCAACGTCGGGGCGGCCTGCAGGTAGCGCGGGTCGTCGCCCTGGATGCCGCGGCCGTACGCGGTCGCGAGCTCGCCGGTGAGGTGCGGGTCCTCGGAATAGCCCTCTTCGTTGCGGCCCCAGCGCGGGTCGCGCAGCAGGTTGACGACCGGGGCCCAGAGGTTGAGGCCCCACAGCGTCGGGTTCCGCGCGTTGAAGCCGCGTGCCTCCTGCCCCACCGCCGACCCCACCTGCTTGACCAGCGCCGGGTCCCACGTCGAGGCCAGGCCGACGGCCTGCGGGAACACGGTCCCGTCGGCCTTGACGACCGCGCCGTTGTTGTCGTAGTCGGTCGACCAGGCCACCCCGTGCAGTGCCTCGGTGCCGGTCTTGAACACGCCGATGCCGAGCCGCGGGATGGCCGGCTGGTACTGGTGCAGCAGCGAGATCTTCTCGTCGGCGGTCAGCCGGGACAGCAGGTCGTCGATCCGCGCGGCCACCGGCAGCGCCGGGTCGCGGAACGGCGGCGGGGGCGCCGCGAGCGCCGGCGACGGGGCCAGCAGCAGGGTCGCGGTGACCACCGGGACGAGGGCGCGGCGGAACGGGGACAGGCGCACGGACGGCCTCCGGTTTCGTCGAATCGTTTCGACGGCGCGGCGCGGAACATTCGCGTCGAGGGTGGGGATGCGACGACTATTACAGCCACGCCGACGGATGGTCAAGACTCACTGGACGCGCTCCCAGCAACTCCGGCCGGCCGGCCGAATCTACGCCCTGAGCTGCGGGAAGAACCGTCATCAGCGGCGTTCGACAATTTCGACGAACAACACTGCCGTCGAATGGGAATCGAATTCGCGGGAACCGCGAATCACGCTTGTGTTTCCGGCGGGTGTCACTTACCTTCATGCCATCGTCGATGCGCTTCGACAATGATCTCCCTGGAGGCCGCCCGTGGTCACGATCAACGACGTCGCTTCCGCGGCGGGGGTGGCCCCCAGCACGGTGTCGTACGTGATCAGCGGGAAGCGCTCGATCTCGCCGAAGACCCGGCGGCTGGTCGAGGACAGCATCCGCCGGCTCGGCTACCACCCGCACGCCGGCGCGCGGGCGCTGGCCAGCAGCAAGACGAACGTACTCGCGCTGGTCGTGCCGCTGCGCACCGACCTCAACGTCGCCGTGGTGATGGAGTTCGTCGCCTCGGCGGTCACCGCGGCCCGCGCGCACGACCACGACCTCCTGCTGCTGACCAAGGACGAAGGCCCGGCCGCGCTGCAGCGGGTGGCGTCCTCGGCGATCGCCGACGCGCTGATGGTGATGGACGTCGAAACCGCCGACCCGCGGGTGCCGATGCTGCTCGCGCTCGACCTCCCGGTGGTCCTCATCGGCGTGCCCGACCACCCGGCCGGGCTCAGCTGCGTCGACCTCGACTTCACCGCCGCGGCATCGGCGTGCGTCGCGCACCTCGCCGACCTCGGGCACCGCGCGATCGGTCTGATCGGCCCCTCCCCCGCCGTCTACCGGCGCGGAACCAGTTATGCGACGCGATTCCTGCGCGGTTTCGACGACGCGGCGAAGACGCGGGACGTGCGGGCGGCGAACCGGCCGTGCGCCCACTCCTACGAAGCGGTGAGCGCCTGCCTGGACGACCTGCTCACCGCCGACCCGGACCTGACCGGCCTGGTCGTGCACAACGAGGCCGTCCTGCCCGGTCTGCTCGCGGACCTGCGCCACCGCGGCCTGCGCGTGCCGGAGGACATCTCGGTCATCGCGGTCTGCCCGGACAGCATGGCCGAGCAGCACGCCGTCGCGCTGACCAACGTGGCCATCCCCGCCGAAGAGGTCGGCACCCAGGCCGTCGAAATGACCATGCGCCGGCTCGCCGGCCACACCACCCCGGAGGTCCGGCTGCTCGGGCCCCGCCTCACCCGCCGCGAGAGCACCGCCGCACCGCGCTGATCCGGTTCTGCTCCACCGCCGAAGGAGAATCGCCATGCCCGTAGCCCGTCGCGCCCTCGTGCTGGCCGCGAGCGCCGCGCTCTTGGCCGCCTGCAGCCCCAGCCCCGCGCCCACGACGTCCAGCAGCGCCCAGCCCGCCGGCTCGATCACCGAGCTCGACTACTACGCCGACGAGCAGGGATCGGCGGCGTGGCAGAAGATCCTCGACGCGTGCGCGGGCCGGACCGGCATCAAGATCGAGCGGCAGAAGGTGCCGACCAGCCAGATGCTGCCGAAGGTCCTGCAGGGCGCGAGCTCGAAGACGCTGCCGGACCTGCTGTTCACCGACAACCCGACGCTGCAGCAGGTCGCCGCCACCGGCGCGCTGACGCCGCTGGCCGACTACGGCATCACCACCGACGGCTTCTACGAAAGCATCGTCAAGGCGGGCACCTACCAGGACAAGGTGTACGGCGTCGCGCCCGGCGTGAACGGGCTCGCGCTGATCTACAACAAGGACCTGCTCGCCGCGGCCGGTGTCCAGCCGCCGAAGACCTGGGACGAGCTCAAGGCCGCCGCGGCGAAGCTGACCAAGGACGGCAAGTACGGGCTCGCTTTCTCCGCCATCCCGTCCGAAGAAGGCACCTGGCAGTTCCTCCCGTTCTTCTGGAGCAACGGTGCCGAACTGTCCCAATTGGACTCGGCGCAGTCGGTGAAAGCGCTTCAGTTCGTCACCGGCCTGGTGAACTCCGGGTCGGCCTCGAAGTCCGTCGTGACGTGGAACCAGAACGACGTCGCCGACCAGTTCGTCGCGGGCAACGCGGCGATGATGGTCAACGGGTCGTGGAACCTCGCCCGGCTCGACGAGCAGCAGGCGCTGCACTACGGCGTCGTGCCGATCCCGGTGCCGCAGGCGGGCGCCAAGCCGGTGGTCGCCCTCGGCGGCGAAGTCGGCGCCGTGCCGGTCACGAGCGGCCCGGCCCAGCAGGCGGCGGGCAAGGTGCTCTCCTGCATCCTCTCCGAACCCACGATGCTGCAGTGGAGCAAGGCCCACGCCTACATCCCGTCGAAGACGGCGGTGGCCGCGAAGTTCGGCACCGAGCAGCCCGCGATGCAGGCGTTCGTCGACGAAGTCGGCTCGGCCCGCTCCCGCACCGCCGAGCTCGGCGAGAAGTACCCGAAGGTCTCGCAGGCGCTGGCCGATGCCGTCCAGGCGGCGCTGACCGGGAAGCTGCCGGCCGACCAGGCCCTCAAGGCCGCGCAGCAGGCGAGCGGGTCGTGACCCTGCTCGCCCCGGCCGTCGCGGCACCCCCTCGTGCCGGCCGGAAACCCCGGCGGGACAACCGGTTCGCCGCGTGGCTGTTCCTGCTGCCCGCGCTCGCTTACATCGTCGTGTTCTTCGGCTACCCGCTGGCCGCGAACGTCGTGATGAGCACGCAGGACTACACGGTGAAGTCGTTCTACACCGGCGAAGCCCCGTTCGTCGGCCTCGCCAACTACGCGGCCGTGTTCGGCAACCCGCTGTTTTCGACGGCGGTCGTCGACACGGTCCTGTTCACCGCCGGGTCGCTCGTCTTCCAGTTCGGCATCGGGCTGGCGCTGGCGGTGTTCTTCAACGGCCGCTTCCTCGGCAGCGCGCTGCTGCGCTCGCTGCTCCTGCTCCCCTGGCTGCTGCCGCTGGTGGTCAGCGGCGCGGTCTGGCGGTGGATGTTCGACCAGGACCACGGCGTGCTCAACGCGGCGCTGCGCGCGGCCGGCCTCGACGCGGTCCCGTGGCTGAGCAGCACGGGCTGGGCGCTGCCCGCGGTGATCCTCACCAACATCTGGATCGGCATCCCGTTCAACCTGGTCATCCTGCACGGCGGGCTGCGCGCGATCCCCGCGTCGCTCTACGAAGCCGCCGCGCTGGACGGCGCCGGGGCCTGGCAGCGGTTCCGGCACCTCACCTGGCCGCTGCTGCGGCCGGTCACCGGGATCGTGCTCATGCTCGGGCTGGTCTACACGATCAAGGTGTTCGACGTGATCATGGTCGTCACCGGCGGCGGGCCGGCCAACGCGACCCAGACGCTCACGACGTGGTCCTACCGGCTGTCCTTCCAAGACTTCGCGTTCGGGCAGGGCGCCGCGGTCGGCAACGTCCTCATCCTGGTGGCGACGGTGTTCGGGCTGCTCTACCTGCGCTCGGCGAAGGCGACCCTGGCCGAGGCGGCGGCGTGAAAGCCCGGACGGTGGCCGGCGTCCTGATCGTCGCGGTGCTGTTGTTCCCGCTGTACTGGATGGTCAACGCGTCCCTGCAGCCCAGCGGCGCGCTGCTGCGCCCCGACCCGGCGTTCTTCCCCGTCGACGGCACCCTGGACGGCTACCGGAAAGCCGTGGCGACGCAGGGGCCGGACCTCCTCTCCAGCGTCGTCGTCGCCCTCGGCACGGTGCTCGTGTCGCTGGTGATCGCCGCACCGGCGTCGTACGCGCTGGCGCAGCTGAAGGTGCGCGGCGGTCCCGTGCTGGTGTTCGTGCTGCTCATCGTGCAGATGATCCCCGGCATCGTGATGGCCAACGCGCTCTACACCGTGTTCAGCAACCTCGGGCTGATCGACAACTACCTCGGGCTCGTGCTCGCCGACTCCACCGCGACCATCCCGTTCGCCGTGCTCCTGCTGCGGGCCTTCATGATTTCGGTACCCAAGGAGCTCACCGAAGCGTCCCGGGTGGACGGTGCCGGGTACTGGCGGACGTTCTTCTCGATCATCGTCCCGGTCAGCCGCAACGCGCTCGTCACCGCCGGGCTGTTCTCGTTCCTGTTCGCCTGGGCGGACTTCCTGTTCGCGGTCACCCTCACCACCGGCCGGTCGTTCGAGCCCATCACCGTGGGCATCTACCGGTTCGTCGGCAACCAGTCCGCCGACTGGAACGGGATCATGGCCACCGCCGTGCTCGCCGCGATCCCCGCGGCCGTCCTGCTCGTCGTCGCCCAGCGGTACGTCGTCGCCGGGCTGACCAGCGGCGCCGTCAAAGACTAAGGAGAGCGCTTGATCGCCACGACCGAAGACGGCCGCTCGCTGGAGGTCCGCGTGCGGCACGAGGTGCTGCGCGTCGAGCCGTGGGGCGACGGCAGCCTGCGCGTGCGCGCCGGGCGCCACCGGATCCTCGACGACGTGCCGGGCGCGCTGCTGCCCGCGAAGCCGTCCGCCGCGACCGCCACCGCCGACGGACGCACCGGCCGGGTGGTCAACGGCGCGCTGACCGCGATCGTGGAGCTCGCCGACACCGACACCGGGATCGACGCGCAGCTGCGGTTCGTCCGCACCGACACCGGCGAGGAGCTGCTTTCCGAGCAGCGGGCGCACTTCTGGTGGCCCGGCGCGCGGCTGTTCATGCCGTCCCGCAACGGCTACGGCCGGCTCGAGCAGCGGTTCGCCGCCTACGACGACGAGCGGGTCTACGGGCTCGGGCAGCACACGCACGGGCGGCTCGACCAGAAGGGTCTCGTGCTCGACCTGGTGCAGCGCAACGCCGAGGTGTCGGTGCCGTTCCTGCTCTCCAGCCGCGGCTACGGGTTCCTGTGGAACAGCCCGGCCGTCGGGCGGGTCGAGCTGGCCGCCAACGGCACCCGCTGGGTCGCCGACGACGCCCGCCAGCTCGACTACTGGATCACCACCGGCGACGGCCCGCGCCGGATCTTGAGCCACTACGCCGACGCGACCGGGCACGCGCCGATGCTGCCCGAGTGGGCGGCCGGGTTCTGGCAGTCGAAACTGCGTTATCGCACCCAGGACGAGCTCCTGGCCGTGGCGCGCGAGTACCACGCGCGCGGGCTGCCGCTGTCGGTGATCGTGGCCGACTTCTTCCACTGGACGCACCTCGGCGACTGGCGGTTCGACCCGGCCGAGTGGCCGGACCCGGCCGGGATGATCCGGGAGCTGGACGACCTCGGCGTCAAGCTGATGGTGTCGGTGTGGCCGTCGGTCAGCCCGCTCTCGGCGAACTACGGGGAGCTGCACGAGCAGGGCCTGCTGGTCGCCGCGGAGAGCGGCGTCCCGGCGCACGCGTCCTGGAAGGACAAGGGCTTCGACGTCGAGATGCCGGTCGCGTTCTACGACGCGACGAACCCCGCGGCGCGGCGGTTCGTCTGGGCGAAGGTCAAGGAGAACTACTACGACCTCGGTGTGCGGGCGTGGTGGCTGGACGGCGACGAGCCCGAGATCCAGCCCGGCCACCCGCACAACCTCGGCTTCCACGCCGGGCCGGGGTCGGAGGTCTTCAACCTCTACCCGCAGGCGAACGCGCAGGCGTTCCACGACGGCATCCGCGCCGAGGGCGACGACGAGGTGGTGCTGCTGTCGCGCTCGGCGTGGGCGGGCAGCCAGCGGTACGGGGCCGCGCTCTGGTCGGGTGACGTCGCGGCGACGTGGGCGTCGCTGCGCGCGCAGGTCCGGGCGGGGCTGAACGTGGCGCTGGCCGGGATCCCGTGGTGGACCACGGACATCGGTGGTTTCCACGGCGGCGACCCGGCGTCGCCGGAGTACCGCGAGCTGATGGTCCGCTGGTTCTCCTACGGCGTGTGCTGCCCGCTGTTCCGCCTGCACGGCTTCCGCGACCCGCGCCCGCCGTTCGGCCCGGCGATGACCGGCGGGCCCAACGAGGTCTGGTCGTACGGCGATTCGGCGTACGCGGCCATCACGGCGTCCCTGCGGCTGCGGGAACGGTTGCGGCCGTACCTGATGGCGCAGATGCGGGTGGCGCACGAGCAGGGCATCCCGCCGATGCGGCCGCTGTTCGTCGACTTCCCCGGCGACCCGGAGAGCTGGACGGTCGAGGATGCCTTCCTGCTGGGCCCGGACCTGCTGGTCGCGCCGGTGCTCGAGCCCGGCGCCACCGCTCGTGCGGTGTACCTCCCGGACGGTGCCGTGTGGACGGACGCGGTGACCGGGAAGCGGTACGACGGCGGGACTTCCGTCGAGGCACCGGCTCCGGCGGACCGGATCCCGCTGTTCCTCCGCGACGACGTGGTGCTGCCGATCCGCCCGGAGTGATCAGGGCCGGACGGCGGCCGCCACGAGGTCCAGCAGGCGCCCGGTCCGCGCCGGCTCGGGGCCGGCCGAGAGGCACACGCCCAGCAACATGAAGGTGACGTCCTCGGGGTCGGCGTCGGCGCGCAGCGTGCCCGCCTTCGCGCCGGCTTCGAGGATCGCGCCGATCGCCGCGACGATGCGCCCGCGTGTCTCCGCCGTCACGATGCGCCCGGCCCCGAGGCTGACGCGGAGCGTGTCGGCCATCCCGCGTTTGGTGGCGAAGAACGCGGCGTAGCGGTCCATCCAGGCCCGGAGGGCCACCGCGGGCGGGTGCTGCTCGAGCAGGGCCGGGGCGCTGGCGCAGACGGCGTCGAGCTCGGCCGCGTAGACGGCTTCGACGAGCGCCTCGCGGGTCGGGAAGTGCCGGTAGAGCGTCCCGATCCCGACGCCGGCCTCACGGGCGATGGTCTCGAGCGCGACGGCACCGTCGGCGGCGAAGGCGTCGCGCGCGACTTCGACGAGCTTTTCGCGGTTGCGGCGCGCGTCGGCGCGCACCGGGCGCCCGGTTTCGGACGAAGGCAAAACGGAGGTCCCTCCGGTTGTGCTACGGTCGGTTTAGCGGAGGTTCCTCCGCTTCACCATCATCGCACGAAAGCGGGACAGCCATGCCCTCCAGCCAGCTCGCCGGCCACACCGTCTCCCGCGTCGGGTTCGGCGCGATGCAGCTCGAACGCCTCCACGAGGACCGGCCCGCGGCCGTCGCGCTGCTGCGCCGGGCCCTGGACCTGGGCGTCGGCCACATCGACACCGCCGAGTTCTACGGCAACGGCTTCGTCAACGACGTCATCCGCGAAGCCGCCGGCGACGACGTCCTGATCGCCACCAAGGTCGGCGCCGACCCCGACCCGGGCGGCCCGATCCCGCTCCGCCTGGCGCAGCGGCCCGAAGAACTCCGCAAGAGCGTCGAGGACAACCTCCGGACGCTCGGCACCGAGCGGGTCGCCCTGGTCAACCTGCGCCGCGCGGAGCTGCGCCCGGGCCTGCTGGCCGAGGGCGACCAGCTGGTCGACGTCGACGACCAGCTCGCGGTCCTGACGGAACTGCGCGACGAAGGCAAGATCGGCGCGATCGGCCTCAGCAGCGTCGGCCTCGACACCTTCCGGCGCGCCCTGCCGGCGGGCATCGCGTGCGTGCAGAACGCGTACAGCCTGGTCGCGCGCGACGACGAGGAGATGCTCCGGCTGTGCGTGGCGGAGGACATCGCGTGGGTCCCGTTCTTCCCCCTCGGCGGCGCGTTCCCGGGCCTGCCGAAGGTGACGGACGAGCCTGCGGTCCAGGCCGCGGCGTCCGCGCTGGGCGTGACGCCGGCGCAGATCGGGCTGGCGTGGCTGCTGCACCACGCCCCGAACGTCCACCTGATCCCGGGGACGGCGAGCGTGGCGCACCTGGAGGCCAACATCGCGGCGGGGTCGGTGGTCCTGGACGCCGAGACACTGGCGGCGCTGGACGCGGTGCCGTCGCGGTCGCTGGACGCCGCCCTGGGCTGAGTCTTGAACGAGTCGTTCAGGTCACCGGAGGTCCTGAACGACTCGTTCAAGGCACCGCCGTCACCGCACCATGGCGTCGTGGCCCAGGAGGTCGCCGAAGACGGAGACCGCGCGGTCGACCGCGTCGTCGTCCACGCCCGCGTGGGTCACCGCGCGGATGCGGTCGTGGCCCAGCTCCTCCACCCGGATCCCGCGGCGGCGGGCCGCCTCGATCAGCGTCCGGGTCGTGTAGCGGTCGTCGCGGACCTTGAAGAACACCATGTTCGTCAGCGGCGGGCCCGGGTCGAGGCGGACGCCCGGGATGCGGGACAGGCCGCGGGCCAGGCGGGCCGCGCGGGCGTGGTCGTCGGCCAGGCGCTCGGTCATCTCCGTCAGGGCCACGATGCCGCAGGCCGCGATCATGCCCGCCTGGCGCATGCCGCCGCCGAGCATCTTGCGCATGCGGCGGGCCGCCGCGATCGTCACGCGGTCGCCGACCAGCACCGAGCCGATCGGGGCGCACAGGCCCTTCGACAGGCAGATCTGCACGGTGTCGGCGTGCTTGGCGACCTCCGCCGCGCTGACGCCCAGCGCCACCGCCGCGTTGAAGATGCGGGCGCCGTCGAGGTGCAGGGCGACGCCGTGGGAGCGGATCAGCCGGGACACCTCGCTCAGGTAGTCCAGCTGCAGCGGCAGCCCGCCGCAGCGGTTCTGCGGGGTCTCCAGGCTGAGCACCGCCGGCGGCGCGATCTGCGGGTCGCTGCGGTCGACCGCGCACGCCTCGGCGATGGCCGCCGGGTCGATCGTGCCGTCGGGCAGGTTCGGCAGCGGGTCGTAGACGATGCCGCCGCACAGCGACGCGCCGCCCGCTTCGTAGACGTAGACGTCGGACTCGTGCCCGACGATCGCCTTGCCGCCGCGCGGGCAGTGCGCCAGCAACGCGGTCAGGTTGGCCATCGTGCCGCTCGGCATCAGGCAGCCGGCCTGCTTGCCGAGCAGCTCGGCGGACAGCTGCTCCAGCCGGTCCACGGTCGGGTCCTCGCCGTAGACGTCGTCGCCGAGCGGGGCGCGGGCGGCGGCTTCCAGCATCGTGGGCGTCGGCAGGGTGAAGGTGTCGCTGCGGAGTTCGACGTGCGCGCCCGGGGTGGACGCGGGTTCCGGGCGCAGCGTCGCGAGGTCGTCGGCGAAAGTGGTCACAACAGGCTCCTTGCGGGTCAGCGGATCAGGGTTCGGACGGCGTCGTCGAGGCCGATTTCGGCCTGGCTCCACCGCCAGCGGCGTTCTTCGGCGGCGGCGCGGATGCGGGCGAACGCGGTTTCGGCTTCGGTCACCGCGGCGAGCACGGACTCCCGGGCCGGGCCGCCGCCGTACGCCGCGTGCTGCGCGACTTCGGCCGGGTCGAGCGCGGCCAGGACGTGCGGCGGCTGCCCGGCGAGCCGGACGCGGGCGACTTCGTGCAGCGGGAGGTTCCCGGCGAGGGCCTCCTTGGCGATCGCGCCGACGTCGTGGTGGGCCTGCCGGAACGGGACGCCGGCGTCGACGAGCCGTTCGGCGAGGTGGGTGGCCGCGGTCTGGCCGCCGACCGCGCGTTCGTACATCCGTTCCGGCACCGGTTCGGCGCCCTCGACGACCAGCCGGAGCAGGACGACGGCGTCGGTCGCCGCCTCCAGCGCCGTCCACGCCGGGGCCACGGCTTCGGTGCCGACCGCGATCGCGTTGGTGAAGCGCGCGGTCGCCATGGCCCCCGCCGACGCGGTGAACGCGCCGAGCGGCGCCAGCGCCCGGCCCTGGACGTGCTCCAGCAGGAACGGGTTCCGCTTCTGCGGCATCATCGAGCTCGACCCGACGACGTCGTCGGCCAGCCGCAGCAGCCCGGCCTCGGCGCTGGTCCACGCCTGCAGGTCGTGCGAGACGCGGCAGAGCAGCACGCCGAGCACGGTGGCCGCGGACAGCTGGCGCAGCACGAGGTCCCGGGACGCGACCGCGTGCAGCGAGTTCGCCAGCGGCGCGGCGAAGCCGAGCAGCGCGGTGGTGCGGTGCTGGTCGACCGGCAGCGACGTGCCGCCGACCGCGCCCGCGCCGAGCGGGTTCTGGTCGAGCTCGGCCCCGGCCTGCCAGACGCCTTCGACGTCGCGGACCAGCGCGCACGCCACCCCGGCCAGGTAGTGGCCGTAGGTGATCGGGACCGCGGGCTGGTGGTGGGTGTAGGCGGGCATGGTGACCCCGGCCCAGCGCCGGGCCCGCTCCAGCAGCGCGCGGCCGAGCGCGTCGGACTCGGCGAGCAGCCGTTCGTGCGGCTCGCGCAGCCGGAGCCGGACGACGGTGGCGTTGAGGTCGTTGCGCGAGCGTCCACTGTGGAGGATGCCGCCGACTTCGGCGCCGAGGGTGTCGATCAGGTGGGATTCGTAGGCGAGGTAGCGGCCGCGCGGCGCGGGGACGTCGTGCAGCGGCGCGAACCGCCGGGCCCGCAGGTCTTCGATGCCGGCCAGCAGCGCCGCCGCGGGCCCGGGTTCGACGATGCCGCGTTCGGCGAGCATCACGACGTGGGCGCGGTCGACCTGGCTGATCAGCCCGAGTTCGGCCGCGACCGGGTCGGGTGCGGGTGCGGTGTCGCGGTCGAAGAGGATCTCCCTGGCCGCGGCGGCGATGGGGCTGGTGAGCCTGCCGGTCCCGCCTGGGGCGATGGTCATCGAGGTGCTCCTTCCGGGGTGTCCGGGTGGGGTTCGGGACCGGGCTTCGCCGGTACTTCGGGCGCGGGCCGCTCGGTGCGGGCGGTCCGGGCCACGGTGGTGATGAGGAACCGCAGGGTCATCGGTGGGGGCCTTCCGGGATCAGGGCGGCGCGCAGGCGGTCGAGCGCACCCGCGGCGGCCGCGCGGGCACCACGGGGGCGGTCGGAAACAGCGAGGACGTGCCCCACGCGGTCGCGGTAGTCGCGCGCCGGGCGGACCACGGTGCCGTCCGCGCGGTACAGCCGGGCTTCGGCGACGCCCGGCACCGCCGACGCCTTCGCCACCGCGTCCCCCGCCTCGAGCACCGAGGTCGAGCTCGCCGTGAGGAAGCGCAGTGACGCGCACGCGCGCCGGGACGCCCGCAGGTCCGGCGGCAGTCCGAGTACCGCGGACACCTGCGCCGCCACCAGGTCGACGCCGGTCGCCGCGCGGACCAGCTCCGGAATCATCCCGCCCGCCGGGCGCGGGTTGACCTCCATCAGCCGCGGCCCGTCCGGGATCAGGCGGATCTCGACGTGCGCCGCGCCGAAACCGAGGCCCAGCGCGGCCACCGCCGCCCGGGACGTGTCGATCAGCGCCAGCTCGTCCGCCGGGGGCACCGTGGCCGGGACGTCGTGGCCCACCTCGACGAAGAACGGCGCCGGGCCCAGGTGCTTGCGGACCACCGCCACCACGACGTCGCCGAACAGCTCCACCGAGTACTCCGGCCCGCTCGCGTACGGCTCCACGAGCACCTGCGCCGGGACCGGCAGCCCGCGTTCGTTGTGCGTCACCGAAAGCAGCGCCGCCGCCTGGGAAGCGACCGCCTCCGGCGTCTCGCAGCGCAGCACGCCGACGCTGCCCGAGCCCTCGGCGGGCTTGAGCACCACGGGGAACTCGACCGCCGCCGCGACGGCCGCGTCCACCGAAGTCGCCACCGTGCACGGCGCCCCGAGCACCGCCCGCTGGTGCGCCTTGTTGCGGCACTCCGTCACGGCCAGCGGATCCGGCCCCGGCAGGCCGAGCTTCGCCGCGATCCGCGCCGCGACCGGGATGAAGTATTCCGAACTGCTGGTCACCCCCGCGGGCTCGCCGATGTCCGCCGCCAGCACCGCGCACGCGTCCGCGGTGTCGCACCGGACGACGCGGACGCCGTCTTCGGCCGCGTACGGGTAGCGCGCGGGGTCGGCCGCGGCCAGCACCGGCTCGAAGCCCAGCTCCCTGGCCTGCCGCGCGAACAGCCGCCCGGTACCGGTCGTGTTGCTCTCGACGAGCAAAAGCGTGCGCGTCACGACACGTCACCGAGCGGGCGCCGGCCCCAGTTCAGCCACGTCCACGAGCCACCGGGCTCGGTCGGCGCGACCACTTCGTACGGCTCGGCCGCCCCCGGGTGCGCGAGTCCCTGCGCGCGCAGCCACTCGTCGGAGTAGACGGTGTCCTGGTAGCGGTAGCCCTCGTCCGGCAGCAGCGCGACGACCGTGGCGTCGGGGTTGCGGCGGGAGAACCAGTCCGCGACCTTGAACGACGCGCCGCTGGTCGGGCCCATGAACAGGCAGTGGCGCGCGTACAGCTCGCGCGTCGCGGCGAACGCCTCGGCCGCGCCGATCCAGTGCACCTGGTCGTAGCTCGAGTGCTCGACGTTGGCCGGCACCAGGCTGTTGCCGAGCCCGCGCAGCACCCTCGGCCCGTCCGGCTGGCCGAAGATGGCGCTGCGCTGGGTGTCGACGCCGATCAGCGTCAGCTCCGGGACGAGCATCCGCAGGAACGAACTCGTGCCGGACGTCGAACCGCCGGAGCCGACCGCGCCGACGAGGCAGTCCGGCACGCCGATCGTCTCGGCGAGCTGCTCGGCCACCAGCGCGTACGACCGCGGGTTGTCGGGATTGCTGTACTGGCCCGGTACCCAGTGGTTCGGGTACTCCGCGCGCAGTTCCTCGAGCCGGTCCAGCCGCGCGCGCTGGTAGCCCCCGACGGGACTGGGCTTCGGGCAGATCTCGACGCGCGCGCCGAGGTGCTCGAGCCGGCGTTTGAGCGGGGCGTCGATCGCCGGGTCGCCGACGATCGTGAGCGGGTAGCCGCGCAGCCGGCAGACCATGGCGAGGCCGAGGCCGAAGGTGCCCGACGACGTCTCGAGCACGGTCGTGCCGGGGCCGACTTCGCCGCGCTCCTCCGCGCGGTCGAGCATGAACCGGGCGGGCAGCAGCTTCATCAGGCCGAAGGCGGCGACGTGGAAGTTGGGCCGGACGCGGATGATCCGGGGCAGCTCGGTCGCCTCCACAATGGACCGGCTGACGGTGTGGCTGACGGGGGCGGCAAGGGTCATCGGACTCACCTCTCGGTTTCGAACTGCCAGGTCTCGGTCACGTCGAGCCGGGTGGCGGCGAACTCCAGCCGGGCCGGGGTTTCGGGGTCGGTCGAGTCGAAGAGCAGGCCGGCGACGTCACCGCTGTGGGCGACCTGCACGCCGGCCGCCCCCGAGGCGCGGGCGACGGCCAGGATCCCGTCCAGGCCGGGAATGGGCAGGTGGCGCTGGTTGAGCAGGGTGCTGGCGGTGGCGACCCGGCCGAGCAGGCCCGCGTCGCCGTCGCGCACGGCCCGGCGCAGCAGGCCGCGAAGCGGGCGGAACGCCTCGATCTCCCACGACGTGTAGCGCGCGGGCGTCAGCTCCAGGGTGTCGACGCCGCGCCCGCCCGGGCTGGTCCCGAAACCCAGGACGGACAACGGCATCAGCTCGCCGAGGTCCTCGATCGGCTCGCCTTCGCGGTGGGCGAAGACCACGGCCCGCCCGCCGTACATGAGCGAGTCGGACGCGGTCTCGGCTTCGACGGCCAGCGCGCCCACCTCGGCGGGCGGGAGCCGGCGGCCGGTCGCGGCGAGGACCGCGCCGATCGCCGACGTGACGTCCGCGGTCGAAGAGCCGAAGCCGCGGCACAGCGGGATGTCGCTGGTGATGTCGAGCAGCCCGCCCGGCACCGGGTGGCCGAGCCGCGCCAGCGTCAGGTCGGCCGCGCGGCGGGCCTTGCTGCGCCACGCCGGCCGCACGGTGGTGCCGGCGTCCTCCGTGGGCAGGAAGGTCGCACGGGTGCTGTAGAGCGGGCACGGCAGGGTGACCAGGCCGCGGCGCAGCCGGCCCCCGGTGGCGAACACCCCTTGCAGGATTTCGCCGTGGTGGGCGTCGACGCGGAAGCTGCCCGCGCGGGGATCGGTGACGGTGGCGGGTGCCGGTGCGGCGACCGCGAGGTCTTCGGTCATGGCGTTCTCCTTCACTCGTCGGCGGTCACGGCGAGCCCGGCCAGCACGGCCCGGGCCAGCTCCGCCACGTGCGGCGGTTCGACCATGTCCCAGTGGTGGCCCGGCACCGGTGTCACCGTGAGCTCGCCGCGCGTGCGGGCGCGCCAGCTCTCCGGCCGCACCTCCGGGCGGCCCTTCACCGGGTGGGTGCCGGTGGAGGTGATCAGGTGGATGCCGGTGTCGACGACGGCCCGGCAGCGGTAGGCCTCGACGGCGTCCTTGCCGGCCAGGTAGACCCGCGCCATCTGTTCGACGACCGCGTTGCCCGCGACCTCGGAGACCATCCCGCGGTCGCGGGCCTCGGCGAGCATTTCGTCGAGGGTGTCGGCGGCCCCCGGGGCCAGCTTCAGCACGGCCTCGCCGAACCAGGCCAGCGGGTCGCTGGTGTCGACCTCCGGCAGCGGGTTGCCGTAGTCGTCGACGCCGAGGACGGTCGCGTCGATGACGCACAGGTGCTCGACCGCCCGGCCCGCCGCCTCCAGCTGGGCGGCCATTTCGAAGGCGACCGAGCCGCCCTGGGACCAGCCCGCGAGCCGGATCGGGCGGTCCCCCGCGACCGGCAGGAGGTCGGCGACGAACGCGGCGGCCAGCTCCTCGATCGTGTGGACCGGGTCCTCGCCGGGGGCGAACCCGGGCGCCTGCAGGCCGAACACCGGCAGCGCCGGGTCCAGCTCGGCGACCAGCTGCAGGTACGGGAACGGGCTCCCGGCGGTCGGCGGCAGCAGGAACAGCGGGGCGACGCCCGCACGGCCCGGCGAGAGCGGCACGACCAGTCCCCCGGCGCTCTCCCCGGCGCGGATGAGGTCGGCCAGCGCCCGGACCGTCGGGGCGCGGAACACCTCGGCCAGGCCGACGGTCGCGCCCAGCTCGCCCTTGATCCGGTCGACCAGCACGACGGCCAGCAGCGAGTGCCCGCCGACGTCGAAGAAACCGTCGGTGACGCCGACGCGGCGGCCCAGCAGGTCCTCCCACAGCTTGGCGAGGGCCATCTCCAGCTCGTCGCGCGGCAGGACGCCGGACGTCGAAACCGGCGCGGCGTCCGGGGCGGGCAGCGCGACCCGGTCGATCTTGCCGTTGGACGTCAGCGGCAGCGTGTCCAAAGTGGTCAGTGTCGCCGGGACCATGTACTCCGGCAGCCGCTCGGACAGGTGCGCGCGCAGGGCGTCGGCGTCCACAGTGGACGGGGCGACGTACCCGGCGAGCGCGCCGTCGCGGACCACCGCCACCGCTTCGGTGACGCCCGGGCCGCCGACCAGCGCGGCTTCGATCTCGCCCAGCTCGATCCGGTAGCCGCGCACCTTGACCTGGTGGTCGGTGCGGCCGACGAACTCCAGGCGCCCGTCCGGCAGGTACCGGGCGAGGTCGCCGCTGCGGTAGAGGCGGCCGGGGCCGAACGGGTTGGCCACGTACTTCGCCGCGGTCAGGCCGGGGTTGCCGGCGAACCCGCGGGCGACGCCGGCGCCGCCCGCGTACAGCTCGCCGGTGACGCCGACCGGGACCGGCCGCAGGTGCTCGTCGAGGAGGTAGACCTCGGTGTTCCAGATCGGGCGCCCGACCGGGATCGGCGTGGTGACGCACTCGGCGGCGGGCAGCAGGTTGATCACGTTCGCCACGGACGTCTCGGTGTGGCCGTATTCGTTGGCCACCACGACGTCGGGGGCGTTGTCCCGCCAGAACTCCAGGGCTTCCGCGGTGAGCTGCTCGCCGCCGACGACCAGGTGCGCGGCCGCGGCGGCGGCCTCCGGCGCGAGACAGCGGCGCAGCGGTTCGAGGTGCGCCGGGGTGAGCTTGACGAAGCTGAACTTCCGGCCGCTCGAGAGGACGTCGGCGAGCCCGGCGACCGGGTGCTCGTCCTCCGGCACCAGCGTCACCGTCGTGCCGCACAGCAGCGGCAGGAACAGCCCGGTCACGGTCAGGTCGAAGGCGAGCGACGAGTGCACGGGGGCACCGTCGCCCTCGTCGGCGCGGTAGGCCTGGCGGCACCAGTCCAGGTAGTGCAGCACCCCGCGGTGGCTGATCTGGACGCCCTTGGGGCGCCCGGTCGACCCGGAGGTGTAGATGACGTAGGCCAGGTTCTCCGGGTCGACGACCGGGTCGGTCCACGGCACCGGGTCGTCGGCGACCGGCTCGTCGGCCAGGACGACGACGTCCCCGAGATCCCCGGTGCCCGCGCCGGCGTACCGGCGGGTGGTGACCAGGACCCGTGCACCGGCCTGGCGGAGCATGTACTCCTTGCGGTCCTGCGGGTAGGCCGGGTCGAGCGGGATGTAGTGGCCGCCGGTCTTGAGGATGGCCAGCAGCACCGGCAGCAGCAGCGGGCCGCGTTCGCAGAGCACGCCGACCGGGGTTTCGACGCCGACGCCGTGGGCGCGCAGCCGCTGGGCCAGCCGGGTGGCGCGGGCTTCCAGCTCGGAGTAGCTCAGCTCGGTCCGGCCACAGCGGACGGCGATCGCGTCCGGGGCGGACGCGGCCTGCGCGGCGATCCGGCCGTGCACGGTGCCACGCAGGTAGGGCTCGGCGGTGTCGTTCCACCTGCCCAGCAGCAGTTCGCGCTCGTCCGCGCCGAGGATGTCCACTTCGGACAGCCGGGCGCCGGGGCGGGCGGCGAGCCCGGTGAACAGCCGGACGAAGTGCTCGCCCATCCGGGCCATCCGGACCTCGTCGAACAACGCGGTCGCGTACTCCAGCACGCCTTCCACGGACCCGTCGGCCTGGCGGACGAAGGAGATCATCAGGTCGAACTTCGCCGTCGTCGAAGGCAGGTCGACCGGAGACACCCGCAGGTCGCCCAGCGAGGCTTCGCCTTCGGAAGCGTCGTAGACGGCGAACATGACCTGGACGACCGGGGTGTGCGCGAGGTCGCGCTCCGGCGCCAGTTCCTTGACCAGCCGCTCGAACGGCAGGTCTTCGTGCGCCTGGTCGGCCAGCCGCGCCACGCGGACGCGGTCGGCGAGGGCGGCGAAGTCCGGGTCGCCGGAGAGGTCGCCGCGGGCGACGACGGTGTTCACGAAGAACCCGACCATGTGTTCCAGCTCGGCCCGCCCGCGCCCGGCGACCGGGGTGCCGACGGCGATGTCTTCACGGCCGGTGTGCCGCCCGAGCACCACGTACGCGGCGGCGAGCAGCGTCATGAACGGCGTCGCGCCCGTGGTCTTTCCCTGGTTCAGCACCGCTTCGGCGGCGGCCGCGGGGATGGTGAAGCGGACGGAGGCGCCGTGGTGGTCGCGCTGGGCCGGGCGCGGGCGGTCGGCGGGCAGTTCCAGGGTCTCCAGGCCGGCGAGCCGCTCCTTCCAGTACGCGAGATCCGCCGCGTGGGCGTCGGTCCTGGACTGCTCCCAGGCCGCGAAGTCCGCATAGGACAGTTCGATCGGCGGCAGTTCCGCGCCGGTGTAGAGCTCGCGGAGGTCGGCCATCAGGATCGGCAGGGACCAGCCGTCACAGGCGATGTGGTGGACGTTCAAGGCGAGCACGTGCCGCTCCGGTGCCTCACGGACCAGCAGCGCCCGGAACACCGGGCCGGTGGCGAGGTCGAAGGGACGGCCGACGTACTCGGCGAGCACGGTGTCCAGGTCGCCTTCCACCACCGGCAGGTCGACCGGGGCCGGAGCCCCGATCACCTGGCGCGGCCGGTTGTTCTCCGCGGTGTACGTCGTGCGCAGGATCTCGTGCCGCGCCACCAGGGCGTCGAGGGACCGCCGGAGCGCGTCGACGTCGAGGGCGCCTTCGAGCCGCAGGAGCAGCGGCACGGCGTACTCGGCGCTGTCCGGGTCGAGCCGGTCGAGGAACCACAGGCGCTGCTGCCCGGCCGAGAGCGGCAGCGGGGCGCCGCGGTCGGCGCGGCCGAACGCCCGCGCCGGTGTGGCGGCCTGGCCGCGCAGCCGTTTCGCGAGCACCGCGGCCCGCAGCCGCGCGGCGCGCTCGGCGTCGGCCGGCTCGGCGGCGGGGCGGATGTCGAACGTGGTCATGCGCTGGCCTCCTCGGAGAGGGAGTCGAGGAGCTCCTGCTCGGACATGCCGGCGAGCTCGGCCTCGATCTCGGTGTGGACCACGGCGGCGAGCGCGGCGACCGTGGTGGTCTGGAACAGCACGGGCAGGGAGAGGTCCACCCCGAACGCGGCCTGCAGCCGCATCCGGACCTTGGCGGCGAGCACGGAATGCCCGCCGAGGGCGAAGAAGTCGTCGCCGAGCCCGACGCGGGGCACGCCGAGCACCTCGCTCCAGATGTCGGCGATCAGCTGCTCCTCGGGACTGCGGGGGGCGAGGTAGTCCGCCACTTCCTCGGCCGGTTCGGGCAGCGCCGCCCGGTCGAGCTTGCCGCTGGCGTTGACCGGCAGGGCGTCGAGCACGACGAACGCGCTCGGCACCAGGTGCTCCGGCAGCCGCTGCCCGAGGAACGCCCGCAGGTCCGCGGCCGTCACCTCGCCGGCGACGTAGGCGACCAGCCGTTTCTGGCCGGCCGGGTCCGGCTTGGCGAGCACGACCGCCGCGGTGAGCGCCGGGTGCGCCCGCAGCGCGGACTCGACTTCGCCGAGCTCGATGCGGAAGCCGCGGATCTTGACCTGGTCGTCGGTCCGGCCCAGGAACTCCAGCTCCCCGGCACGGGTCCGGCGGACGAGGTCGCCGGTGCGGTACATCCGCCCGCCCGCCGGGTTCGCCACGAACCGGCTCGCGGTCAGCCCCGGCCGCCCGAGGTAGCCGCGGGCGAGACCCGGGCTCGCCACGTACAGCTCACCCGCGACGCCCGGTGGGACCGGCTGGAGCCGGTCGTCCAGGACGTACGCGCTGGTGTACCGCAGCGCCCGGCCGATGGTGACCGGCGCGCCGGCCACCAGCGGTTCGGACACCGTCGAGACCACGGTGGCTTCGGTCGGGCCGTACATGTTGAGCATCCGGCGCCCGGGTGCCCACTGGGCGACCAGTTCGGGCGGGCAGACGTCGCCGCCGACCACGACCGTCCGGAAGTCCGGCAGGTCCGCGTCTTCCACGGTGGCCAGCGCAGCGGGCGGAATGAGCGCGTGCGTCACGCGGCCTTCGGCGAGGACGTCCCGCAGCTGGTCGCCCAGCAGCGGGCCGGGCGGGGTGACGACCAGGGCCGCGCCGGTCATCAGGGACGCGCACAGCTCGAGGATCGACGCGTCGAAGCTCGGGGACACGTACTGCAGCACCCGGTCGCCCGGGCCGACCTGGTAGGCGGCGATGGTGGTGGCCACCAGCGTGCCGAGGCCGGCGTGGCTGACGACGACCCCCTTCGGCCGTCCGGTCGAACCCGACGTGTAGATCACGTACGCCGCGTGCTCCGGGCGGACCGCCACGTCCAGCGGGCTTTCGTCCACTGTGGACATGCTGATGTCCTTCAGCACCACCACCGGGTTCGCGTCGTCGAGCATGTACCGGATGCGCTCGGCCGGGTAACCGGGGTCGATCGGGAGGAACGCGGCCCCGGTCTTGACCACCGCGAGCTGCGCGACGACCAGGTCGGCCGAGCGCGGCAGCAGCAGCGCGACCACCGTTTCCGGGCCGGCCCCGCGTTCGCGCAGGGCGTGCGCCAGCCGGTTGGCCGCGCGGTCCAGTTCGCCGTAGGTCAGCGAACCGGGGCCGGCCACGACGGCCGGGGCGTCCGGGTTCCGCCGCACCTGGGCCTCGACGAGCCCGGCGAAGGTGCCGCCCGGCGCGTCGGCTTCGGTGGCGGTGACTTCGGCCGCGTCGAGCATCGGGACGCGGTCGACCGGTCGCGCCGGGTCTGCCGCGAACCCGGCCAGCAGCCGCAGGTACCGGTCGGCGAACGCGGCGACCGTGTCCTCGTCGAACAACGCGACCGGGTACTCCAGCACCCCGCCCACTTCGCCGGAGGCCTGCTCGCGCAGGACCATGGCGAGGTCGAACTTGGCCGCGCCGGTCTCGACGCCGAGCGGCTCGCAGTCCAGCCCGGCGAGCTCCCAGCCGCCCGCGGACACCGTCTGCAGCGCGAACATCAGCTGCACCAACGGGTTCCGGCTCGGGTCGCGGTCGGGCCGCAGCTCGGCCACCACCCGGTCGATCGGGACTTCCTGGTGGCTGAAGGAGTTCAGCGCCGTCTCGCGGACCCGGCCCAGCAGCTCGGTGAAGCCGGGCGAGCCGGTCAGGTCCGCGCGCAGGGCGAGGGTGTTGACGAACTGGCCGATCAGCCGCTCGGTGTCGGGGTGGTCGCGGCCGGCGACCGGGCTGCCGATCGCGAACTCCCGCAGCCCGGTGTGCCGCGAGACGAGCACCTGGAACCCGGCCAGCAGCGTCATGAACAGGCTCGCCCGTGCTTCCGCACCGACCTCGCCGAGCCGGGCGGCCAGCTCCGCGGGCACGGTGAACTCGTACCGCGCGCCCCGCGGGTCGCGCACCGGCGGCCGCGGACGGTCCGCCGGCAGCTGCACGACCTGCGGCACGCCGGCGAGCTGGGCCCGCCAGAACTCGACGTCCGCTTCGGTCGGCTGGGACCAGGCGGCGACGTCGGCGTACTGCACCGGCAGCGGCGGCAGCTCGGCACCCGCGTAGAGGTCACGCAGCTCCTCGGCGAGGATGCCTTCGGACCAGCCGTCGAGCACGATGTGGTGCGCCGACAGGAGCAGGACGTGGTCGTCCTCGGCCAGCCGCCCGAGCGCGGCGGCGAACACCGGCCCGGTGGTGAGGTCGATGCCCCGCACCGCGAGGAACGGCTCGACCGCGTCGATCGCGGTGACCGGCAGCGGGACGGGCCCGGCCGGGTCGACGACCTGCCGGGGCTCGCCGTCGATCTCGACGAACCGGGTGCGCAGGACCTCGTGCCGTTCCACCAGCTTCGTCAGGGCCGCGGCGAGGGCGTCGACGTCGAGCGGGCCGCGGAGCCGGACCGCGTTGGGCACCAGGTATTCCGCGCTCGAGGGCGCCATCCGGTCGGCCAGCCACATGCCGGTCTGCACCCCGGCCAGCGGCGCCGGGCCGCCCGCCCGCTTCGGGATCGCCTCGAACTCGCGCCTGGTGGCGCGGGCGACGGCAGCGGCGAGTTCCGCGACCGTGGGCGAGTCGAAGATCAGCCGGATCGGGATGTCCGCCGAGAGCCGCTTGCGCAGCTCGGCGACCACCCGCACGCCCAGCAGGGAGTGCCCGCCCAGGTCGAAGAAGTTGTCGTCGGCGCCGACCCGCTCGACCCCGAGCACGGTCCCCAGCACCCCGGCGACCAGCTCCGCGACCGGACCCTCCGGGGCGCGGTACTCGGCGCCGGCCGCGGCCGGGGCGGGCAGTGCCTTGCGGTCGATCTTGCCGCTCGTGGTGGTCGGGAACTCGGGCAGCACGCTCAGCGCCGTCGGCACGAGGTACACCGGCAGCCGTTCGCGCAGCTGCTCGCGGATCCCGGCCTCGGTGAGCGTCACGCCGGCCTGCGGGGTGACGTACCCGGCGAGGCGCTTGTCCCCCGGCGTCGGCTGCCACACCGTGACGGCCGCTTCGCGCACGCCGGGCAGCTCCAGGAGGACCTGCTCGACTTCGCCGGGCTCGACGCGGATGCCGCGGATCTTGACCTGCGAGTCCTGGCGGCCGAGGAAGGTCAGCGCACCGTCGGGGGTGCGCAGGCCGCGGTCGCCGGTGCGGTAGAGCCGCTCCCCGGGTTCGAACGGGCTGGCGAGGAACGCCGACGCCGTCTTGACCGGGTCGCCGAGGTAGCCGCGGGCCAGGCCGGCACCGCCGATGAACAGGTCGCCGGGGACGCCGACCGGGACCGGCCGCAGGTACTCGTCGAGGACGTGGATCTGGTTGTTGGCGATCGGCGACCCGACGCTCACCGAGCCCGCGCCGTCGAGGTCGGCGCGGAGGCATTCGCGCATGGTCGAGTCGATCGAGACCTCGGTGGCGCCCCACTGGTTGTGCAGGGTCGCGGTCTCGCCCAAGCGGTCGAAGAACAGCTTGAGCAGCTCCGGCTGGAGCGCCTCGCCGCTGGTGATGACGTTGCGCAGCGGCTTGAGCGCGGCCCGGTCGGCCGGGGTCAGCTGCTCCAGGAACAGCGTCAGCATGCTCGGCACGAACTGCAGGTTGACCACCCGGTGCTTGACCGCTCCGGCCAGGATCGCGGCCGGGTCGCGGTGCAGCCCCGGCGGGATCAGCGCGACCCGGCCGCCGACGACGAGCGGCCACAGGCATTCCACGGCGGCGTCGTCGAACACCAGCGTCGTCTTCTGCAGGACGCCTTCGCCCGGCTGGAGCCGGTAGGTGTCCTGGTGCCAGCGCAGCCGGTTGACCCAGCCGCGGTGGGTGCTGGCGACGCCCTTCGGCTTCCCGGTGGAACCCGAGGTGTAGTAGATCGACACCAGGTTGTCCGGGTGGGTGGTGTCCGGCCGCGGTTCGGCCGATCCGTCCAAATCGGACACTTCGAGGAAGACGACGTCGGTGCTGTCGGGAGCCGGCGCGCCTGCGTTGACCAGGCAGACCGGGGAATGCGCGTCGCCGAGGATGCCGAGCACCCGCGGTTCGGGCGCGTCGGTCTCGATCGGGACGAACGCGCCGCCGGCCTTGAGGATCGCGACCAGGCCGACGATCAGGTCGATCGAGCGGTCCATCCGCAGCCCGACCGGGACGTCCGGGCCGACGCCGTGCTCGGCCAGCCGCGCGGCGAGCACGCCCGCCCGGCGTTCGAGTTCGGCGTAGCCGATGTGCTCGTCCAGGTATTCGACGGCCACCGCGTCCGGGGTCTTCCGCGCCTGCTCGCTGATCAGGTGGTGCAGGCAGGCGGACTCGTCGTAGGCGACGGCGGTGTCGTTGACGCCGTGGACGAGGTGGTCCCGCTCGGCCTCGCCCAGCAGGTCCAGCTCGCCGACCGGGGTGCCGGGAGCGTCGGCGATCCGGCCCAGCAGCGTGGTGAAGTGGCCGGCCAGCCGCTCGATCGTGGTGGCGTCGAACAGCGCGGTCGGGTACTCGAAGATGCCGGTCAGGGCGCCGTCGGCGTCCTGGGCGAGCGCGAGTTCGAGGTCGAACTTGCTGACCCGGGTGTCGACGGCGAGCTTCTCGACCGCCAAGCCCGGCAGCGCCCAGCCCGCCTCCTCGGTGTTCTGCAGGGCGAAGACGATCTGCACCAGCGGGGTGCGGGTGAGGTCGCGTTGCGGGCGCAGCAGCTCGACGATCCGGTCGAACGGGACGTCGTCGTGGTCGAACGCGGCCAGGGTGCTGGTCCGGACGCGGGTCAGCAGCTCGGTGAACGCCGGGTCGCCGGTCAGGTCCGCGCGCAGCGGCACGGTGTTGACGAAGTGCCCGATGAGCGGCTCGGTCTGCGGGTGGCTCCGGCCGGACACCGGGGTGCCGATCGCGAAGTCCCGCAGGCCCGTGTACCGGCTGATCAGGACCTCGAAGGCGGCGAGCACGGTCATGAACAGGCTCGCACCGTGCCCGGCGCCCAGGTTCTTCAGGCGGCCGACGACTTCGGCCGGGACGTGCACCGGGGTCTTGGCGCCGTCGATGGCCCGGGTGAGCGGCCGCGGCCGGTCGGCGGGCAGCTCGGCGACGTGCGGCATGCCGTCGAGCGCCTGCCGCCAGAAGGCGAGCCCGGCTTCGTCGGACGCGTTCGCCTGCCACGCGGCGACGTCGCCGAACTGCACCGGCAAGGCCGCGGGCGTCATCCCGGCGTAGTGGTCGCGCAGTTCGGCGGCCAGGACGCCCATGGACCAGCCGTCGGCGACGATGTGGTGCAGCAGCAGCACCAGGACGTGGTCGCGGTCGGCCACGCGGCCCAGCGCGGCCCGGAAGACGGGCCCGTGCTCGAGGTCGAGCGGGGTGTCCACCTGCGCCCGCACGAACGCCTCGACGTCGGTCACCTCGACGACGGGGAGCGGCACCGGGCGCACCGGGTCCACCACCTGCACGGGCTCGCCGCCGGTCTCCACGAACCGGCTGCGCAGCACCTCGTGCCGCGCCACCACCGCCGACAGCGCGCCGGCCAGCACGCCGGTGTCGAGGACGCCCTCGATGCGCAACGCCAGCGGGACCAGGTACTCCGCCGAGCCCGGGGCGAGCCGGTCGGCGAACCAGAGTCCGCGCTGCACGGGCGAAAGCGGCGTCCGCGCGCCGTGCTCGCGCACCGGGATCGGCTCGAAGTCCACAGTGGACGCGTCCGGCACCAGCCGGGCCAGCGCCGCGATCGTGGGCGCCTCGAACAGCGCCCGCACGCCCAGCCGGACACCGAACTCGGTGCGCATCCGGCCGGTCACCTTGGCCGCCAGCAGCGAATGCCCGCCGAGGGCGAAGAAGTTGTCCGCCACCCCCGGTTCCGGCACGCCGAGGACGTCCGCCCAGATCGCGGCGAGCGCGGTCTCCACGGCGGTGCGCGGGGCGACGTGCCCGGCGACGACCCGCTGCGGCGCCGGCAGCGCGGCGCGGTCCAGCTTGCCGTTGGCGGTGCGCGGCAGCTCGGCCAGCGGCACGATCACCGACGGCACCAGGTACTCCGGCAGCCGGGCCGCCGCGAATCCGGCGACCGCCGCCGGGTCGGCGGTGCCCACGACGTAGGCGACCAGCAGCCCGTCCCGGACCACGACCGCCGCCTGCGTGACGCCGTCGTGCGCGGCCAGTACTGCCTGCACTTCGCCGGGCTCGACGCGGAAGCCGCGGATCTTGACCTGGTCGTCCGCGCGGCCGGCGTACTCCAGCACGCCGCCGGCGTTCCACCGGGCGAGGTCGCCGGTGCGGTACATCCGCTCCCCCGCCCGGAACGGCGACGCCACGAACCGCTCGGCCGTCGCGCCGGGCTGCCCGAGGTAGCCGTGGGCCGTGCCGACGCCGGCGAGGTACAGCTCGCCGACGACCCCGGCGGGCACCGGCCGCAGCCGGGCGTCGAGGACGTAGGCGTGCTTGCCGGTCAGCGGCCGCCCGATCGGGACCGGGCCGTCGACCGCGGTGACGGCGTGGAAGGTGCTGAAGCCCATGGTCTCGGCCGGGCCGTAACCGTTGACCACCGCGACGTGCGGGTACTCCCGCAGCACCTTCGCCAGGTGCGCGGGCGACGCCGCCTCGCCGCCGGTCAGCGCGCGGCGGACCGTGGCGAACACCGCCGGGTGCTCGTCGAGCAAGTGGTTGAACAGGCTCGCCGAGACATCCAGGACGGTGACGCCGTGCGCCAGGACCAGGTCCTCGATCAGCGCCGGTTCGGGGCGCTGACCCGGCTGGAGCACGACCGTGCCACCGGCCAGGAGCGGGCCGAGCAGCTGCGTGCCGAACGCGTCCCACGACACCGGCGCGCACTGCAGCCAGACGTCGTCCGGGCCGAACCCGGCGTAGTCCTGGCCGGTCAGCGTGCCCACGACCGCGCGGTGCGGGGCCGCGACCGCCTTGGGGACGCCGGTCGAGCCGGAGGTGAACATGACGACGGCGAGGTCGTCCGGGCGGCCCGGCAGGCCGAGGACACCGCCGTCGCGCACGGCGATCGCGGCCGCGTCTTCGACGACGTCGATCCGCTGCCACGGCAGGTGACGGCCGTCGGTGAGGACGACCGCGGCCGACGTCCGCCGCAGGGCGCCGAGGAGGCGTTCCGCGGGGAAGTCCGTGTCCAGCACGGTGTAGGCGGCGCCCGCCTTGAGCACGGCGAGCAGCGCGACGGCCAGCCGCGGTGAACGTCCGATGTGGACACCCACCAGGTCCCCGGGCCGGACGCCTTCGGCGATCAGGTGCCGGGCGAGCCGGTTGGCTTCGGTGTCGAGCTGCCGGTAGGTCAGCGGCGAGCCTTCGAAGACCAGCGCGGTCGCGTCCGGTGCCCAGGCCGCCTGCCGCTCGAAGAGCTCGTGCAGCCGCATGCCGGGCGCGGTCACCTCCGTCGTGCCCTGGGCCAGCAGCGCGGCGCGCTCGTCGCCCAGCAGGTCCAGCTCGGTCACCGGGACGTCCGGCGTCGTGACGGCGGCGGTCAGGAACCGGGCGAACCGGGTGGCGATCGCCGTCGCCGTGGCCGCGTCGAACAGGTCGGCCGCGTACTCCAGCTGCCCGGTCAGCCCGGCCGGGCTGCCGTCGGCGGCGTGGTTCTCCTCGATGCCCGCGGTGAGGTCGAACTTGGCGACGTCCCGGCGGACCGCGACGCCTTCGGTGGCCAGCCCCGGCAGGCTCAGCCGCGCGGTGGCGTTGTTCTGCAGCACCAGCATCACCTGGAACAGCGGGTGCCGGGCGGCCGACCGCGCCGGGTTCAGCTCTTCGACGACCCGCTCGAACGGGACGTCGGCGTGCGCCAGCGCGGCCAGCCCGGCGTCGCGGACGCGGGCCAGGAGCTGCCGGAACGTCGGCTGCCCGGACACGTCGGTGCGCAGGACGAGCGTGTTGACGAAGAAGCCCGCGAGGTCGTCCAGCGCGGTGTCGCCGCGGCCGGCGACCGCGGTGCCGAGCGGGACGTCGTCGCCCGCGCCGAGCCGCGAGAGCAGCGCGGCGAACCCGGCCTGCAGGGCCATGAACAGCGTCGCGCCGCCGCGGCGGGCCAGCTCGGCCAGTCCTGCGTGGACGTCGGCGCCGAGCGCGAACTCCACCGAGCCGCCGCGGTGGCTCGCCACCGCCGGGCGGACCCGGTCGGCGGGCAGGGCCAGCTCTTCCGGCGCCCCGGCGAGGGCGTCCCGCCAGAAGGCGAGCTGGCCGCCGACCTCGTCGTCGTCGAGGACTTCCCGCTGCCACAGCGTGTAGTCCGCGTACTGCACCGGCAGCGGCGCCCAGCCCGGAGTGGCACCGTCGAGGCGGGCCGCGTAGGCGGTGGCGAGGTCGTTCCACAGCGGCGTGGCCGACCAGCCGTCGGAGGCGATGTGGTGCAGCACCAGCAGCAGCACGTGGTCGTCGGCGGCCACCCGGACCAGGTGCGCCCGGATCGGCAGCTCGGTGCGCAGGTCGAAGACGTGCGCGGCGGCCGCCGCGAGTACGCCGGCCAGTTCGTCCTCAGTGGACTCGACGACCGACCAGGGCACCTCGAAGCCGGCCAGGATCTCCTGCCAGGGCTCGCCTTCGTGCGACGGGAACACCGTCCGCAGCGACTCGTGCCGTTCGACGACGTCGGCCAAGGCCGCGCGCAGGGCGGGCACGTCGAGGGAGCCGCGCAGGCGCAGGGCGCGCGGGACGTCGTAGCCCGCGTTGGCTTCCTCGGCCTGGTCGACGAACCACAGCCGCTGCTGCGCGAACGAGAGCGGGAGCCGCTCGGGCCGCTCGCGCCGCGTCACCGGCGGCCGCGCCGGAGCGGCGTCCCCGAGGACCTCGGCCAGCCCCGCGACCGCCGGGGTGCGGAACAGGTCGCGGATGCCCAGCTCGACGCCGAGCACCGCGCGGACGCGGCCGATCAGCCGGGCGGCCAGCAGCGAATGCCCGCCCAGGTCGAAGAACCCGTCGTCGAGGCCGACCTCCGGCAGGCCGAGCACCTCGGCGAACAGTCCGCAGAGGACGTTCTCGGTGACGGTCCGCGGCCGGCGCCGGGAGGCGGCGGCGAAGTCGGGGGCGGGCAGCGCGCGGCGGTCGAGCTTGCCGTTCGCCGTCCGCGGCAGCTCGTCCAGCGCCACGATCGCCGAGGGCACCAGGTAGTCCGGCAGCCGCCCGGCCAGGTACGCCCGCAGCGCGGCCGGTTCGGCGGTGCCCACGACGTAGCCGATCAGGCGGCCGTCGCGGACGACGACCGCGGCCTGCTCGACACCGTCGTGGCGGGCCAGCACCGCGCGGACCTCACCCGGTTCGACGCGGAAGCCGCGGACCTTGACCTGGTCGTCGGCGCGGCCGACGTACTCGAGGACGCCGTCGGCGCGCCACCGGACGAGGTCGCCGGTGCGGTACACCCGCTCCCCCGGGACGAACGGGTTCGCGACGAACCGCTCGGCCGTCGCGGCGGGCAGGCCGCGGTAGCCGTCGGCCAGGCCGTGGCCGCCGAGGTACAGCTCACCCGTGACCCCGGGCGCGGCCGGGGCCAGGTGCGCGTCGAGGACGTACGCGCGTTTGCTCGCGACCGGGCGGCCGATCGGGATCGCCGTGCCGCCGAGGTCGGCGGCGGTGATCGGGTGGAACGTCGTGTAGCCCATGCTCTCGGCCGGGCCGTAGCCGTTGATCAGCTTGACGTCCGGGTACTCGCGCAGCGCCTTGGTCACGTGCTCGACCGAGGCCGGCTCGCCGCCGGTCATCGCCCGGCGCAGCACGGTGAAGACCTGCGGTTCGGAGTCCAGGAGGTAGTTGAACAGGCTCGCCGAGGCGTGCAGCACGGTGACGCCGTGCTCGGCGACCAGCGCGGCGATCCGCTCCGGCTCCGGGTTCTGGCCCGGCTGCAGGACCGTGCGGCCGCCGTGGAGCAGCGCGCCGAACAGCTGGAGCGCGAAGCCGTCCCACGACACCGGCGCACACTGCAGCCAGACCTGCTCGGCGTCGAAGGTGGCGTAGCCCTGGCCCATCGTGGCGACGACCCCGCGGTGCGAAGTCGCGACACCCTTGGGGACGCCGGTCGAGCCGGAGGTGAACATGACGCACGCCAGGTCGGCCGGGGTCAGCTCGACGCCCGGGTTCGCCGTGTCCGGGTGGCTCGGCAGGGACCTGAGCACCCGCTCGACGCCCGCCTGCGCGGTGACCGCGGCCAGCCGCTCGGCCGGGTAGCTCGGGTCCAGCAGGGTGTAGGCGGCACCGGACTTGAGCACGCCGAGGACCGCGATCGCGAAGTCGAGGCCGCGTTCGATCAGAACTCCGACGACCTCGCCGCGGCGGACGCCGTCGTCGAGGAGGTAGTGGGCGACCTGGTTGGCGCGGGCGTTCAGCTCGCCGTAGGTCAGCGACTCGCCCTCGAACAGGATCGCGACGGCGGCGGGGTCCTGCCGCTCGACGATCGTGTGCAGGCAGTCCACGGGCGCGGCGCTCACCTGCACGGCGTTGCCCGCGGCCGCCACGAGGTCGCGCTCGGCGGTGGTCAGCACCTCGAACGCGGCCACCGGCGTCGAAGGCGCGTCGGCGATCTGCTCCAGCAGCCGGACGAACGCGCTCGCCAGCCGCTCGGCGGTGGCGGCGTCGAACAGCGCGGTCGCGTATTCGAAGGCACCGGTGATCCCGCCGGCGCCGGGGTGTTCCTCCAGGGCGGCGGTGAGGTCGAACTTGGCGACCGCGCGGGCCACCTCGTACGGCTCGCACTCCACTCCGGGCAGCACCGGCGCCGGGGTGTCCTGCTGCAGCACCAGCATCACCTGGAACAGCGGGTGCCGGGCGGCCGAGCGGGCTGGGTTCAGCTCTTCGACCAGCCGCTCGAAGGGGACGTCGTCGTGCTCGAACGCGCTCAGGTCGGCTTCGCGGACGCGGTCCACCAGCTCGGTGAACGTCGGCGCGCCGCCGAGATCCGTCCGCAGGACCACGGTGTTGACGAAGAAGCCGACGAGGTCGTCGAGGATCGGGTCGGGCCGGCCGGCGACCGGGGTGCCGATCGGGATGTCGTCCCCGGCGCCGAAGCGCGCCAGCAAGGTGGCGAGTGCGGCCTGCAGCACCATGAACAGGGTCGCGCGCTGCCCGGCTGCCAGCTCCAGCAGCCGGGCGTGCAGTCCGGCCGGGATCGTGATGACCGCGGACCCGCCGGTGTGGTCGGCGGTCGCGGGCCGGACGCGGTCGTAGGGCAGCGCCAGTTCCTCGGGCAGCCCGGCGAGCGCGCCTGCCCAGTAGGCGAGGTCGGTGTCGAGTTCCCGTTGCCACAGCGTGTAGTCCGCGTACTGCACCGGCAGCGGAGTCCACTCCGGAGCGTCGCCGCCGAGCCGGGCCGCGTACGCCTCGGCGAGGTCGCGGAGCAGGACCGGGATCGACCAGCCGTCGCCGGCGATGTGGTGGGTCAGCACGAGCAGGACGTGCTCGTCCCCTTCGCTGAACAGCCACGACCGCACCGGCGGCGCGGCGGCCAGGTCGAACGGCGTGCGCGCGGCTTCGGCGACCGAGCCGGTCGCGACCTCGAACGGCACCTCGAAGGAGTCCAGGATCACCTGGTACGGCCCGGACTCGTCCTCGGCGTAGTACGTGCGCAGGGCTTCGTGGCGACCGGCCACATCGGACAGTGCCGCCGCCAGCGCGGCGGTGTCGACGGCGCCGCGCAGCCGCAGGGCGATCGGCATGTGGTACGCGGTGTCCGCGGAGTCCATCCGCGCCAGGAACCACAGGCGTTCCTGGCCGGGCGCCAGCGGGAGGCGGTCCGGCCGCTCGCGCCGCGTCACGGCCGGGCGGGCCGCGACGGCGTCGCCGAGGCTTTCGGACAGGCCGGCCACGGTCGGGTTCGCGAACAGCGCCCGCACGGTGACGTCGAGGCCGAGCACGGCGCGGATCCGCCCGGCGAGCCGGGTGGCGAGCAGCGAATGCCCGCCCAGGTCGAAGAAGCCGTCGTCGATCCCGACCTCGGGTACGCCGAGGACCTCGCCGAACAGCTCGCACAGGGCGTGTTCCCGCGCGGTCCTCGGGAGCCGGCCGACGCCGGTCTCGATGGCGGGCGCGGGCAGCGCCTTGCGGTCGAGCTTGCCGTTCGGCGTCCGGGGCAGCTCGTCGAGCGCCACGATCGCCGAGGGCACCATGTACCCCGGCAGCGCGGCGGCGAGGTGCCGGCGCAGCTCCTCGGCCTCGACCGGCGACGCGGGCACGACGTAGGCGACCAGGCGCTTGTCGCCGGGCCGGTCCTCGCGGACGACGACCGCGCGCAGCGCGACCGCCGGGTGGGTGGCCAGCACGGCCTCGATCTCGCCGAGCTCGATGCGGAACCCGCGGATCTTGACCTGGTGGTCGACGCGGCCGAGGAACCGGAGTTCGCCGTCGCGGCGGCGGGCGACCAGGTCACCGGTGCGGTACATCCGCTCGCCGGCGCCGAAGGGGCTCGCGACGAACCGGTCGGCGGTCAGATCGGGCCGCCCGAGGTAGCCGCGCACGACGCCGTCGCCGGCGAGGTACAGCTCGCCCGGGACGCCCGGCGGCACCGGCCGCAGCGCGCGGTCCAGCACGTGCACCTGCGTGTTGGCGATCGGCGTGCCGATGGTCGGCGCCCCTTCGCCGACGCGGGCGGTGGTCGACCAGATCGTCGTCTCGGTCGGGCCGTACATGTTGGTCACCGACGCGGCCCGGGCCCGCAGCGCGACCGCGAGGTCGTCGGGCAGGGCTTCGCCGCCCACCAGGACGTGCACGCCGGAGAGGTCGACGGGCTCGGCCAGCAGCGCGTGGAAGAGGCTCGGCGTCGCCTGCAGGAGGGTGGCGTCTTCGGCGAGGGCGGCCAGCGCGCGGGTGTCGCGCACGTCGTCGCGGCTCGCGAGGACGACGGTCGCCCCGGCCAGCAGCGGCGCGAAGATCTCCAGGCCGGCGATGTCGAAGCCGACCGTGGTGACGGCCAGCAGCCGGTCCCCGGCCGCGATGCCGAACCGGTCCACCATGTCCAGGAGGAAGTTCAGCAGCGGGCGGCGCGGGACGACGACGCCCTTGGGGCGGCCGGTCGAACCGGACGTGAAGATCACGTACGCGGGACTGTCCGGCGACGCGGTGTGCGCCGGGTTCTCGGCCGGTCCGGCGAAGACGAGTTCGTCGCGGGTGACGACCAGGGCCGGGTCGGCGTCCTCCAGCATCATCGCGATCCGGTCGGCCGGGTAGTCCAGGTCGAGCGCGAGGTAGCCGGCGCCGGTCTTGAGCACCGCGAGCATCGCGACGACCAAGTGCTCGTCGCGCGGCAGGGCGAGGGCGACGTACCGTTCCGGCCCGGCGCCGCGCCCGGCCAGGTGGCGAGCGAGCTGGTTGGCGCGGGCGTTCAGCTCGGCGTAGGTCAGCGTCGTCGCGCCGAACTCCAGCGCGGGCGCGTCCGGGGTGCGCGCGGCCCGGGCTTCGAACAGCTCGATGACCGAGGTGTCCGGGACCGGGACCGCCGTGCCGGCGTTGGCCGCGTCGATCGCGGCGGCTTCCGCGGGCGCCAGCAGGTCCACTGTGGACAGCGGCGCCGCGGGGTCTTCGACGGCCGCGGTCAGCAGCCGGACGAACCGGTCGGCGAGGTCGGCCGCGGTGCCCGGCTCGAGGAGGTCGGTCGCGTACTCCAGGTAGCCGCCGATCCCGGCCGGGCTCCCGTCGGCGCCGGCGTTCTCCTCCAGGTTCAGCGTCAGGTCGAACTTCGCGGTCTCCGTGGCGAGCGGGACGTCCGCCGCGGTCAGGCCGGGCAGGGCCAGGTTGGCCGCGACGTTGTTCTGCAGCGCCAGCATAACCTGGAACAGCGGGTGCCGCGCGGTCGAGCGGGCCGGGTTGAGCCGTTCGACGATCCGCTCGAACGGGACGTCGGCGTGGTCGAACGCGGTCAGGGCGCGCTCGCGGACGCGGTGCACGAGCTCGGTGAAGCTCGGGTCGCCGCCGAGGTCGGTCCGCAGCACGAGGGTGTGGACGAAGAAGCCGACGAGGTCGTCGAGCGCGGCGTCCGGGCGGCCCGCCGACGGCGTGCCGATCGCGATGTCGTCGCCCGCACCGAGGCGGGAGAGCAGCGCGGCGAAACCGGCTTGCAGCACCATGAACAGCGTCGCGTGCTCGCCGCGGGCCAGCTCCAGGAGCCGGGCGTGCAGGTCGGCGTCGAGGGTCACCGGCAGGGTGGCGCCCCGGTGCGTCGCGACCGGCGGGCGGGGGTGGTCGAAGGGCAGGTTGATCTCATCCGGTAGCCCGGCGAGCGTCTCGGCCCAGTGCTCCAGCGAGTCGCCGGTGGCTTCCTGCTGCCACAACGCGTAGTCCGCGTACTGCACCGGCAGCGGCGTCCACTTCGGACTGTCACCCGCGACGCGGGCGGCGTAGGCGGTGGAAAGGTCACGCAGGAGCGGGGCGAACGACCAGCCGTCGCTCGCGATGTGGTGGGTGACGAGCACCAGGACGTGGTCGTCACCGTCGGGCAGCAGTGCCGCGCGGATCGGGAGGTCGGCGGCGAGGTCGAACTCGCGCGCGGCGAACTCGGCGACGTCCACCGGGCCTTCGGTCCACGGCAGCGCGGTGAGCGGCCGGATCTCCTGGCGGGGCACGCCGTCGGTGTCGGGGAACACCGTGCGCAGGGCCTCGTGCCGCTCGACGACGTCGGCGAACGCCCGGCGCAGCGCGGCGACGTCGAGCGGGCCGGTCAGCCGCAGCGCGCGAGGGACGTGGTAGGTCGCGCCGGCCTGGTCGAGCTGCTCGACGAACCACAGGCTGCGCTGGTTCGACGACAGCGGCAGGACCTCCGGCCGCGGCCGGGCCACGACGGCCGGGCGGGCCTCCCGCGCGCTGTCGAGCACGGCCGCGAGGGCGGCGACGGTCGGCGCGCGGAAGACGTCCGCCACCCCGATCCGGGCGCCGAGCACCGCACCGATCCGCGCCACCAGCCGGGCCGCGAGCAGGGAATGCCCGCCGAGGGCGAAGAACCCGTCGTCGACGCCGGCCGTTTCGACGCCGAGCACGTCGGCGAAGAGCCCGCAAAGGACCTCTTCGCGCGGGGTGCGGGGCGCCCGGGACGTGCTCGTGCGCTCCGGTGCGGGCAGCGCGCGGTGGTCGAGCTTGCCGTTCGCCGTCAAGGGAAGCGCGTCGAGGAGCACGAACGCCGAGGGCACCAGGTGTTCGGGCAGCCGCTCCGCGAGGTGGGCGCGGAAGTCGGCCGGCTCGCCCACGACGTAGGCGACCAGGAGCTTCTGCCCCGGCCGGTCTTCGCGGACGACGACGGCGGACTCGGTGACGGCGGGGTGGGTACCCAGCGCGGTCCGGATCTCGCCCGGCTCGACGCGGAACCCGCGGATCTTGACCTGGTCGTCGGCGCGCCCGACGTACGCCAGGACACCGTCGGCGCGGCGGCGCACCAGGTCACCGGTGCGGTACATCCGCTCCCCCGGCGCGAACGGGTTCGCGACGAACCGGACGGCGGTGAGGTCCGGGCGGCCCGCGTACCCGTCGGCGATCCCGCCGCCGGCGGCGTACAGCTCGCCGACGACGCCGGGCGCGACCGGGCGCAGCCGCTCGTCCAGCACGTACGCGCGCTTGCCGTTGAGCGGCACGCCGATCGGGATCGGCGCGCCGGTGAGGTCGGCGCTGGTGACGCGGTGGGAGCTGACGAAGATCATGTTCTCGACCGGGCCGTAGCCATTGGTGAAGGCCACGGCCGGGAAGGTCTCGACGGCCCGCGTGAGGTGCGCGACCGACGCCGCTTCCCCGCCGGTGTGGACCTCGCGGACGTGCGCGAACACGCCCGGGTACTCGTCGAGGAGGAAGTTGAGCAGGCTGGCGGAGGCGAACATCGTGCTGACGCCGTGGCGCGCGACCAGCTCGGCGATCAGCGCGGGCTCGGGCTTCGGGCCCGGCTGCAGCACGCAGGCGGCGCCGGTGAGCAGGGCGCCGAACAGCTCGAACGCGAAGGCGTCCCAGGAGACCGGCGCGGTCTGCAGCCAGACGTCGCCGCCGTAGCCCTGGCCGAGGATCGTGGTGGTGACGGCTTCGTGCGAGGCGACGACGCCCTTCGGCGTGCCGGTGGACCCGGAGGTGAACATGACGCAGGCGGGCCCGGCCGGGGACACCACGCGGGCCGGCGCGGCCTTCGTCGGCGTCAGGAAGGACAGGTCGTCGAGCACGAAGGGCGCGTCGACCTGCTCGGCGAGCAGCTGCCGGCGCTCGGCGGGGAACGACGGGTCCAGGAGCGTGTAGCCGCAGCCGGCCTTGAGCACGCCGAGGATGGCGGCGACCAGGTCCGGGCCGCGGTCGAGGCAGATCGCGACGATCCGCCCGGCCGGGACGCCGGCGAGCAGCGCGGCGACGCCGTTGGCGCGGGCGTCCAGCTCGGCGTAGCTGACCGACCGGTCCTCGAACAGCAGCGCGGTCGCGTCCGGCGTGCGGCGGGCGTGGCCCTCGATGACCTCGTGCACGGTGACGGCGGGGACCGCGGGTGCGCGCAGCCCGCCCGCCGTGGCCTGGGCGTGCTCGGTGGCGTCGAGGAGGCCGAGCTCGCCGATCCGGGCGTCGGGGTTCTCCGCGACGGCGGTCAGGACGCGCAGCAGGCGCCCGGCCAGCGCGGCGGCGGTCTCGCGGTCGAACAGGTCGCTCGCGTACTCGAGGAGGCCGGTCAGCTCGCCGTCGCGTTCCTCGAAGATCGCGGCCAGGTCGAACTTCGCGTACCCGGTGTCGACGCGTTCGCCGGTGGCGCGCACCCCGTCGAGGGTCAGCTCGGCCGCGAGGTTGTTCTGCAGCACCAGCAGGACCTGGAACAGCGGGTGGCGCCCGAGCGAGCGGGCCGGGTTCAGCTCCTCGACCACCCGCTCGAAAGGCACCTCGGAGTGCTCGAACGCGGCCAGGCACGTCTCGCGGGCCCGGTCGAGCAGCTCGCGGAACGTCGGGTCGCCGCCGGTGCCGGTGCGCAGCACGACCGTGTTGACGAAGAACCCGACGAGGTCGTCGAGGGCGGCGTCGGTGCGGCCGGCGACCGGCGAGCCGACGGGGACGTCGTCACCCGCGCCGAGCCGGGTGAGCAGCGCGGCGAACGCGGCCTGCAGCACCATGAACAGGGTCGCGCCTTCGGCCGTCGCGAGGGCCGCCAGCTTGCGGTGGACTTCGGCGGGGACGTCCATCGGGACGACGCCGCCGCGGTGGCTCGCGACCGCCGGGCGGGGGCGGTCGGCGGGCAGCGGCAGTTCCTCGGGAGCGCCGGCCAGTGCGTCACGCCAGTAGGCGAGGTCGCGCTCTACGGGCAGATCGCGTTGCCACAGCGTGTAGTCCGCGTACTGCACCGGCAGCGGCGTCCACTGTGGAGCGGTTCCGGCCATGCGGGCCGCGTAGGCCTCGCCGACCTGGCGCAGCAGCGGGGCCATCGACCAGCCGTCGCACGCGATGTGGTGCACGACCAGCAGCAGCACGGCGGCGTCGCCGGGCAGGGTGAACAGCGTGGCGCGGATCGGGAGTTCGCGGGCGAGGTCGAACCCGGCCTCGGTCGCGGCGGTCAGGTCGCGGTTCAGCGTGTCCTCTGTGGACGTTTTGAGGGCCCACGGGACGTCCCCGCCGGGCAGGATGTGCTGCACCGGCTCGTCGCCGTCGCGGGTGAAGACCGTGCGGAGGGCTTCGTGGCGGGCGACGACGTCGCCGACGGCCAGCCGCAGGACGCCGGCGTCGATCGGGCCGGTCAGCCGGACGGCCTGCGGCACGTGGTAGCCGGCGTTCCGGGTGCCGGCCTGGTCGAGGAACCACAGCCGCCGCTGGGCGAACGAGAGCGGCATCGGCTCGGGACGCTGTCGCGGGGTCAGCGGCACGCGGGCCGGGGCGGCGCCTTCGAGGAGCTCGGCCAGGCCCGCCGGGGTCGGCGCGCGGAAGACGTCGCCGATCGCGGCTTCGAGGCCGAGGGTGGCGCGGATGCCGGAGACGAGCTTCGCGGCGAGGAGGGAGTGGCCGCCGAGGGCGAGGAAGCCGTCGTCGATGCCCACGCCGTCGATGCCGAGGACGTCGGAGAACAGCGTGCAGAGCGCGGCTTCCCGCGGGGTGCGCGGGGCGCGGCCGGTGCGGGCGGCGGCCCAGTCGGGGGCGGGCAGGGCCTTGCGGTCGAGCTTGCCGCTCGGGGTCAGCGGGAGCTCGCCGAGCACGACGAACGCGGCCGGGACCATGTACTCCGGCAGGTGCTCCGCGAGGGCGGCACGCAGGGCGTCGAGGTCCGGGGTGCCGTCCGGCACGAGGTAGCCGACCAGGCGCTGGTCACCCTCGCGGTCTTCGCGGGCCAGCACGCAGGAGCCGCCGACGCCGGGCTGGCGGTCGAGGACGGCCTCGATCTCGCCGAGTTCGACGCGCAGGCCGCGGATCTTGACCTGGTGGTCGGTGCGGCCGAGGTAGTGCAGCGCACCGGTTTCGTCCCGGCGGGCCAGGTCGCCGGTGCGGTACATCCGCTCCCCCGGCAGATGAGGGCTGGCCACGAACCGCTCGGACGTCAGGCCGGGACGGCCGTGGTAGCCGCGGGCCAGCTGGATGCCGGCGAGGTACAGCTCGCCCGGCTCCCCGGGCGCTACCGGCCGCAGCCGCGCGTCGAGGACGTACGTGCGGGTGTTCCACACCGGACGTCCGATGGGGACGGTGCTGTTCTCCGGACGGCAGGCCCAATACGTGACGTCGACCGAGGCTTCGGTGGGGCCGTAGAGGTTGTGCAGCTCGACGCCGGGCAGCGTCGCGAAGAACCGGGCCTGCAGTTCGACCGGCAGTGCTTCCCCGCTGCAGAGCACGCGGCGCAGGCCGGTGCAGGTCGCGGCGGCGGGGTCGAGCAGGAACGCCTGCAGCATCGACGGGACGAAGTGGACGGTCGTGATCCGCTCGGCGCGGATCAGCCCGGCCAGGTAGGCGGGGTCGCGGTGACCGCCGGGGCGCGCGAGGACGAGCGTGGCGCCGGTCAGCAGCGGCCAGAAGAACTCCCAGACGGAGACGTCGAAGCTGGACGGCGTCTTCTGCAGCACGCGGTCTTCGGCGGTGAGCCCGTACTCGGCCTGGGTCCAGGCGAGCCGGTTGACGATGCCTTCGTGCGGCACCAGCACGCCCTTGGGGCGCCCGGTCGAGCCGGAGGTGTAGATGGCGTACGCGAGGTCCTTTGTGGACACCTCCGGCTCGGCCGCCGGGCGGGCACTGAGGTCGACGGCGTCGAGGAGGATGGTCTCGGCGGCGAAGAGGTGCCGGTGGTGGGTCTGGGTGAGGACGACCGGCGCGGCGCTGTCGGCGACCATGTACGCGAGGCGGTCGGCCGGGTAGTCCGGGTCGAGCGGGACGTAGGCGCCACCGGCCTTGAGCACCCCCAGCAGGGCGATCACCAGCTCAAGGGAACGGTCGGCGCAGACGCCGGTGAGGACGCCGGGGCCCACGCCCCGCTCGACCAGGAGATTCGCGAGCCGGGCGGCTCGGTCGTGCAGTTCTCGGTAGGTCAGGGTCTCGCCTTCGAACACCAGCGCCGTCGCGTCCGGGGTGCGAGCCGCCTGCTCGGCGAGGAGCCGGGTGAGCGTGCGGCCCGCCTCCGGGACGTCGGTGGTGGTGTCGTTCCAGGCCGCCAGCAGCTGCCGGGCGTCGTCGTTCACGGTGATCAGCTCCAGTTCGTTCACTGCCGGCGGGGGAAGGGTCAGCGCATCGCGGCGACGAGGCTCGCCGGGCGCAGGTCGGTCCAGTTCTTCTCGACGTACTCGAGGCAGGCGGCGCGGGTGTCCTCGCCGTGCACGGTCCGCCAGCCGGCCGGGACGTCCACTGTGGACGGCCACAGCGAGTGCTGGTTCTCGGCGTTGACCAGGACCAGGAAGGTGCCGTTCTCGTCTTCGAAGGGGTTGCTCATGATTTCTTCTCCTCTGTGAGTGCGGCCCGGCCGAGTGCCGGGGTGGCGACGAGCAGGGCGAGCGCGACGAGCGCGACCGCGGCGTGGGCGAACATGGTGAGCGGGACGCCGAGCGCCTCGACCATGACGCCGATCAGCAGGTTCCCGACCGGCGTGGCGGCCAGGGTGAACAGCGCGAGGATCGACATCACGCGCCCGCGCATCTCCTTCGTCGACCACCGCTGGGCGAGGCTCACGAGCACGAGTGCGGTGAGGCCGGCGACCAGGCCGAGCGCGAAGAAGGCGGCGATGCCGACGGCGAGGTTCCCCGTGGCCAGCAAGGCGAGACAGCCGGCCTGCGCGGCGAGCCCGAAGGTGGCCAGCCGCCCGGCCTTCTCCCGCGGCGGCCACTTGACCGAGACGACGAAGGCGAGCGACGCCCCGAGCGTCATGGCGGTGAGCAGCCAGCCGGCGCCCCGGTTCCCGCCCAGCAGGACGAGCCCGAGGTTGATCGGCCCGGCACCGCTGAGTTCGAGCAGCCCGGTGACGATCATGGCGGCCCGCAGCGCCGGCCGCTTCGCGACGTAACGGCAGCCTTCGCCGACGTCCTTGGCCAGCTGCCGGACCTTGACGCGCTCCCGGGGTTCGGCCTTGGCGAGGGTCTTGGTGTTCCCGGCGGCGACGGCGGAGACGAGGAAGCTGACCCCGTTGACCGCAGCGACGACGACGAGCCCCCCGAGCCCGGCGAGCCACGACCCGAGCGCCCCACCGGCCGCCTGCCCCCCACGCACGGCGGCGAGGTAGACGGCGTTGCCGCGCACGAGGTGCTCGGGCGGGAGCAGGTTCGGCCGCAGCGCGTCGGAGGCCGGGATGAAGAAGGCACTGGCGACGGCCATGACGACGATCAGCCCGGCGAGGAGCGGCAGGGACGGCCCGGCGAGCAGCACGGCGGCAGCCCCGCCGAGCATGGCCCCGGCCCGGATGAGATCGGTGCCGATCAGCACCCGCCGCGGCCCGGTCCGATCGGCGACGGCGCCGCCGACCAGGAGGGTGAGGACTTTGGGGAGCGAACCGAGCGCGAGCACGAGCCCGGCGAGCGCGGGCCCGGCGGTGCCCACGAGGGTGACGGAGAGGGCGATCAGCCAGACGGCGTCGCCGAAGGAGGAGAGCCCCATGGCGAAGACGAGCCCGAGGAAGGGAGCGGGCAGCGCCCGCGCCTTCGGGGCGCCGCCGCCTTCGGATGTGGTGGTGCCGCCGCCCGCGGTGGAGCCGCCGTCCGCGGTGGAGTCGCCATCCGCGGTGGAGTCGCCGTCCGCGGCGGACGACGGCTCGATCACGGAACCACCACTCGCAGCGGGCGGCTCGGTCACGGAACCACCGACCGCAGCGGCGACGGTGGAAGCAACCTCCGCAGCGGGCGAGGCAGTGCCCACACCGGCAGCCGCAGCCACCGGCCCGCCCGCCGCAACGTCCGGCACGGCCGCAGCCGCAGCCGCGCGCAGCTCAGCTGCTGCGATGCGCGGCCCGGGTGCCGCGATGCGCGGCTCTGCTACCACGGTGCGCGGCTCGGCCGCCGCGATGCGCGGCTCTGCTACCACGGTGCGCGGCTCGGCCGCCGCGATGCGCGGCTCGGCCGCCGCGGTACGCGGCCCGGCTGCCGCGGTACGTGGCCCGGCTGCCGCGGTGCGCGGCTCGTCCACGGCGGTCACCACGCACCCCCCGCTGCCGCCGCCGTCGCCCGGGGTCGTGAGTGGGAAACAGGGGAGCCACCACGATTAAAACAAACAACCACACCCCCCCCACGGGTCCCGGCGC